>JAVVET010000041.1:0-28424 GCA_032251235.1 Wenzhouxiangellaceae bacterium
TCCTGGCGTACCCCTTCGATGGAGAGGGTCATTTCGACTTCCGTGGCCGATGGGCCGAGATCGTAGTCGATGCCCCAGTCGGCCAGCGTCAGGACGGTGGTGCCTTCGAAACCGCGACGATAGCCGCCCCAGGGGTCTTGGCCGGCCCCAATTTGCTTGACATCGATCGAAACGGGCCGGGTCTGGCCCAGCAAGGTCAGATCGCCGTCGAGCCGGAAGCGGTCGTCGCCGAGCGCGGTGAAGCCGGTCGATTCGAATCGGGCGATCGAGAATTCTTCGACGCTCAAAAAGTCGTCGTTGCGAAGATGTTCATCGCGCCGCTCATGATTGGTATCGATGCTGGCGGTGTCGATTTCGATCTCGACCGACGATTTCGACGGATTTTCGGTGTTGAAAGTGAACTCGCCGCTGAAATCATTGAAGCGGCCATACAGCCACGAAAAGCCCATGTGCGGGATCCGAAACTGGACAAAGGCGTGGGCGCCGCGGGTATCGATGATATAACGCTCGCTTGCGCCCAGCACCTGGGTTGGTCCGGCAAGCAAAATCATCATCAATAAAACCAGGCCTGTTCGCTGCATGTCGATACTCCTTTGGGTTTGGGTTTGGGTTCGAGTTGTTTTCTAAAAAAGCTGCGTTCGGGCACAGGGTACTCGTAGTCCGCGAAAAACACTTCAGCAGAATGATGGCTTGAAAAATTTTACGGCGCGCTTCGCGAGTCTTCGCATCGCTGGTGCGCGACACCTCCCCACCTTGCCTCGGCGCCGCTACTCTCGGTCGACCGTCCGGCGCATTTCGACGATCTGGCGGTATGCGCTGTTTGAAATCCCGTTCGGCAAATTCGGCGGAAAGGTTACACTACCGGGTCGATCGAGACTGAGGGTTTTGGTGATGAACGCGTCCCCGCGCAAGCCCCTGATTGCCGGCAACTGGAAGATGAACGGATCGAGCCGGATGGCCAGGCAGCTGATCACGCGGCTTGTTGAAGAATTGCCGGCCGGCGGCGCCGGACCGGATATCATGGTGATGCCGCCTTTTCCGTACCTGCAGGCGGTCAAGTCACAAATCGGCAGCAGCCGCCTGCTGCTCGGCGCGCAGGATCTTAGCGAGCAGCCGGACGGGCCGTTTACCGGTGACGTGTCGGCAGCCATGCTGGTCGATCTTGGTGTGAGTCATGTCCTGGTCGGCCACTCCGAGCGCCGCCAGTTCCACGCCGAAACCGACGCTGCGGTTGCCGCCAAGTTCGAGGCCGCGGTTGGCGCCGGGCTGATTCCGGTGCTGTGCGTTGGCGAAACGCTGAAGCAGCGCGACGCAGGACAGGCCGAGCAGGTGATCGAGGCACAGCTGAGCGCAGTTCTCGAGCGCTGCGGTTCGAGTGCATTTTCCAGTGCCGTGATTGCCTACGAGCCGGTCTGGGCCATTGGAACCGGCCGCACTGCCAGTCCTGAGCAGGCCGAAGAGATTCACGCCTATGTTCGGACCCTTCTGGCCGGACACGATGATATAATGGGCAGTCAGATTCAAATCCTTTATGGTGGCAGCATGAAGCCTCAAAACGCGGTTGCTTTGTTGCGCTGCAAGGATATTGACGGCGGCCTCATCGGAGGCGCCTCGCTGAAAGCGGAAGATTTTCTGGCAATTGCCGGAGCGGCCGGTGAAGACCCGGACCGTTAAAGCCCAATTCAATCCCCGTCGGCGTTTCCTGGTGAGCGCAACGGCGATGCCCGAGAAAGTGAAAATAGTATGTTTACGATTTTAATTGTGTTTCAAGTGTTGCTGGCGTTCAGCCTGATCGCAATCGTGCTGGTGCAGAGAGGCACCGGGGCGACAATGGGTGCCGCGTTCGGCGCAGGTGCGTCGGGGACCGTATTCGGCTCTCGCGGCGCGGGTAATTTTCTGACCCGCACGACGACCTGGCTGGCGGTCGGCTTTATGGGTATCAGTCTTGCAATGGCTGTGCTCGCTGCCGGGTCTGGTGTGCAAGGCTCGGGCGACGCGTCGCTGACCGATTCGGTGGTCGAGCAACCGGCCGGTGAAAACCAGTCGCCGGCGCTTGATGCGGTTATTGAAAGCCTGGACCAGCCCGAGCAGGCGGCCGACGATGTTGCTCAGCCCGCCGAAGCCGCGCAGGCCCCGGCCAGCGAAGACGAAGCCGCGCAGGCCCCGGTCAGCGAAGACGATGGTGCCGCCGCCGAGTCCGCCGAAGCCGACCCGGACGACGGTGCCGAAGGTCCGAGCTCACGCTAGAATCGAAAGGATCGCAATTGAGGTGGGTCGCGGCATTTCGCGGCCGACTGGTAGCACGATTTTGTAGTTTCAGATCGATTTTCTGCCGAAGTGGTGGAATTGGTAGACACGCTGTCTTGAGGGGGCAGTGGCCCTAGGCCGTGCCGGTTCGAGTCCGGCCTTCGGCACCAGAAAATCGACTGATGATGTTACGGTTGGGTTCGGCAAATATGTGTCGACGCCGTATGGATAGCGCCCCGGGCTCCAGGATGACGGGGTGCATTCAAATCCACAAGGCGCCGTTTTGCCGCGGGCGTCGTTTTCAATGGCCCGCACAGGCTGGATGCCGGCCCATTTAATCGAAACGCCGGCGGTCTCGTGTCGGCAGGAGAGCAGGAACGGCTGACATGCTTACAGAGTACTTTCCGATCTTGATTTTTCTGGGTATGGCGCTGGCCATGGGTGCAGGCATGCTTGCAGCCGGCGGCATTCTCGGACCCCATCGTCCGAATGCGGAAAAGCTTTCACCCTACGAATGCGGCTTCGAGGCATTCGAGGATTCGCGAATGAAGTTCGACGTTCGCTACTACCTGGTCGCCATCCTGTTCATTATTTTCGATCTCGAGATCGCCTTCCTGTTTCCCTGGGCCGTCGCGCTGGACGTGATCGGCATGGCCGGGCTGATCGCGATGGCCGTGTTTCTGGCGGTATTGGTCATCGGGTTTATTTACGAATGGAAAAAAGGGGCGCTGGAATGGGAATAGGTGGAATGGGAATCGGCGTCGAACTCAACCAGGTCGACGATATTCTGCGCCCGGACGCAGACAACAATCCGCTGGTCGGACGCGGCTGGGCCACGACCAGCGTCGATTCGCTGATCAACTGGGCGCGCACCGGCAGCATGTGGCCCATGACCTTTGGTCTGGCCTGCTGTGCCATCGAGATGATGCATTCGGGTGCGGCCCGATATGACCTCGATCGTTTCGGCGTCGTGTTTCGACCGAGCCCGCGCCAGTCCGATGTCATGATCGTCGCCGGTACGCTGTGCAACAAGATGGCGCCGGCGCTTCGCAAGGTTTACGACCAGATGCCGGATCCGAAGTGGGTGATCTCGATGGGTTCGTGCGCCAACGGCGGTGGTTACTACCACTATTCCTACGCGGTCACGCGTGGCTGCGATCGCATCGTGCCGGTCGATATCTACGTGCCCGGTTGCCCGCCGTCGGCCGAGCAGCTGATCTACGGCATCCTGCAGTTGCAGAAGAAGATTCGTCGCACCAACACCATCATGGCGCCGACGGCATGAGCGCCTTCAGTGAACGAAATCAGCAGCTGGCCAGAACAATCCAGAATGTTCTGGCCGATCACCTTGTCGACCTGCGTGAGCAAAGCGGTCAGTTGATCGCTGAGATTGCTCCGCGCAACTGGATCGAGGCCTGCCAGTCGCTTCGCGACCACGACGCACTCGAATTCGACATGATGGTCGATTTGTGCGGCGTCGATTTCCTGGGCTACGGGGACGAAGAGTGGGAAACTGCCGAGGCCACCGGCTCGGGATTTTCTCGCGGCGTCGATGAACTGGGGCCGGGTCGCTTCGACTGGAACAACCGGCCCGAAGCCGAGGACATTCCGAACCGGTTTGCGACGGTCGTTCAGCTGCTGTCGATTCGTCTCAACCATCGTCTGCGGCTTCGCTGCCATCCGGACCAGGCCGACTTTCCAACCATGCCGTCGCTGATCGACATCTGGAATTCCGCGAACTGGTACGAGCGCGAGGCCTTCGATCTTTTCGGCATCGTCTTCGAAGGCCATCCCGACTTGAGGCGCATCATGACCGACTACGGCTTCATCGGGCATCCGTTTCGCAAGGATTTTCCGTTGATCGGAAACGTGACCGTCCGCTATGACGAGGATCGCGGCCGGGTCGTCTACGAACCAACCGAAATCGAGCCGAGGGTCCTGGTGCCCCGGGTGATTCGCAAGGATTCGCGCTACGTTGGCGACCAGCTCGATCGCCGGGAGTCGCCCAATGTCTGAGTTTCGCAACTACACGCTGAATTTTGGCCCGCAGCACCCTGCCGCGCACGGGGTCCTGCGCCTGATCCTGGAAATGGATGGCGAGGTCGTGCAGCGTGCCGACCCGCACATCGGCCTGCTGCACCGGGCGACCGAAAAGCTGGCCGAATCCAAGCCGTTCAACCAGTCAATTGGCTATATGGATCGGCTGGATTATGTCTCGATGATGTGCAGTGAGCATGCCTACGTTCGCGCAATCGAGCAATTGCTGGACGTGACCCCGCCGGAGCGTGCACTGTGGATCCGTACGCTGTTCGACGAGATCACCCGAATCCTGAATCACCTGATGTGGCTGGGTGCCAATGGCCTCGATCTGGGTGCGATGACGCTGTTTCTGTATACGTTTCGCGAGCGCGAGAACCTGCTCGACTGCTACGAAGCGGTCAGTGGCGCACGGATGCACGCTACCTACTATCGGCCCGGCGGCGTCTACCGCGATCTGCCCGACTCGATGGCCAAAGTGGCCGAAAGCCGCTTTAGAAAGCCTGCCGACGTCAAACGTCTGAACGAATGGCGCGAAGGTTCGCTGCTGGATTTCCTGGATTCGTTCATGGCCGATTTCTTCGACCGTGTCGATGACTACGAAACACTTCTGACCGACAACCGGATCTGGAAGCAGCGCAACGTCGGGGTCGGCGTGGTCTCGCCGGAACGCGCCAGGCAGCTGGGCTTTACCGGCCCGATGCTGCGCGGTTCCGGGGTCGCCTGGGATCTGCGCAAAAAGCAGCCCTATGCAAAATACCGCGAAGTTGATTTCGACATTCCGTTGGGCGTGAATGGCGACTGCTATGACCGCTACCTCGTGCGTGTCGAGGAAATGCGACAGTCGGCGCGGATTTGCCAGCAGTGCATTCTCTGGCTGAGAGATCACAAGGGCTCGGTGATGGTCGGCAATTACAAGGTCGCCCCGCCGTCGAGAGAAGAGATGAAGGACGATATGGAAGCCCTGATTCATCACTTCAAATTGTTTACCGAAGGCTATTGCGTGCCCGAAGGAGAAACCTATGCAGCCGTGGAAGCGCCCAAGGGCGAGTTTGGCTGCTACATGATTTCCGACGGCGCCAACAAGCCGTTCCGCGTGCATCTGCGCGCGCCGGGATTTGCCCATCTGTCATCGATGGATGAAATGGCGCGCGGACATATGCTTTCCGACGTGGTTGCAATCATCGGCAGCCAGGACATCGTATTCGGAGAAATCGACCGATGAGTTTTCAGGCCCACGAAAGCCCGGCGGCCGGCAAGGCCGGTCTTCTTCTGGATCAGACCAAATCGACGATCGATCACTGGGTCGCGAAGTTTCCCGAGGGGCCCGAAGGCCGCCGCTCGGCGGTTATCCAGGCGCTGGTTGCCGCGCAGGATCAAAACAACGGCTATCTCACATCGGACTTGATGGATGCCGTAGCCGATTATCTGCAGCTGCCGCCGGTCTGGATCTACGAGGTCGCGACGTTCTATTCGATGCTCGAAACCAGCCCCGTGGGCCGCAACTCGATTTCGATCTGCACCAATATTTCGTGCATGTTGTGCGGCGCCGACAAGGTCGTCGAGCACGTTGAAAACAAGCTCGGGATCAAGCTCGGCGAATCAACCGCCGATGGGCGAATTTTCCTGAAGGTCGAAGAAGAATGCGTGGCCGCCTGCATCGGCGCGCCGGTGATGATCGTCAATGGACATTATCATGAGAACCTGACCGAAGAAAAAATCGACGAAATTCTAGACGGGCTCGAGTAAAAGGTATCCCCATGGCTGAAAACAACGTCTGCTTTACCCATCTCGACGCGCCGGACTGCTGGTCGCTGGAGGCCTATCGGCGCCACGGCGGGTACCAGGCCTGGGAAAAAATCCTGAGCGAACAGACGCCGCGCGAAGACATCATCGAGGAAGTCAAGAAATCCTCGCTGCGGGGGCGCGGCGGTGCTGGTTTTCCGACCGGGCTGAAGTGGTCTTTCATGCCGCGCTCGGCACCGGTGCAGAAGTACCTGCTGTGCAACTCCGACGAGTCCGAGCCGGGCACCTGCCATGATCGCGACATCCTCCGATTCAACCCACACGCGGTGATCGAAGGCATGGCGATCGGTTGTTACGCGATGGGCGCCACGATCGGCTACAACTATTTGCGCGGCGAATTCCACCACGAACCGTTCGAGCGATTCGAGGCGGCGCTGAAAGAGGCCTATGCGGCCGGCTACCTGGGCCAGGATATCAAGAGCTCGGGCATCGACGTCGATCTGCATGCCGTGCTGGGTGCCGGTGCCTATATCTGCGGCGAAGAAACGGCGCTGATGGAATCGCTGGAGGGCAAGAAGGGCCAGCCGCGATACAAGCCGCCGTTTCCGGCCAATTTCGGCCTCTACGGCAGGCCGACGACGATCAACAATACTGAAACACTGGCCTCGGTGCCGGCGATCATGCGCAACGGTGCCGCGTGGTTTCTCGATCTCGGCAAGCCCAACAACGGCGGGCCGAAGATCTTTTCGGTTTCCGGCCACGTCAGCAAGCCGGGAAACTTCGAGATTCCGCTGGGCACGCCGTTTTCCGACCTGCTGGAAATGGCCGGCGGCGTGCGTGACGGCAACGCCCTGAAGGCCGTGATCCCGGGCGGGTCTTCGATGCCGGTGTTGCCGGCCGAAACCATGCTGGACATGTCGATGGATTTCGATTCGCTGCAAAAAGCCGGCTCCGGCCTGGGTTCCGGCGCGGTTGTCGTCATGGACGAAACCACCTGCATGGTGGCCGTCTGCACCCGCATCGCGCGCTTTTACTATGCAGAGTCGTGCGGACAGTGCACACCGTGTCGCGAAGGGACGGGCTGGATGCATCGTGTGCTCACGCGTATCCTGAAAGGCCAGGGACGTCCGGAAGACATCGATCTGCTGGTTTCGGCCGCCGGCCAGATCGAAGGCCATACCATTTGCGCATTCGGCGAAGCCGCGGCCTGGCCGGTGCAGGGCTTTTTGCGCCATTTCCGGCACGAGTTCGAATATTTTGTCGAGCACGGACGTTCCATCGTCGAAGACAAGCTCGGCGCGGCGGCATGACTTGAAAAAATCGTGGCAAAGCTCGTGATGTCACGAAGTGCGGGACGCCAGGGCAATCGCCTGCACGAGAACAGCTGATCTCTTCGTAACCTTCGTGGTTATCCATAAAGCGCAACGCGGACACAAAGACTGATCATGGCTACAGTGCAAGACCAAAACACGGACCTGGTGACCATCGAAGTCGATGGCCGCGAGCTTCAGGCGCGCAAGGGCGAGATGCTGATCGAGGCAACCGATCGGGCCGGCATCGAGGTACCGCGCTTTTGCTATCACCACAAGCTGACCATCGCGGCCAACTGCCGGATGTGTCTGGTCGACGTGGAAAAGGCGCCCAAGCCCTTGCCGGCCTGCGCCACGCCGGTGGGCGAGGGCATGAAGGTATTCACGCGCTCGCGTCGGGCGGTCGATGCACAACGCGGCGTGATGGAGTTTCTGCTGATCAACCATCCGCTCGATTGCCCGATCTGCGACCAGGGCGGCGAGTGCGAGCTGCAGGACCTGGCAATGGGTTACGGCCGGTCCATTTCGAGATTCACCGAACGCAAGCGCGTGGTCAAGGACAAGAATCTCGGGCCACTGGTGGCCACCGATATGACCCGCTGCATCCATTGCACCCGTTGCGTGCGCTTTCTCGAAGAAATCGCCGGAACGGCCGAACTCGGCGGCGTTGGCCGTGGCGAGCACCTGGAAATCTCCACCTTCATCGAACGCAACATCGATTCGGAATTGTCCGGCAATATCATCGACCTGTGCCCGGTCGGGGCACTGACCAACAAACCGTTCCGGTTTTCGGCGCGGGCCTGGGAAATGTCGGCGCGGCCATCGATCGGCATGCATGACTGCGTTGGCTCGAACCTGCACTATCATGTGACCCGTGGCCGAATCATGCGCTCGGTGCCGCGAGAAAATGAAGACATCAACGAATGCTGGCTTTCGGACCGTGACCGCTACAGTCATTTTGGGCTGGCAGCCCCGGATCGGCTGACGGTCCCTCGGATCAAGGTCGACGGTACGTGGCAGGACAGCGACTGGGAAACCGCGCTCGGACGGGCCGCAGAACTGCTCGGCACGGTCGTCGAAAAACATGGCGCCGAACAATTGGGCGTTCTGGCCGCACCGCGCGCAAGCTGCGAAGAGCATTTCCTGCTCCGGCGGCTGGCCGACGACCTGGGGACGCCCAACCGCGACCACCGCCTGCGAATCGCCGATGACTCGGACCCGCAGCTGGGCAAGGCGGCACTGGACCGACCCATGCGCGACCTGTCCGAAGCCGATGCGGTATTCATGGTCGGCAGCTATCTTCGGCATGACCAGCCAATCCTGAACCAGCGCGTGCGCCATGCGTGGCGCAGCAATGGCGCTGCGGTAATGGACCTCAACCCCATCGCCTGGGATTTCCCGTTCGATTTGACCGAGCGTCTGACCACGGCTCCGCAGCACATGGTCGAGGCCCTGGCCGGGGTCGCAAAGGCCGCATTCGAAATCAAGGGCGCCGAAGTGCCTGACTCCGAGCTTGGCCGTTTGATTGCCGCGCGCGATCCGGAACCGGCGCAGCGCAAGGTTGCCGAGCGGCTGGCTTCAGCGAAAAACGGCTTTTTGATCGTCGGCGACCAGGCGCTGTTTCACCCCCAGGCCTCGGGGCTGCGGGCACTGGCCGGCGAAATCGCCGGGCTGCTCGAAGTGGCGCTGATGGCCTTGCCGGGCCCGGCCAACAGCGAAGGCGCGTTTGAATCGGGCATGCTGCCGGGCGAGAACGGTCTTGCAGCCACGCGCCAGTTGGCCGATGGTCTCAAAGGCTACCTGTTATTCGATCTGGAACCAAAATTCGACACCGCCGATCCGGCAGCAGCGGCCAACGCGCTGTCGGCGGCCGAGGCCGTTGTCGCATTTTGCGCGTTTGCCGGCCCGGATCTGCTCGAGTGTGCCGACGTGCTGTTGCCGCTGGCGATCGGTCCGGAAATCGACGGCAACTACGTCAATGCCGACGGCCAGCGACAATGGTTCAAAGCTGCAGCCAAGCCGCCGGAGGCCTCACGTCCGGGCTGGAAGATCCTCAAGGTTCTGGGCCAGCGGCTTTCGCTGGATGGCTACGACTTCTCCTCACTGGCCGAAGTCAACGCAATGATGGACCAGGCCGGGCTGCCATTGATGACAAAAAGCCGCGGGCTCGAGTTTCAAAGTGCCGGGCAATCGGTGCTTTGGCGGGCCGGCCCGGTGCCGATCTACAACGGCGATTCGCTGCTTCGGCGCGCCGAAGCATTGCAGCAAACCGATCACGCCGACAATGACTATATCGTCCTGAACCCGTCGACTGCCGAACGCTTGAACCTGAAACACGGTGACACGGCGCGGGTCAGGCAATCGGGCAGCGAGATCACCGCGTCGCTGCGCATCGATGCCGGCCTTCCGGCCGATACGGTATGGCTGCCTGCGGCGACCGACATGGCAAGCCAACTGGGTCCTGCCTGGGGCCCCATTGAAGTGGAGCAGGCGTGATGATCGACCAACTCACCGTGCTGGCCTGGACCGTGATAAAAATCACGGCCATCCTGATTCCGTTGACGCTCGCGGTTGCCTATTTCACATTTGCCGAACGCAAGATCATCGGCTACATGCAGGCCCGCATTGGCCCTAACCGGGTCGGACCCGTAGGGCTGTTCCAGCCCTTTGCCGACGTGTTCAAACTGCTGTTCAAGGAGATCCTGATCCCCAGCAGCGCCAACCGGGTGCTGTTTATCCTGGCGCCGATCATGACGCTGGTACCGGCCTTTGCCGCATGGGCGGTCATTCCGTTTGCCGAAGGCGTGGTCCTGGCCGATATCGACGTCGGTCTGCTGTACGTGCTGACGATGTCGGCGCTGGGTGTCTACGGCGTGCTGATCGGCGGTTGGGCCTCGAATTCAAAATATGCATTTCTGGGCTGTTTGCGATCAGCCGCACAAATTGTGTCTTATGAAATCGCGATGGGCTTTGCGCTGGTCGGGGTGATCATCCTGTCGGGCAGCCTGAACCTGACGGCGATCGTCAACGCCCAGTCCGGAACGCTTTTGAGCTGGTTCTGGCTGCCGCTGCTGCCCTTGTTCGTGATTTTCTTCATTTCCGGCGTGGCCGAAACCAACCGCGCCCCGTTCGACGTGGCCGAGGGCGAATCCGAAATCGTGGCTGGATTTCACGTCGACTACTCGGGTGCTGCGTTCTCGCTGTATTTCCTTGCCGAATACGCCAACATGATCCTGATCTCGGCGTTGACGGCGCTGCTGTTTTTCGGTGGATGGTACAGCCCGGTCGCCGGCGTGCCGATCATCGGTGAGCCCGGCGCGCACTGGTTTCTGATCAAAACCCTTGGATTCATGTTTTTGTTTCTGTGGTTTCGCGCCACGTTCCCGCGCTACCGCTATGACCAGATCATGCGCCTGGGCTGGAAGGTCTTTATTCCCATTACCATTGTCTGGATTCTGGTCGCCGCGGTGCTGCGCGCGTCCGGATTCTACGGAGGCTGATCATGCAGGCGATTCGACAGTATTTTCAATCACTGCTGCTGTTCGAGCTTTTCAAAGGGCTCAATGTGACCTTCAGGCACATGCGGCAGCCGAAGTTTACGCTGAGTTATCCGGAAGAAAAAACACCGAAGTCTCCGCGCTACCGTGGCCTGCATGCGCTGCGCCGCTATCCCAACGGCGAAGAGCGCTGTATCGCCTGCAAACTGTGCGAAGCGGTATGCCCGGCGCTTGCGATCACGATCGAGTCGACCCGGCGCGATGACGGTTCGCGCCGCACCACTCGATACGATATCGATTTGTTCAAGTGCATCTACTGTGGCTTTTGCGAAGAATCCTGTCCGGTCGATTCAATCGTTGAAACCGATTTCACCGATTTTCATTTCGAGGAACGTGGCGAACACATCGTCGACAAACAGCAGCTGCTGGCGATTGGAGATCGTTACGAGACACAAATTGCCGAAGCGCGGGCTGCCGATGCCCCGTACCGTTGATATGGGCCGAGTCACCTTGAAAACCCGCCGCTTGCCGGCCGACTCGGCCGGGTCTCGCCGGGAAGGGCTTGAAGCGTCGGCCGTCTCCAATACCAAGAGCACTGAGAGCAGATTCTGAAAATGCCGATTATTGAAATCATATTTTATCTCTTCGCGACCGTACTGACTCTATCGGCCTTGAGCGTCGTGACTGCGCGCAATCCGATTTATTCGGTTCTGTTCCTGGTGCTGTCGTTTTTCTCGGCCGCCTGCATCTGGCTTTTGCTGGAGGCAGAGTTTCTGGCGATTACGCTGGTTTTGGTCTACGTTGGCGCCGTGATGGTGTTGTTCCTGTTCGTCGTCATGATGCTCGATATCAACCTTGAAAAGCTCAAGGCCGGGTTCGCTCGCTATTTGCCGGTCGGGTTGCTGGTTGCGCTGGCCATGGCCGCGCAACTGTTTCTGCTGATCTGGTCGCGCGGTAGAAATTCTCAAGTGCTCGAATTTACATCCAGCGAGGCGGCCGGAAATACCCAGCTGCTGGGCGAATTGCTGTTTACCGACTACATCTATCCGTTCGAGATTGCCGGGTTTATCTTGTTGGTGGCAATTGTCGCCGCGATTTCGCTTACGCATCGTCGTCGCCCCGAGACGAAGTACCAGGACCCTGCGCGCCAGGTTGAAGTCCGACGCGAAGAGCGGGTGCGGGTCGTGCAGATGGACTCCGAAGGGGAGGAGAATTGATATGCTGACGCTCGCGCATTTCCTCACCCTGGGAGCCATTCTGTTTTCGATCGGCGTGGCCGGCATTTTTCTGAATCGGAAAAACATCATCATTCTGCTGATGTCGATCGAGTTGTTGCTGCTTGCGGTGAACATGAATTTCATCGCTTTTTCCAAATTTCTGGACAACATGGATGGACAGGTTTTCGTGTTCTTCATCCTGACGGTCGCTGCTGCCGAAGCGGCAATTGGCCTGGCCATCCTGGTGGTGTTGTTCCGAAACCGGCAGACAATCAACGTCGAAGATATCGAGGAATTGAAGGGTTAGCTTGAAAACCTTCGCCAATTGCGTGGATTGGCCCAGATAGAAGCGACCGTGCCGGTTGCAGTGACACTGGCATGGCCAGGGCCGGCAGCAAAAGCGAATATCGCGTTTTGACTGGTGCCGAGTCCTGTGGACGAGTCGATGAAACTTGTGAATTGCGCGAACTTTGAATCTGCGGACTGTTTTTAAAAAAATTGAGATTTGGAATCCTGTGGATATAAAAACAATATTGCTATTGATCCCGCTGCTGCCACTGGCTGGCAGTGCCGTTGCCGGTCTGCTGCGCCACCAGGTCGGCCGTGCCGGCGCGCACTGGATTGCAATCCTTGCCGTTGGCGGCGCGTTCGGTTTGTCGGCTTTCGTGGCCTGGCAAGTGTTCATGACCGATTGGCAGGTGCTCAATTACAGCGTATATAAATGGGCCGTGGTCGACGGCCTGGACCTGGAGATTGGCTTCCTGATCGATTCGCTGACGGCGCTGATGATGGTGGTGGTGACCTTCGTTTCGTTCATGGTCCACGTTTATACCGTGGGCTATATGCGCGATGACGACGGCTATCAGCGATTCTTTTCCTATATCAACCTGTTCACTTTTGCGATGCTGATGTTGGTGATGGCCAACAACTTCCTGCAATTGTTTTTCGGCTGGGAAGGGGTCGGGCTGGTGTCTTATCTGTTGATCGGCTTCTGGTTTCGCAGGGAATCGGCGGTCCGCGCCAACATCAAGGCATTCCTTGTCAACCGCGGCGGTGATTTCGGGCTGTTGCTGGGTGTGGCGGCGGTTTTGATGTACATGGGCTCGCTCGACTATTACGAAGTGTTTGCGGCCGCTCCCGATGTGGCCGACGCCACCATCAGCATTTTCCCCGGCGTCGAATGGTCGGTCATGACATTTATTTGCATCTGCCTGTTCATCGGCGCCATGGGTAAATCGGCGCAGGTGCCTCTACACGTCTGGCTGCCCGACTCGATGGAAGGCCCGACGCCGATTTCGGCACTGATTCACGCCGCGACCATGGTGACCGCCGGCATTTTCATGGTGGCGCGATTGTCTCCGCTGTACGAATTCTCGGTCACAGCCTTGAGCTTTATCCTGATCATCGGTGCGATCACGGCGCTGTTCATGGGCCTGGTTGGCATCGTGCAAAACGATATCAAGCGCGTCGTCGCCTACTCGACGCTTTCGCAACTGGGCTACATGACCGTCGCGCTGGGCGCATCGGCCTACTCGGTCGCGATCTTCCACCTGATGACCCATGCCTTTTTCAAGGCCCTGCTTTTCCTTGCCGCCGGTTCGGTGATCATCGCCATGCACCACAAGCAGGACATGCGCGAGATGGGCGGCCTGGGGCGGGTCATGCCGATCACGGCGATGACCGCCTGGGTCGGCTCGCTGGCATTGATCGGGTTTCCGTTTTTCTCGGGCTTCTTCTCCAAGGATCTGATCATCGAATCGGTCAAGCTGTCGGAAATTGCCGGTTCCGGATTCGCCAATTTTGCCGTACATGCAGGTGTGGTCATCACGGCGCTGTACACCTTCCGCATGCTGTATCTGACTTTTCACGGTTCGTCGCGTGCCGATGATGAAACGCTGGCTCATGCCCAGGAATCGCCGTGGGTGGTGACGCTGCCGCTGGTGCTGCTGGCGATCCCGTCGCTGCTGATCGGCTGGCTCACGGTCGAGCCACTGCTGTTCGGCGGCGCCCTGGAC
Source organism: Wenzhouxiangellaceae bacterium (assembly GCA_032251235.1). GTDB lineage: Bacteria > Pseudomonadota > Gammaproteobacteria > Xanthomonadales > Wenzhouxiangellaceae. The sequence continues at coordinate 14,070 of JAVVET010000041.1, forward strand.
GACGCAGTGGGTATGAACCCGGTCGGCGGCCCCATGTCGGAACTCGCCACGCATTTCCACGGCGCCACGGCTTTTGCACTGCATGGCTTTGTGACGCCGGTATTCTGGCTCGCCATGCTCGGCGTTGCAATTTCCACCTGGATCTACCTGTTTCAACCTTCGCTGGCCGGTCGGATCAAGTCCCGCCTGCATGCGCTTTGGGTCATTCTCGACCGCAAGTACGGTTTTGACGAGTTCTATCAAAACGTGATCGTCGGCGGCGGGCTCAAACTTGCGCGACTGTTCGCACGCCACGGCGACGGCACGATTATCGACGGCTGGATCGTGCATGGATCGGCCCGACTGGTCGGTTCGGTTTCGGCGCGCATGAGAACCTTGCAGACCGGGTTTCTATACCATTACGCATTCGCCATGATCATTGGCCTGGTGGCGATGGTTTTTGCATTCGTGTTGTTGAGGGGTTAATAAAAAATGGATGCAATGAACTGGCCGTTATTAAGTCTGATCGTCTGGATGCCTATCCTCACGGGGCTTGTGCTGATCTTTTTGCCCGAGGACCGGGCCGGCCTGGGCAAATTTCTCGCGGCCCTGGTCAGCATCGTTGCGCTCGCCATCTCCGTACTCATGTTGACGGGGTTCGACGGGTCGACCGCGGCGCTTCAGTTCCAGGAAAAGACAGTCTGGATCGAGGCCTTCAACATTCACTATCATCTGGGTGTCGATGGCCTGTCGCTGCCGCTGATCGTGTTGACCGCACTAACCACGGTACTGGTGGTGATCTCCGGATGGTCGATCAGCGACCGGGTCAGCCAGTACATGGCTGCGTTTCTGATTCTGTCGGGACTGATGACCGGCATGTTTGCGGCCCTTGACGCGATGCTGTTCTACGTGTTCTTCGAGGCCATGCTGGTGCCGATGTTTTTGATCATCGGCATCTGGGGTGGGCCCAACCGCATCTTTGCCACCATCAAGTTCTTCCTGTTCACGTTTTTCGGCTCGGTGTTCATGCTGGTCGCACTGATCTGGCTGTATTTGCAGTCCGGCAGTTTCGCGATCGCCGACTTGCACAGCCTGCCGCTGTCGATGAGTGCACAGGTCTGGATCTTCCTGGCTTTCCTGATCGCGTTTGCAGTCAAGGTCCCGATGTGGCCGGTCCATACCTGGTTACCGGACGCCCACGTCGAGGCGCCCACCGGTGGTTCGGTGGTCCTGGCGGCCGTCATGCTCAAGATCGGCGGATACGGCCTGGTGCGTTTCTCGTTGCCGATCGCGCCGGATGCCAGCGGCGCGCTGGACTGGCTGATGATTGGCCTGTCACTGGTCGCCATCGTCTATATCGGGCTGGTCGCGCTGGCGCAAAGCGACATGAAACGCCTGATTGCCTATTCCTCGATTGCGCATATGGGCTTTGTAACGCTGGGGCTGTTCCTGACTTTTGCGATTTTGCGCAACACCGGCGATGTCGATGGCGCCGTGTTGGGTGTAACAGGCGCCATGGTGCAGATGATCTCCCATGGTTTCATATCAGGCGCGATGTTCCTGTCGGTGGGGGTGCTGTACGATCGAGTCCACAGTCGCGAGATCTCGGCTTACGGCGGGGTGGCCAACACCATGCCCTGGTTCGCCATGTTTGCCGTGTTCTTCTTCATGGCCAATTCCGGCTTGCCGGGCACCAGCGGTTTCGTTGGAGAGTTCATGGTCATCCTGGCCGCTTTCAAGGCCAATTTCTGGTTCGCATTTTTCGCTGCACTCACGCTGATTCTCGGCGCCTCCTACAGCCTGTGGCTGGTCAAGCGCGTGTTCTTCGGCGAAGTCGCCAACGATTCGGTGGGCCAGCTTTCCGATCTGACCGCACGCGAGTGGACTGTGTTGACGGTGCTGGCATTGCTGACGCTGGCTCTGGGCGTATGGCCGCAGCCGCTGATTGAATTGATGGAACCTTCCGTGGCCAACCTGGTTGACCACATCACGACAACGAAGATCAACTGATGAGCTTTTCAGAACTCCAATTCGCGTTGCCCGAAATTTTCATTGCCGGCATGGCCTGCGTCCTGCTCGTGGCCGATCTTTTCGTCAAGGAGGGCCGGCGCGGATTGACGCATACACTCGCCCTGGTGATCCTGGCGTTTGCGGCAATCATCACGATGCGCCTGATGATGCCCGCCGGCGAAAGCGTCATGGCCTTCAGTGATACTTTTATTCGGGATCGTTTCGGTGATGTGCTGAAATTATTCAGCTACCTGGTTCTTGCCGCCGTGTTCGTCTATTCCAAGCACTTTCTGCGCTCGGCAAATCTTTTTCGCGGGGAATTTTACTCGCTGAGCCTGTTTGCGCTTTTGGGCGTGATGGTCATGATTTCGTCGGCCAGCATGCTGACCGTTTACCTGGGCCTCGAGTTGCTGGCGTTGTCGACCTATACGCTGGTGGCGATCGATCGTGAATCGCCATCGGGCGCCGAAGCTGCCATGAAATATTTCATTCTCGGCTCGCTGGCCTCCGGCATTTTGCTGTTCGGCATGAGTCTCGTTTACGGCGCCACCGGCACGCTTGCGCTGGTCGAGATTTCCAACGCCCTGGCTTCCGGTGCAAGCGATGACCTGCTGCTCTCGTTCGGGCTGGCCTTCATGGTCGTGGGTATTGCCTTCAAGCTGGGCGCCGTACCCTTTCATATGTGGCTGCCGGATGTCTATCAGGGCGCGCCGGCGGCCGTGACGCTATTGATTTCATCGCTGCCGAAGCTTGGTTATCTGGCACTGGCGATTCGGCTGCTGCAGGACGGCATGGGCGGCATGCACGCTGACTGGCAGGCGATGCTGGCGGTGCTGGCCGCACTTTCGCTGATCCTGGGCAACGTCGTAGCCATCGCGCAAAGCAACATCAAGCGCATGCTGGCCTATTCAACGATTTCGCACATCGGATTCATCCTGCTCGGTTTCCTGGCGGCGTCACCTGCAGGTTACGCGGCTGCGATGTTTTATACGATCGCCTATTCGATCACCTCGGCCGGCGCATTCGCAATGGTGATCCTGCTGTCCAGAAACGGTATCGAGGCTGAAAATCTGGATGATTTCAAAGGCCTCGCCAAGCGCAGCCCATGGTTTGCACTGATGATGCTGATGATCATGTTTTCGCTTGCGGGCATTCCCGTGTTTGTCGGGTTCTTCGCCAAGTGGCAGGTGATTGCCGCTGCGATCCAGGCCGGTTTCACCGGTCTGTCGGTGCTGGCCGTCATCACCGCCGTGATCGGCGCGTTTTATTATCTGCGCATTGTCAAGTTGATGTATTTCGACGAGCCCGAGCGGTCCGAATCGGTCGCAGCACCAGTTGATTTTCGCGCCGTATTGTCGATCAATGGACTGGCCATGATTGGCCTGGGGATCTTCTCCAGCGGCTTGATTGGCCTGTGCATCAGCGCGTTCGTATAGCGCCGGTCCCTGACCGGGTTTCTCTGGTTGCGCGCACCAAAACAGAGCGATACCAGCTACCCGCCATGCAGGAAACTGGATCGTCGCTCCAGGCGGCAATGTACGGTTTGCATAAACGCTGGCCAATCCAGATCTGGCGCGAGCGGCGCTGAATTTTAAACTTCGCCGAACAACGGCGCTGGCATACCTTCGGCGTCGTTGTTGATCCGGTTTTTGTTCGCATTCGTCGAGCTGCCGGCTCGGCGCGGATCCCGGGAATCGATGGCAGGACCCAGGAGCCTGTCGGACTTGACCGATCCAAAGCGATGGAAAGCCGGTTGGAGTCAGATTTTTCGATCTTTTGAGGCGAATCGTGAGCTTGCTTAACGATACCTGACTAGCGTCGTTTGTCAGTGATCGCGATCGTTCATGCCCGTTCAGGAATTCGGGTGAGCTCCAGAAACAGGATCGGGCGGGCATCGATTGCTGAAGGCCTCGCCACGCGTCGAACTGAAGCGATCGATACCCGCCCGATCCGGCTTTTCCGCGGCAGTACATCAACAACAGATCAGCGTTAAGTCCGACAGGCTGCTGGAATCAGGCTTTCCAGTAAGCCCCGGTAATGCGTTCGATGCCGGCCAGGTCGGATTCGCTGCGTATTTTCTCGAAGCCTCGTTCGCGCATCAATTGACGAACGTGCGCTGCCTGGTCGTAGCCGTGTTCCAGCACCAGCCAGCCGCCGTTAGCCAGCAGCCGGGGAGAGCGCTCGATCAGTTCGCTGATCACGGACATGCCATCGGGCCCGGCGCTTAATGCCAGATCGGGCTCGAAGCGCAAGTCGCCGCGCTCCAGGTGAGCATCGCTTTCGGCAATATAGGGCGGGTTGCTGACGATCAGATCGAGGCTTCTGTCATTGATCGGGTCGAGCAGGTGACCGTCGAGCCATTCGATGGATTTCAGGTCCAGCTGTTCCGCATTCCGTGCCGCCACCGCCAGGGCTTCAGCGCTGCAGTCGACCCCTATGCAGTGCCAGGCCGGCCGCTCGGCGGCCAGGGTCAGCGCGATGCAGCCCGAGCCGGTGCCAATATCGGCAACCCGGGCGGCGTCGGGAAGTTCTTCCAGGCTTAACGCAAAGTCAACCAGGTGCTCGGTTTCCGGCCGCGGGATCAGCACGGCTTCATCGACGCTGAAATTACGGCCATAGAATTCCCGGAAACCTGCAATGTAGGCCAGCGGCCGACCAGCCGCTCGTTGTTCGAGCAGCGGTTCGAAAGCCCGGCGCTCGGCAAGGCCTACAGCCTGATCGTCATGGGCATATAGCCAGGCCCGGCTGCGACCGAGGACGATGGTCGCAAGTATTTCGGCATCGGCCCGGCTTCCCAATGTGTCGCTTGCCGCGGCCAGGATCTGGCGAACAGTCATCGTGGCAGACACATGTTTTTCCGCAGGGCCGGCGCCCGGTAATTTAAGCGGGCCGCTCATTGGCGCGCATTCCTGCCGGGTTGCTGTGGCCCAGCAAGCGCTGGAACCAAAGTGTCAGGTCGTCACCGATCAGGTACAGAACCGGGATCAGGGCCAGCGTGATCAGCGTTGCAAACACGATGCCGAAAGCCAGTGATGCCGCCATTGGAACAACCAGCTGCGCCTGCAGGCTTTTTTCGAAGAAAACGATCGGTGCCAGGCCCAGGAACGTCGTTGCCGAGGTCAGCACGATTGGCCGGAAGCGCGCGCGCGCGGCTTTCAGCGCCGCATCGACGCGCGACTCGCCGATATGGCGATGCTGGTTGACGAAATCGACCAGGATCAGGCTGTCGTTGACCACGACGCCGGCCAGCGCGATGATGCCGAACATGCTCAACAGGCTGATCGGGATGCCGAGCAGCCAGTGGCCGAACACGGCGCCGACGATCCCGAACGGGATGACCGACATGATCAGCAGCGGCTGCAGGTAGGAGCGCAGTGGAATGGCGAGCAATGCGTAGATCATGAACAACGCGAAAATCGTGCCAGCGATCAGCTCGCTGCTCAGTTCCTCGATATTGCGAGTCTGGCCGGATGCCCGATAGCGCACGCCGGCGTACCGGGAAAGAATGTCGGGCAAGACCTCGGCTTGAAGCTGAGCGGTGAGCGCGCCGGGCTCGGCGACATCCTTGTCGATACGTGCTTCGACGCTGATCGAGCGCTCCCGGTCATAGCGGCGAATCGTTGACGGGCTGCTGCCCATCTCGATTTCGGCGACGGCGTCAAACGGAATCTCCTGGCCGTCGGGGGTGCGGATTCGCATGCTCTCCAGATAGCCCTGCGAGGTTCGCTGTTCGCGCGGATAGCGCACCATCACCCGCACGTCATCCTGGCCGCGCTGGATTCGCTGGACTTCCTCGCCGAAGAAGGCCTGGCGCACCTGTCTGGCGAGGTTCTGCTGGCTCAGGCCGAGAACTTCGGCTTCGGGCTTGATCCGAAGCTGAATTTCGCGCAATCCGCCGTCGAAGCTGTTCCGGACGTCGAAGGTGCCGTCAAAGCCTCGAATGACGCTTTCGAGTTCGGTCGCGGCCGCTTCTAGTTGCTGCAGATTGGAGCCGACCAGCTGGTAGGAGATGTCGGGGGCATCGCCGCCGGGGCCGCCGGCGCCGCCGATGCGCAGACCCTTGGCACCGGCAATCTGGCCGACCTGTTCGCGCCACCTGCGCTCGATTTCCTTGGTGCCCAGGCGTGGATCGGTGGTCTTGTGCAATTCCACCAGCATGCCGCCGGTGGTATCGGAGCCGGCCCAGGCAAAGGTGGTTCGTATGACCGGCTGTTCGAGATCGTATTCATCCTGCATGGCCTGATCAACCTTGTTGAGCGATTCGGTCAGATGGTCCATGGCGTTGTGGGTCAGGTAGTCGGGCGTGCCTTCGTTCATCTCCAGGTCGACGCGCATGAAATCGCCTGCCGTATCCGGAAAGAACACGACCCGCATCGACGGCCCTGCGATAAAGCCGATCGACAGGATCAAAACGCCGACGAAACTCGCCAGCGAAATATAACGATTGCGCAGGATCAGTTGCAGCGACGGGATATAAAAACGATCGACGAAGCGATACAGGCCAGCGGAAAAGCTGCGCTGGAATGCAGCCACGCGCGATGGCGATTCATCGTCCTGATCCTTGATCTTCATGTGCGCCAGGTGAGCCGGCAGAATCAGTTTGGATTCGACCAGCGACATTACCAGCGCCAGCACCACCACCCAGCCGATCGCAGCGAAGAATTGCCCGGATACACCCGAAACCAGAAGGATGGGTGTGAATGCGGCGATGGTGGTCAGCACGCCGAAGGTGGCCGGCACGGCGACCTTCATGACGCCGTTGACGACGTTATCGGCCGAGTGCCCGTGTTGCCGGATTTCCGTGTAGGCCGATTCGCCCATGACGATGGCGTCATCGACGACGATGCCCAGCACGACGAGAAAACCGAACAGGCTCACCATGTTGATCGTTACACCGACCAACGGCAGCATGAACACGGTTCCGGCAAAGGCGACCAGCAGGCCGACCATGACCCAGAAGGCGAGCTTGAGGCGCAGGAACAGCGTCAGAATCAGGAAAACCAGCAGCGCGCCGGCCAGCAGGTTCTTGCCCATCATGTTCAGCCGGTCCTGCAGGTAGAACGCGACGTCGGCCCACCAGTTGACGCTGATGCCCTGGGGCAGCGTCTGCTGGCGTTGGTCGATGAACTCGCGCACAGCCCGCGATGCGGCCAGCGCATCCTGTTCGCCGACGCTGAGTACGCGGATGGCGATGGCCGGCTTGCCGTTGTGCCGGGAATAACGGCCGCGTTCGACGAATCCGTCGTCGATTCTGGCAACATCCTTGAGCAGCACCCGCGAGCCGTCGGGGTTGGTTCGCACGACGATATCGGCGAAATCCCGGCCGACATAAGCCTGGCCCATCGCGCGCACCAGGATGTCGCCGCCGGCGGCCTCGATTCTGCCGGCCGGGAGGTCCATCGATGATTCGCGCACGGCCTGGGCGACTTCTGCGAGCGTCAGGTTATAGGCCTGCAGCGTTTCCTCGCGCACCTCGATCCCAATCTCGTAGGCGCGGTCGCCGACCAGGTTGGCCTGCGAGACCGACGGCAGCGCGGTGATTTCGTCGCGCATCTGGCGCGCAACTTCCTTGAGCGTGCGTTCCGGGACATCTCCGAAAACGCTTACCCAAATCACTTCCTGGGTAAAGATATTGCGCTCGTAAGTGGGTCGTTCGGTTTCGGCCGGGAAGGTCGCGACCGAATCGACCCGGATCTTGACGTTGTCCAGAACTTCGATGACGTCATAATCGGCATCGACCTCGATGGTCACCGTTCCCGATCCCTCGCGCGCGGTCGCGATGATTTCTCGAATGCCTTCGAGGTCCTGGATCGCCTCCTCGATCTTGACCAGGACGCCTTCTTCGACATCTTTCGGGCTGGCGCCCCGGTAGGGCACGCTGACCGTAATGTAATTGGTCTCGATCCTGGGCTGGACTTCCTTGGTGATGGTGATGGCGGTATAGATGCCGCCGGCGATCAGCGAAAGCATCAGCAAGTTGGCGGCCACCGAATTATTGGCGAACCAGCCGATGATATTGCCGTACCAGCCACGGTCGATCATCACGGGTTCTCCGATTCGCTGGCGGCGATTTCATCGGCCGGCAGCAGTCGCAGCCTGGGCTCGGTTTCGACGGCCTCACGAGCCTCGAGCTTCAATCCCGGCACCGGTGCCGGAATGGCAGTGGTAATCACGCGGTCCGTTGGCGAAAGGCTGCTGTCGATGTAAATCATTCTTGGTGTGGCCCGCACCACCTCGACGCTAAAGACCTCGAGCTGGTCCTGCTCGTTGGCAATATAAATCTGGTTGCCATTGTGGATGGCCTGGCTGGGCAGCACGACCAGGCCGCTGGCATCGCGGCCTTCGATTTGTGCCTCGACGAAGGTGCCCATGGGCAGTGGCGTTCGCCGGCTGCCCGGTTCCAGTGCATAAGGGTCTACGACCTCGGCAACCGCGTAGGTCAGGCGGGTGTTCTGGTTGACCACGCCTTCGGTACGCACAAGGCTTGCCGGCCAGCGAGCCGGTTGGCCGGCGAATGACCCGGTCAGGACGACCGGCCGCTCAAAATCCATCTGGGCACCGACGGCCGGGATGTCGAGAAATGCGAGATCGCGTTCCGACAAGGGCAGTCGAACCTCGGCCCGATCTACGGCAAAGGTTGCGCCGAGGCTGCCGCCGACCGACACATATTGACCCAGGTTGATGTTGCGTTCGCGGATCATCCCGTGGAAAGGAATTCGAATTCGGGTTCGTTCGAGGTTGCGTTCGGCTTGCGCAACCGCGGCCTGCTGAGCTTGCGCCGCCGCTTTGGCGCGCGCAACCTGCGGCAGTCTCAGCAACAGCGGACCCGGGTCTCGCGTGTCGCCATACAGGCGCTCGAAGTCCTCCCGGGCCGCCTCCGAGCGCGCCTGCTCGTCGGTCAGCGTTGCCTGGGCCGCGGCCAACTCGGCCTGGGCAGCCAGCAACGCGGTTTCGTAGTCGCTGGGATCGATCCGCGCCAGCACTTCACCGGATTTGAAAACGCCGCCGGGGACGAAATCCTCCGCCATCCAGTTAATTTTTCCCGATACCTCGGCGACCAGTGCGGTTTCGTTGCGTGGCGTCACCGGCCCCTGGGCGTGGATCAGAAACGGGCCATCCTCGATTCGAGGTCGGATCACATCGACCAGCAACGCCGGCTGTTTCGGCGCCACGGTTTCGGGCGGCTTGCCGGACTGCGCAATGTAGCTCGCGCCGGCGATCGCGACCACGATGATCAGGACCGGAGTGATGATTTTGAGGTATTTTTTCATTTGCCAATTGTGCGCTGCGCGCGATCGATATCGTGTCAATATGGTGGCATCGGTGCAGATTTTCTACCAGTGCCGGAAGGCATGGGCCAATGGTCATGCACGGCAAATTGATCCCGCCTGATGCACCAACGCGTTCTACTGCGATGCCGCGGAGGTCTGGCCTCCGGGGCTTTTTCCGGAACCGGCATCGTCGCAGCACAGCCCCGTACGCTGACCAGTCGCTCGCCCGCAAAAATGCCTTTCTGCGAGACCTGGCAGCCCTTGCGACGAGCCGGTGACAAGCCATGTGGTTGATCGACCCGAGCGTGGGCCCGTGACCGCCAACAGCTGCGGTATTGTCGCCAGCCGCGCGCCTGGAACCGGCGGACCGTGATGATTGACGCATGGTGCGATAGAATGACGCACTGTATTTTAGAGAACCCTTTATGAACTCCAGGCTCGAGATGCACGGGATTCACTTGAAGACACCGGCCGAAATCGAAGCCATGCGCGTGGCCGGTCAACAGGCCGCCAGCGTACTCAAGATGATTGCAGCGCACGTCCAGCCGGGTGTGACCACCGGCGAGCTCGACGCGATCTGTCATGCCTACATCGTCGACGAACTCAAGGCCATTCCGGCGCCGTTGCATTACGGCGGCGGTCCCGGGCGCGAACCGTTCCCGAAATCGGTCTGTACTTCGGTCAATCACGTGATCTGTCACGGCATCCCCGGCGATCGGGTGCTCAAGGATGGCGATATCGTCAACATCGACGTTACCGTCATCCAGGATGGCTGGCACGGCGATACCAGCAAGATGTTCTATGTCGGTGAACCTTCGATCAAGGCGCGGCGGATTTGCGAGGTGGCGCATCGATGCATGGTCATCGGCATCGAGCAGGTGCGCCCGGGTGCGACGCTTGGCGACATTGGTCATGCAATTCAGAAATATGCCGAAAGCCGGCGCTGCTCGGTGGTTCGCGAATACTGCGGCCACGGCATCGGCCGCGTTTTTCACGAGCCGCCCCAGGTGCTGCATTACGGCCGCCCCGGTGAAGGCCCGAGACTCGAGCCGGGCATGACCTTCACGATTGAACCAATGATCAACCTGGGTAAAAAGGAAACGCGGCTGCTGGCCGATGGCTGGACGGTGCTGACCAAGGATCGCAGCCTGTCGGCGCAGTGGGAACACACCATGGCGGTGACCGATTCTGGCGTAGATGTGCTGACCCGGTTGCCCGAAGACCCGCTGTGATCGATCGTTTGCTGGCACCGCCGGCCTCGCGCAACTGCCTGGACCTGAACCTGCTGCAAGCACTGGTCGAGACACCCGGCGAATTGTCCGTGGAACTGGGCAAGTCGCGCCGGCATGCCGACGAAGTGCTGGCAGCGGCGTTTCGTGCCGGCACCGACATCCGGGAACTGGTCCAGGCCAGGGCCTGGGTCATCGAACAGTTGGTGCTGACGGCCTGGCACGCATTGATTCCGAATGATTCGGGCCTGGAATTGATTGCCGTCGGTGGTTTCGGCCGTGGCGAGCTGCATCCTCACTCCGATGCCGATTTATTGATTCTGTACCCCGAAGGCGGCGGCCAGGTGGCGGCACTGGAGGATTTCGTGCGCGTGCTGTGGGATGCCGACCTGCATCCCGGCCACGGCGTTCGCAGCGTTTCCGAATGTGTCGAGCAGGCTGCCGCCGACGTCAGTGTTGCAACCAACCTGATGGAATCGCGGCTTCTCGACGGCGCGGGATTGCTGTTCGAGGCCATGCGCGAACATACCCAAGCCCCGGCGCTGTGGCCAGCCGACGAGTTTTTTGCAGCCAAGTTCCAGGAGCAGCAGCAGCGCCACGATCAGTTTGAGGACACCGTTTATAACCTGGAGCCCGATATCAAGAATGGGCCGGGCGGCTTGCGTGACATCCAGATGATCGCCTGGGTGACGCGGCGCCACTTCGGCACCTCGACGCTGCATGGCCTGGTCGAACACGATTTTCTGTCCGAACGCGAACTTGAAGAACTGGTCGCCGCGCGCAATCGCCTGTGGTCGATTCGCTGGGCCCTGCACGAAATCTCGGACCGCGCCGAAGAACGCCTGTTGTTCGACTACCAGCGCAAGCTGGCTGCGACTTTCGGTTTTGACCAGGCCGATGGCAACGAGGCTGTCGAGGCCTTCATGCAGCGCTATTACCGGACCGTGATGCGGGTGGAGCGTCTCAACGAGCAGCTGCTGCAGATTTTCGAGGAAGAATTGCTGGCCGGACGCAAGCACCTGCCGTCGGCCACCATCGACAAAAACTTCCGCTTGCATCACGGCTACCTGGAACTGATCGACGAGCAGGCGTTCGTGCGCCAGCCCGAGTTGCTTCTTCGGGTCTTCCTGGTGCTTGCCGACAACGAACAAATCAGTGGCGTGCGCGCCTCGACCATCCGGTTGATCCGCGAGCACCTGTATCTGATCGACGAGGCGTTCAGAAACCGTGTCGAGAACCTGGATCTTTTTCTAAGGCTTTTGCGCCGCAAGCGTCGCGTCTACTCCCAGCTCGAACGGATGAACCGCTATGGCATCCTGGCCGCGCTGATCCCGAGTTTCGGGCGAATCACCGGGCGCATGCAGTTCGATTTATTCCATGTCTATACCGTCGACCAGCACATCCTGTTCGTCATCCGCAACCTGCGGCGCATTGCCGTGGGCCGCAACGCCGACCGATTCGCGCACGCGATCGAGGTCTTCGGGCGAATCGAGCGACCGGAAGTCCTTTACCTGGCGGGTCTTTTTCATGACATTGCCAAGGGCCGTGCCGGCGATCACTCCGAGCTGGGTGCCGATGACGCGCGTGCATTCATGGACCGGCTGGACATGCCGGAAGCCGACCGCGCGCTGGTGGTCTGGCTGGTCGAGCAGCATCTGTTGATGTCGATGACCGCGCAACGGCAGGATATCTCCGACCCGGCCGTGATCGACCGATTTTCGCGGGCAGTCGGCACGCAGCGCCGGCTCGATCACCTGTTTGTGCTGACCGTCGCCGATATTGCAGCGACCCGGCCCAAGCTCTGGAACTCCTGGAAGGATTCACTGCTTTGGGAGCTGTTCACGGCTTCGAGCGCGTGCCTGAAAGAGGGTCTGCATGAACCGCTGGACCGCGATGAACTGGTTGAAGGCCTGCGTGGCCAGGCATTCGAATTGCTGGTCGCGAACGGTCGAGAGCCGGCCGTCGTTGACGCGCTGCTGGCGCGCATCCCGCACGCGGCGCTGCTGCGGCTGGACGCCGATCAACTGGCCTGGACGGCTGCCTGCGTGCTCGATGACGACCGGGTGCCGCTGGTGTCTTGTCGCAATCTCGAGCACAAGGGGATCACCGAAACCTTTGTTTTTGCAGAAGACTTTGACGGGCTCTTCGCAGTCACCGCGCGCGAGTTCGACCGCATGGAGCTCAATGTGCTGGCCGCCAGGATTGCCACCACTCAGGACGGGCACAGCTGGGATCTGTTTCAATTGATGGACGCCAACAGCCGAGCATTGAACGACTACGACACGGTGAGGCTGGAACGGGCACTGACCCGGCAGCTCGGCAAGCGCGATATCCGTCCGCTGCCGGGCCGGCCCATTCCACGGCGCCTGCGGCATTTCATGACGCGCTCGGAAATCGTGTTCGAATCCGGTGCCGAGGCCACCCGGCTCGAAATTGCAACCACCGACCGCCCGGGGCTGCTTTCGGCCATTGCCGAAGCCTTGCTGGCCGCTGATGCCCGGCTGCACGACGCGCGCGTGGCGACCTTCGGTCAGCGGGTCGAGGATGTCTTCGTAATTACCGGCAAAGGCGGCGGGGCGCTCGATGCGCAGCATGCGGAAAACCTGGAGCGCGCACTGCGCAAACGGCTTGATCCATAAGCCGCCTGATTCAGTGCCCCCGAGGGCGCACTGAATCAGGCGGGTTAAGATATCCCATACAACCCAATAAGGAGACGGTGATGGTGTTGCCGAAAGATCAACTGCAGCGCACCATTGAGCAGGCCTGGAACGAGCGCGAAGAACTGCGCCCGGGCTGGACTCCGGCGCCGGTGCGCGATGCCATCGCCCAGGCCTTGCACGGCCTGGAAGCCGGCAGCTTGCGGGTCGCCGAACCCGCTGATGATGGCTGGCGCGTCAACCAATGGCTCAAGCAGGCAATCCTGCTGCACTTTCGAACCACCTCCAATCGCGTCATCGAAGGCGCTGAGCGCAATTATTTCGATAAGGTCGAGCTGCGGTTTTCACATGCCGATGACCGGGTCGAGCAATGCGGTGCGCGGATCGTGCCGCCGGCGGCGGTGCGCCAGGGGGCCTATATCGGCAAGGACGTGGTCCTGATGCCCAGCTACGTCAACATCGGCGCCTGGATCGGGCCGGGCAGCATGATCGACACCTGGGCCACGGTGGGTTCCTGCGCCCAGATTGGTTCGGGCGTGCACATCTCCGGAGGCGCCGGAATCGGCGGTGTGCTCGAGCCGCTGCAGGCCAGCCCCACCATCATCGAAGACGGTTGCTTTGTCGGTGCGCGTTCCGAGGTCGTCGAAGGGGTCATCGTCGAGAAAGGCGCGGTCATCGGCATGGGCGTATTCATCGGTCAGAGCACCCGCATCTACAACCGCGAAACCGGCCAGACCACGCACGGCCGGGTTCCGGCCGGGTCTGTGGTCGTGGCTGGAAGCCTGCCGTCCGAAGACGGCCGCTACAGCCTGAACGCGGCGATCATCGTCAAGCAGGTCGATGAGAAGACCCGCTCGCGAACCTCGGTCAACGAGCTTTTGAGGGCCGTTGAATAAGTTTTTGTTTTCCTGGCTAGTGTCATGTCTTGGTGATCGCGATCGTTCATGCCCGTTCAGGAATTCGGGAGAGTTCCAGAGCCAGGATCCGGCGGGCATCGATCGCTGAAGGCCTCGCCACGCGTCGAACTGAAGCGATCGATGCCCGCCCGATCCGGTGTCGAAGGCACAAACTGGAGAGTTGCTGAGACACGACGCCAGTCAGGTTTATTTTTTTGTCGCGAAAATTTCCAGACAGAAATTCACGGTCTGGACTTCAAAGTCAAAGGCGTTTCGCCACGCGCTGCGCGCTTGCAGGCGACTTGCTTTTGCC
>JAVVET010000042.1:0-27648 GCA_032251235.1 Wenzhouxiangellaceae bacterium
CGCGCCACCCTTAAATACAAGTACCGGGACCAACTGGTTTCAGCCGACCAGCCGCAAACCGAAATCGTCGCCGAATCCAGGAGTCGGTTGCTGCGATTGCGTCGCGACCCGAACGCCGAATGCAAAATCCGGGAAGCGCTGTCCGATACCGGGCTGACGTCGGTCGACGGACACAGCTTCCGGATAGCCGGCGAGCCCGGCACGGCCTTACGCGACGCCTGGCTGGCGTGGCTGCAGACCCGCGCACCGGAACTGCGCGCTGCCGGCTGGCAGGTGGAGCGGGTCGGCGGGTGTGATTTCACAGTCAGCGTGTCCGACGGCATCGACGCTGAGATCGAAACCCGGGACAACGACTGGTTCAGCCTTCGCTTCGACCTGGAATTCGACGGCTGGAGCATGCCGCTGCTGCCGCTGGTCACCCAGTTGCTTCAAAACTACCGCCCCGGCGACCTGCCGGAAACGCTTTACCTGGACACCGGCGAAGGCCACTACGTCAGCGTGCCGGCCGAGCAGATCGAGCCTGTGCTCCAAACCATCGTCGACCTGTTCGACCGGGTCGGCGACGACACGCTGGAACTGGCCCGACCCGACGCCACGCGGCTGCTGGATCTTGAAGGCATACCGGTACGCGGTGCGACCAGCCTGAAGAAACTGGCGCGCAAACTGGCCGATTTTTCCGGCATGAAAACCGTCAAGCTCCCGACAACCTTCAAGGGCCAATTGCGCGAGTACCAGCAACACGGCCTGGGCTGGCTTCAATTTCTGCGCGAACACCAATTCGGCGGCATCCTGGCCGACGACATGGGACTGGGCAAGACCGTCCAGACGCTGGCCCACCTGGCTGTGGAAAAGCGCGCCGGCCGGATGCAGTCGCCCAGCCTGATCATCGCGCCAACCAGCCTGATGGGCAACTGGCGACGCGAAGCCTCGCTGTTCACGCCCGGCTTGAAGGTACTCGTTCTGCACGGTCCGGAACGTTCCAGTGATTTTGGCAGGCTGGCCGAATTCGATCTGGTGCTGACCACCTACCCGCTGCTGCCGCGCGATCGCCACGTCCTGCTCAAGCAGCCATGGCACTGCCTGATCCTGGACGAAGCCCAGCAAATCAAGAACCCGCGCGCCCAGGCGGCACAAGTGGTGCGCAAGCTCGACTGCAGACAACGGCTCTGCCTGAGCGGCACGCCGATGGAGAATCACCTGGGCGAGCTGTGGGCGCAGTTCGACTTCCTGATGCCCGGCTTTCTCGGCGACCACAAAAGCTTCACCCAGAGCTACCGCACGCCGATCGAAAAACACAACGATTCGGAGCGACTCGAACGCCTCAAGCGGCGCACCGCGCCGTTCCTGCTGCGCCGCACCAAAGACCGCGTCGCCGCCGAACTGCCGCCCAAAACCGAACTGTTGCGCCAGGCCGAATTCGACCCCCGACAGGCCCGACTCTATGAAGGCATTCGACTGAGCATGGAAAAGAAGGTCCGCAAGGCCATCGCATCGAAGGGCCTGGCCAGAAGCCACATCATCGTGCTCGAAGCCTTGTTGAAACTGCGCCAGGTCTGCTGCGATCCGCGCTTGCTGGCCAAGGGCACGCCGGGTGCGGTCGGCACGCCGTCGGCCAAGTTCAACCTGCTGTTCGAACTGTTGCCTGAATTGCTTGAAGAAGGCCGCCGGGTGCTACTGTTCTCGCAATTTACGACCATGCTCGGGCTGATCGAAAATGAACTCGACAAGCGCGGCATCGCCTACGCCAAGCTGACCGGCCAGACGCGCAGGCGCGACCAGGCGATCGAGCGCTTTCGAAGCGGCGAGGTCAAATTGTTTTTGGTCAGTCTCAAGGCCGGCGGCGTCGGCCTGAACCTGGTCGAAGCCGACACCGTCATCCACTACGACCCGTGGTGGAACCCGGCCGTCGAGCACCAGGCCACCGACCGCACCCACCGCATCGGCCAGGACAAGCCGGTATTCGTCTACAAGCTGGTCACCGAAGGCACGGTCGAAGAAAAAATCCTGGCCCTGCAGGCGCGCAAGCAAAAACTGGCCCAAAACGTCTACGGCAAGGGCCGCAAACAGGACCAGCCGCCGATCGACGCGGACACCATCCAGGACCTGCTGAGCAGGAATTGATGATCATTGGCGAGATTCATGACCATGCGGCGGGTGTTACGCAATACGATTTGGCCGACTCCATCGGCGATACTGGTTTTTCGGGTATGCGACGCCGCATCAAAAGCCGGTCGGGCTTAACCCTGATCGACTGGCGCGTGAAAAGCCCATCGAGCCCGACCCTCCCTGTTTTTAGCCAGCTCACTGATGGTCTCGGAAGATCAGGACATTCCACTGCAATCGGCTTTTCCTCACCATGATCGGTTCCGTCAACAGGCTCCAAGGTTCAAAAGGCAGGCGTTTGTTGCTCGCCAAAGGTCATCGAACGCCTCGCCCTACTCGTATCGTCGCCGTTCAAGGTACGCTTTGAGCACCTTGAGGTTGCGTAATTCATCGAGCGTGCGCTTGATTGCGTCGACATCCTGTTGGGCCACTTTTTCCCAGCGTTTCAGCCGCTGGTCGCGGGTTTTGGGTTTTGCCGCGTAGAACAGGCTGTGCACCCAGGCGTGCTGCGGGCTTTGCTCGATAATCTCGAATTCCTCGCGCGCCAGATCGGTCAAACGCTGCTTCATCAGCTCGCAGGCATCGGCCATCTCGGACTCGGCCAGCGCCAGTTCGCTGCTGCCGCCGGCTTCGGCATAAAGCCTGAGCATGGTCAGCACATCCCCATCCTTGCGCGCCTGCAGCAGGCGCTGCATCTGCCCCTGCCTGAGCGCCCGACGCTCCGGATCGGCCTCACGATCCGGATGCAAGGCCTGGGCCGCGCGCCGAAACAGGCTGCGCAGCCAGCCCGGATCGGTCAGCCGAGCGGCGCCAGCTCGTGTGGAGCTGGCATTGCCTTGATTTTGATCGCGACTCTCGAAACGCTCCCAATCGGCGGCGTCCGGGCCCTCATCAGCATCATCGGCTTCGAACGCATCCGGCTGCCAGTCATCTTCATCCTCGTCGTCGAAGCGTCCAGAAATTTCGTCATCGCCATCCAGGGAATCGACAAAATTCTCGAGCCGGCCCTGCATTTCCTCTTCGCTCATGCCCAGATGTTCGCTCACGGCGGATACGAACCGCTGATGCAGCGAAGCGGCCGCTTCGGGATCCAGATCAGCCGCCCGCTCGCGCAGCTCGGCGATCCAGTCGACCAATTCTTCACGATGCCATTCGGACAGGCTCTTGCGGCCGAAAAATTCGATCAGCCGCTCACAAAGCCGACAGATCGAATCCAGCGCCCCACCCGCGATCTCGCGGCGCGCCGACTCGAAGCGACGCACCAAATCGTCCAAATCTTCTGAAAGCCTGGCATTGCGTTTTTCCTCGCGCTCGACCCTGTCACGCAGCTTGTCGAAACGTAGCTGGACGGGACTGCGCTTGTTTGAATCTGATTGATCAGAATGAACAATAACTTGCACGATAAAAAGCCTGGTTTTTTTGAGGGACGATTCGGTTGACGCAGTGTCGACTGAATTCTATCAAGCCTGCCGCTCGCCGCCGGCGTGGCAATCCGACAATCTGCTGGAATCCCAATTCACCGATCACGGCGGCCAACCAGAAGCTGTCGAGCGTCAACGAACCGGCCTATCTGGAACACCTTCTACTGCGATTCCGCCAGGCCCGGTACCCGGGGCTCTTCGTAGCCAGGCGCATTCTCGGACCGGTCATTATCTATCAGCCGAGTGACTGCGTTTCCGGCGCGCTCGGCCACCAAACACTCCAGATCGACAGCCCCCGGATCCAGTCCGAGACCGGCTCGGCAATGCCCCGCGACAAACGGCTGGTCGACAAATCGGAAAAGAAACAAGCGCGCCAAAATCAGCAACACTCGCCACACGCCGACTTGAATTATAATGTCGGGCTGACTGATGACCTGACCCCGGCTGTCAAAGGAAAATTCAGGCGTTCCAATCTGAAAAAGTTTCAGCACAGAGGTGCCAGAGTGGTCGAATGGGCTCGCCTGGAAAGCGAGTGTACGGGTCAAACCGTGACCTCAGGGTTCGAACCGAGGCGCAGCCGAGCTCGATGTGCAGACCGCGAAGCGGCCGCAACAACCCGCAGCGAAGCGGAGGGCAAGCGGCAGAGCCGCGCAGTCCATCCCTCCCTCTCGCGATCCGCAAGGATCGCCGGTAGCTGGATACCCCGTGACCTGGGGCGTACAATTTGGAAAAGTTTCAGCGGAGAGGTGCCAGAGTGGTCGAATGGGCTCGCCTGGAAAGCGAGTGTACGGGTCAAACCGTACCGAGGGTTCGAATCCCTCCCTCTCCGCCAATTTCCAGATCTTCAAAATTAAAACATTCGCTAATCGCAAAACCCAACCGTCGTCAGGCGGCTGGATGATTACAATTGACGCTGAAGTTTACGGAGAGGTGGCAGAGTGGTCGAATGCACCGGTCTTGAAAACCGGCAAGGGTTTACGCCCTTCGTGGGTTCGAATCCCACCCTCTCCGCCAGATACGAAGACCCCGCGAAAGCGGGGTTTTTTGTCTCTGGCGGAGAGGGCTCCGAGATTCGAGCCCAAACCCGATCCGCGAACTCACAACTTGATGAGCTTCATCCCCTCGTGCGATGCAACGAAACCGAGATTTTCGTAGAATCGCAAGGCGGCGGGCCGTGATTTGTCGGTGGTGAGCTGGGCCATGATGCAGCCCCGTTCTGTGGCGCGGTTTATCGCCCATTGGCACATTGATTGGCCTACTCCCGAAGTAAAACCTATCATCGGGTTTCAGGCCAACAAGTTATTCGACGTCAATTGCTTTTGTCCGGTCGGCCAAAGTAATTGACGCGAGACAAACAGGGATACCGGGATGAGAACGAGAAAGCCGGAACCCCCAGATGCTCAATAAATCAGAGAGAAAGCCCTGCCCGCCCGATCCGGACCGACAGATCCCGTCTACGAATCCGGGTGCTCTCCCAGACTCTCACCCTCCGTTGTCACCCCCAGCCCCAGCACCGTGCGATTGGCGTAGGCAAAATACGCGACGATTTGATTGATCTCGAGTATTTCGCCGTCGCTCCAGCCGCAATCCCTCAACGATTCGATATCGGCTTCGTGCATTTCAGCCGGAGTGACGGTGAGCTTGAAAGCGTAGTTCAGCGCCTCGCGCTGGGCCGCGTCGAAGGCCGATTCGAGTTGCCCGCTTTCAAGTGCATGCAGCCAGGCGCCGGCGCGCTCGGCATCATTCAAATGACGGCGCATTCCGGCCGTATGATGTTCGACGCAATAGTCACAGCCGTTGGACTGGCTAACCAGCACGCCGATGGCTTCGGCAAAGGCCTTGTCCAGTGTGTTGCGTGGATGATGCAGGACGCCGCGGTAAACCGCCATGTGCCCATCCAGCGTATGCGGTCGCAGGCTGTGCGCAAGCATGATCTGGTCGACCTGTCCGCCGGTGGTTGCGCTCTTGTAGATTTTCGCCAGTGCGCCTTCGGCCTCGGCCGGTTCGACAATCTTGATCCAGGGCATTGTATTGGCATTCCGGAATGATGAGTTCGCTAGTGTACCCCGTGGTTAATCTTGTGGCATTCAGAGCGCGCCATAGCCTTGCGGCTATGCGCTTTCCAACTCACTGAACATTACGGGAACAGCGGCTGCTTACACTGGTGTACCCGCCCTCGACCGACTGGACTTGGTGACCGAAGGATCACCTGGGTAGGCTTTAGGCAGAACGCTCCGGATACGCCGCGTGGCAAAAATTCATTGCCGGAATATCCGCCGGCAAAACGTTTTTCCGGACACGATCGGGCGTGTCCGGAAACGGCGGGTGGTGGATCAGGCAGGCTTTTCAAACACGAAGATGCCCCAGGCCAGGTAACTTTTGTGGCCGCCATCGACCCAGTGCTGCAGGCCGGCCTGCATGCGTTCGATGTAATCCTTGCTGACGCCGCGCTCGCGCAGCTCGTCGGCGTTTTCGATCAGCGCCTGGCGTACGCGCGCGTAGTGCCGCGGCAATTGATGGGAGTTGTCGTCGAATTCGACTTCCTTCATGCCCAGGCCAGCCAGGGTCTCGCGGTAGAACGCGGGCGAGCCGAGCGAATCCAGATGGATCCGATCATAGATCGGCTGCAACGGATCGGTGGGCGCGTCGTCAGCCTGCATCGGGTCGGTAAACACCAGCCGGCCGCCGGGCTTGAGCACGCGAACGGCTTCAGCGCAGACTTTCGCCCGATCGCCGGAGTGCAGGAACGCATCCTGCGACCAGACCAGGTCGAAAGCACCGTCGCCGAATTCCAGCGCCGTGAAATCACCGTCGACGACTTCGATTTTGCGCGCCAGACCGGCCTCGGCGTTCATGCGCCGGTTGCGTTGGTTTTCCACCTCACTGAGGTTCAACGCAACGCAGTGGCAGCCGAACTGCTCGGCCAGGTAGCGCATCGAGCCGCCGTAGCCGGCTCCCAGATCGAGCACTCGGGTGTCCGGGCCGATCGTTCCTGCCAGCTCGGCCATGCGATGAACGGTGCGCCGGCTGGCATTGGCGATGGGCTCGTCATCGGACTGATAAAGCCCGATGTGGATATCCTCACCGCCCCAGATGTGGGAATAGAAGTTGTCCGCATCGGTGCTGTTGTAATAGGCACGTGCGGTCTCGACGACTTCGGAATATTGCTGGTCGCTCATGATTTACCAGCCTCCACGGTATTCGGAGCATCGTCTTCCCCTATATCTTCAGCGCCGAAGTATTTCTTCTCGGCGACATGGATATAAAAGTCAGCGGTGCCGGAACCTTCCTCGTCTTCGAAGTCGGCATAGGTGGCGATCTTCTGGAAGCCGACTTCCTGCATCAGCCTTCGCGTGTAATCCCTGCGAATCGGACACATGTTCAGGTAATACACCGAGTCATCCGGGAAGGTATAGCGGAATCTTGCCAGCCCCTCGTCAACATACTCCGGCTCGGCACTGACCTGACGACCGCAATAGTAAAACTTGTGCTTGGACGAAAATCCTTCGTCCAGAATCGCATCGTAGTTACGCTGGTCGAGAATCAGGCAACCGTCATGCTTGAGCACCGCGTAGAACTCGGCAAGCGCTTTGCGACGGTCGCGTTCGTCGAACAGGTGATTGAACGAATTGCCCAGGCAGATCACGGCGTCGTAGGCGGCGTGCACATCCCGGTTCAGCCAGCGCCAGTCGGCCTGGATGGTCCTGAGGATATGGCCCCGCTTGCGGCCGTTTTCGAACGCCTTGGCCAGCATTGCGGCCGAGCCGTCGACACTGCAGACCTCAAAACCCTCTTCGATCAGCCGAACCGAATGAAAGCCGGTGCCGGTGGCAACGTCGAGAATACGCTTGGCGCCGCGGTCCTTGAGCAGCTTGATGAAAAAATCACCTTCGCTCTCGTAGCGCGCATCCCAGTCGATGAGTTCATCCCACTTGTCGACGAAACTTTCAACGTATTCCTGCTGATAATGATTTGTATCACGGACTTCGACGGGATCTACGCCAAAATTCTGTGAGCCTTCTTCGGTGACTTTTTCTTCGATAACTTTCGTTGAATGTGTGATGGTTTCCTCCGTTGAGCCTCTTCGGTAAGGTCGCTTGATCGTGTCTTGCAAGACCGACATACAAAAACAATAGACATGCGTCTGCCGGACGCCGCAGTTGCATCAAACGATTCTTGATCAGGTTCCATTGAGAGAACGCGTGACGTACGTTAATCGGGCCGGACTCACCTCCGCACGAACGCTTTTTTCAAGCTGTCGAGCACCGCGCGCGACATGCTTATCACACAATCATAACGCGTTATCTTTTTTATTTCTACCGCTGCGAGTAACGGGTGACCCAGTCCAGCGAAACTTCCAGGGTCGGATCGGGGCATTCGGCCTGGCCTGCCAGCGCTTGCCGAAAGCGGCCTGCCAGCCGCTTCCCTTCTTCCACGCCCCATTGATCGAAGGGGTTGATGTTCCAGAAAGTGCCGAGCAGATAAACCGCCTGTTCGAACACGGATAACAACTCGCCCACGGTTTCGGCATTCAACGTGCGCGCCAGCATCAGCAATACCGGGTTGTTGCCGGGCAGTGACCGCTGCGGGTCGGTATCGGTTTTGCCCTGCACCAGCGCACTGGCCTGGCCGAACAGATGCGCAAGCTGTTCGCGCCGCCAGTCGCTCAGGCCGTCGCCGCCATCGAGGGTGCCCAGCAGCAGCATGGGGTGGCGCTGCGTGCCCTGGTGAACGGCCTGGAACAGCGAATGCTGCAAGTCGGTACCGGCACCGCCAAAGATCAATGGCGTGGTGGGTCCATCGACGGATTCGCCGTCAATGGTGACCGATTTGCCCAGGCTTTCCATCACCAGTTGCTGCAGGTAGTCGGCCAGCAGGCGCAGGGCCGGATCGTAGCTGACCACGCCCAGCGTGGCCAGGCGGCAGTCGCGAACCAGAAAATCCAGGGTTTTTGCCAGCGCCAGGGCCGGCGAACGCGCCGGGTCTTCGGCCAACAAGCGATCGGCCTGACGCGCGCCATCCAGTAATTGGCGCCAGGCATCGGCGCCGATCAACGCCGCTGCACTGAGGCCCACGCCGGACCACAGTGAAAATCGTCCGCCGACCGAGGCGGGGAATGCCAGCACGTGCTCAGGCTGGATGCCGAACACCAGCGCCTGCTCGGGTCGCGCCGTAGCGGCCCAGCAGCGCTGGGCAAAATCAGGACCCATCCATTGCCGGATTACGCCGGCCTGCTTGAGCGTCTCGGAGGTCGTGAAGCTTTTCGAGGCGACGACCATGCCGGTGCTTGCCGGATCCAGGTCGGCCATGAGCCGAGCGATTCGTTTCTCGTCGAGCGTGGGCAGCCATTCGACCCGAATTGCACTGCGATGCTCATCGAGCGCACCGGCCACGAGCCGCGGCCCCAGGTCCGACCCACCGATTCCCACATGCAACAGCGTTCGCACCGGCGTACGGCCTTCGAACAGGCGTTGTGCGGCATCGAGCAACATCGCACGTGCGGTCTCTACCCCGGCCGCATCATCTGGCGCCAGCGTCTCAGCGGGCCGGTCGGCTCGAAGCGCCACGTGCGATGCCGGCTGGTTTTCCGACGGGTTGACGATGGAGCCGTCAAACAGGGCTTGTACCGCGCTGTGAACCTGCTGCAGCGCCGCCGGAGCGAAGCCACGCCGCCAATGCTCGATCGGCATCGGCGTACGTGCCAGGTCAATTCGCCAGCGCGAGGTTTCCAGGCACATCTCGCTGCACCGTTCAGGCTGGTCGCGCAAAAGCTCGCGGATATCGAGGATGTTGTTTTTTTGCAACACGCCGGACGCAGCCGATTCAGGCAGCTTGCATCGGGATATCGCCGGCCGTGCGGACGCAGCGGTTCTGCGCATCCGGGTAGACCAGGCGCGGCTTGTGTCGGGCAGCCTCGGCGGCGGCTACTTCGCCGAAGGCACAGATAATCAGCAGGTCGCCCGGCGATGCCTTGTGCGCGGCCGCGCCATTGACGCTGATGATGCCGCTGCCGGCCTCGGCACGAATGGCGTAGGTGATCAGGCGCTCGCCATTGGCGATATTGTAGATATGAATCTGTTCGTATTCGAGTATTCCGGCTGTCTCCAGCAGGTTTTCGTCGATGGCGCAGGAACCTTCGTAGTCCAGTTCCGCATGCGTGACCGTTGCCCTGTGAATCTTGGCCTTGAGCATATTCAAGTTCATCGCAATACCCTTTTCAACTCGCTGAATTCGATTTTGGTCGGAATTTAACATTCAATCCAAAAAAAAGCCTCTCCCCTGTTACGGGGAGAGGCAGCATGTCGGAGTGATGTACCTCGATTCGCGCCCTGGAACCTTGAAGCCCTTGATACAAGGTTCGTGGTAACTGTACCACAACTTTTTCGGTTTTCCAACCCTGATTTGCAAATCAGAGACATTATTGTCTCTTTACCGCAACATTGTCGATCAATCGAGCCGATCCCAGTCGCGCTGCAGCAAACAAGCGGTCGTTGCGACCGGCCGCCGGCCCCAGCGTTTCAGCATCACGGAACTCAATATATTCAGGCTCAAAACCATACCGTTCAAGACACTCCATACCAGACCGCGCCAGGGCCGGAAAAGTTCCCGCATCCGCGCTTGCGGCCTGGTCGGCGAGCTCGCGAATGACCCGATACAGCCCGGGCGCGCGCTCGCGCTCGTCGCGATTCAGATATTGATTCCGCGAACTCATGGCCAGGCCGTCGGCTTCGCGCACCGTGGCAACCGCCTCGACGGCTGTGGGTATGGAAAAATCACGGATCATTCTGCGGATGATCAACAGCTGCTGGTAGTCCTTTTCACCCAGCAGCAGGCGGTTGGGCCGCAGCTGCCACAACAGGCGCATCACTACATTGCAAACGCCGTCGAAATGGCCGGCGCGGTGCGCGC
Organism: Wenzhouxiangellaceae bacterium; assembly: GCA_032251235.1. Classification (GTDB taxonomy): domain Bacteria; phylum Pseudomonadota; class Gammaproteobacteria; order Xanthomonadales; family Wenzhouxiangellaceae. The sequence goes on from JAVVET010000042.1 coordinate 10,434, forward strand.
CGCACAACGGCTCGGCCAGCGCCGGCGGCGGCTTGACGGCAAAATGCAGCGATTCGGGCAGCGGGTACATGGTGGCCGGCTCGGGCGCCCAGACCAGGTCGCAGCCCGCTTCGGCCAGGCGCTCGCAATCCTGCCTGAAAGTCCTCGGATAGTGCTGGTAGTCCTCGCCGGGCGCAAACTGGGTCGGGTTGACGAAAATACTCGCAACGACCTGGCCGCCGAAACTGGCTGCACGTTCGATCAGCGCCAGATGACCGCGGTGCAGGTTGCCCATGGTCGGCACGAACTGGATTTCGCCGGCCTGGCTCGAGCGCCACTGAACCAGAGCCTGCAGATCCGAAACCACGCTGAGCGGGGTCGACTCAATTGCCATAAGACTCGTTTGGGGCGGGAAACTCACGGTCCTGCACGGCCTGAATGAAAGCGCCGACGGCATGTTCCAGGCTGTCGCGGCCAGAAAGGAAATTTCGCACGAAACGCGGCTTGCTGCCGGTCCCCAGCCCCAGCGCGTCATACAGCACCAGAACCTGGCCGTCGACCTTCGGTCCGGCGCCGATGCCGATGACCGGGATACTCAGCGCGGCCGCAACTTCGGCGCCGAGCAAATCGGGGATGCATTCGAGAACCAGCAGCGCCGCGCCGGCCTTTTCCAGCGCGCCGGCATCGTTCAACAATTGCTTGCGGGCATCCGGCTCGCGCCCCTGGACGCGGTAGCCGGACAATTGGTGTACCGACTGCGGCGTCAATCCAAGGTGGCCGCACACCGGCACGCCGAGCGAGCTCAAGGCAGCAACCGACTCGATGACCACCTGGCCGCCCTCGAGCTTGACCATTTCGGCGCCGGCCTGCATCAGCCTTCGCGCGGTATCGACGGCGGTTGCCGGGTCGCTATAGCTCAGAAACGGCATGTCGCCGATCAGCATCGCCCGCTTGAGTCCACGGCGAACGCAATGGACGTGATAAACCATGTCGTCGACGCTGACCGGTACGGTCGAATCGCGGCCCTGGATCACGTTGCCCAGCGAGTCGCCGACCAACACGCAGTCGATGCCGGCCCGGTCGAGCAGACCGGCGAAGCTGGCGTCGTAGGCTGTCAGCATGCTGATTGGCCGGCCCGAGCGCTTCATTTCGAGCAAGCTGCGAAGCGTGATTTTCTCAACAGAACTCATCACCCTTTCCCCATGGTTTGACGGGCCTCGCCGGGATCCGGCGCGGACGGATGGTTGTTGAATCGACCGGTTTTGCCGGCCAGGCGTATCCCGTCGACACCGACCGCGGCCAGCAGTTCGGCGACCGTCCCCATGCCGGGAACGTCGAGATTCGGCGCAAGGTCGGCCAGTGGTTTCAGTACAAATGCGCGGGCCTGCATGCGCGGATGCGGTACCACCAGGTCGGGTTGATCGATCACCGAATGGCCGTAAAGCAGCAGGTCCAGATCGATCACGCGCGGCCCCCAGCGTCGACCGGGCCGACGTTTGCGGCCCAAATCGTCCTCGATACGCTGCATCGCAGCCAATAGCGCTTGCGCCGAAAGCTTCGTTTCCAGTTGCGCCGCAGCGTTGAGGAATTCGGGCTGGTCGGTCTCGCCCCATGGCGCGGTCCAATAACAGGGCGAGCAGGCCAGCAGCGTTGAATCGGGAATTTGACCCAGTGCGGCCAGGGCCTGCTCGAGTTGCGCCCAGCGGCGGCCTTGATTGCTGCCAAGCCCGACGAAGGCCCGGGTCATGACGGCGCTCGGGTCACCGGCTGCTGCTTTTTAGCCTTGCCGAAAATCATTTCGCCGCGCGTTTCGGCATCCACTTCCTGCACGCGGGTCCACCACTTGGCAAGCTCGGCGGCATGCGCATCCTTGTCGCCGCGCAGCAGTAAAAAGTCGTAAGCGGCCCGGAAGCGGCGTTCTTCCAGCAGACGCATCGCGCGCTTGCCGCGCCGACGCTCGAAGCGCGGCTGAAACATCCAGATTTCCTTGGCCATGGTCGAAAAGCGACGATGCACCGATACGCGCCTGGTATATTTTCCGAATGCCTGGTCTCCGGCCGTCGCCAGCGCTTCGACCGGCGACTGACCATCGGCGACCCGGCGCTCGGCGTCACGTTCGACAATCGGCCAGAACAGCGCGGCAAACAGAAAGCCCGGCGTGACCGGCTTGCCGGAGCGAACCCGTTCGTCGGTATTCTTGAGCGCCTGCTCCACCAGCCGCGGCGGGTTTTGTGGCGATTCGAGCAGACCGGGGAACAATTCCTGCCACAAGCCGTATTCGACCAACGCGCAAAAGCCCTCCCAGGCGCGCCCGCCCAGCAGCAGCTTCAGAAATTCGTCCAGCAGCCTGGATGACGGGATATCAGCCAGCAATGGCGCCAACTCGAAGATCGGCGCCTCGCTGTCAGCTTCGATCTCCATTCCCAGCTTGGTCTTGAAACGTATGGCGCGCAGCATGCGGACCGGATCTTCGCGATAGCGCGTGACCGGATCACCGATCAGCCGCAGCCTGCGTGCACGCACGTCGGCATAGCCATCGGTGTAGTCGCGAATCATCTCGGTCGAGGGATCGTACATCAGGGCGTTGACGGTAAAATCCCGCCGCACGGCATCTTCGGGCTCGCTGCCGAAGACATTGTCGCGCAACAGCCGACCGCCATCCTCGACGCTGCGGTCGCCTTCTACGCCGGCGCCCCGAAAAGTCGCCACCTCGATGATGTCGCGGCCATAGCGGACGTGGGCCAGGCGAAAGCGACGGCCGATCAGGCGCGCATTTCGAAACAGCGCACGTACCTGTTCGGGCGTCGCATCGGTGGCAACGTCGTAGTCCTTGGGCCTTTCGCCAAGCAACAGATCGCGCGGCGCGCCGCCTACGATATAACCCCTGAAGCCACCTTCCTGCAGCCGGTCGGTCACTTTCAGCGCGTTGGCACTGATGCTGGACCGCGGCACCTGGTGCTCGCTCAAGGGAATTTCACGAAGTCGGTTTTTCAAGGAAGTTCTTTTATGATTGAGAAATAGTTCGACGAATCGCCGCCTGAACGCGTGCTGGAGTCGTTTCACGACCCGATTTTTCGGGCTATAGTTTACCATTGGCACCTGTACGCGCTCATGGCGCGAATTTCATCGTCAAAACATCGGATCTTGCCCAATGACGTTTGTTGTTGTTGAAAATTGCATCAAGTGTAAATACACCGACTGCGTCGAAGTCTGCCCGGTCGACTGCTTCCACGAAGGCCCCAATTTTCTGGTCATCGACCCGGAAGAATGCATCGATTGCACACTGTGCGAGCCCGAATGCCCCATTCAGGCAATTTATCCGGACGATGACCTGCCGGCCGATCAACTGGATTTTCTCAAGATCAATGCAGAGCTTTCGCTCGAATGGCCGGTCATCACGGAACGCAAGGACCCGCCACCGGATGCCGAGGAATGGGAAGACAAGCCCGGCAAGCGCGAGTTGCTGGAACGTTGAACCGCCGGCGGTCGCCGGCTCAACCCAGGCGATCCTGCAAGCGATTCAAAACGAACTCCGCGTCCTGCATCGGCAGCACCTGGCCGTCGGCGTCCAGTATCGCCACTCGAGTGGAGACTCCGGTTGCACGCTGAATTTCAAGCACGTAAGTTCCGCTGTAGTCGATCATCGGCTGGGCTTTCCAGAACAGCACCATTTTCGTGATCAGGCCGCGTTCCGAAATCGGGATTGGCTGGTGATCGAACCGGACCACGAACCGCCGCTGTTCCGGCAGCACCTGTTCAAGCGACATTTCTCCGCGATCGAGCGCAAAGCCCAGCCGCCGCCAGACGCTTGCGGCCTCGTCGTCGACTTCCAGGTAAAGACCGGTCGGTCCGAAGCGAATGCGCGACCGAGCCTGCTCGGCCTCGGCCGATGTGGGTACGGCAGGCGGCAGGGACTCATCTCCCTGGGCTGCAAGTTCGGGCAATGAATAACCCGGAATTTCGAACACCGGCCTGACCTCCGGCTGCGTCAGATCTTCCGGCACGGCCACCGGTTGCACCTCTTCACTGGCCACGTAAACGGGCCGGTCGGGTCGCATGAATCCGCATCCGGCAAGCAGCACCAGCAATGACAGGCACGCTGGCAACAGCGCCCGAGGGGTTCGAATGACGAACGTGAATTTCATATAAAAGCCAAAGCTCCGATTAATTCCTGTCAAGCGTTTTAAGATCCAGCGAGTCGATCAATTCTCGCCCGGCCGGATGAAGATTGTTCGACAAAGGTACCAGGGGCAGCCGGATCCCGGCCTTGATTCGGCCCATGGCCAACAACAGCCACTTGGCGGGAATGGGGTTGGAGTCCAACGCCAGAAAGCGATACAACGGCTCCAGTTCCGCATTCAGACGACCCGCCCGTTCATCCTCCTGTGCAGACAGCGCTGATCGACACATCTGTCCAAAGCGAATCGGGGCAATATTGGCCGCCACCGAAATGACGCCGCGAGCGCCGTGCCGGATGGCTTCGAGCGCGCTTGGATCGTCGCCACTCAGTACCGCCAGCCCGGCATCCGCGTAGCTGCGCACGCGCTGCATGTCTGGCAAGGCTTCCTTGACCGCGACGATATTGGGATGCTCGGCCAGTCGAAGCGCGGTCTCGACTTGCAGATCCACCGCGGTTCTTGACGGCACATTGTAAAGGATCAGCGGCACCGGGCAGGCATCGGCAATGGCTCGATAGTGCATTTCCAGCCCGCGTTGCGGCGGCCGATTGTAGTACGGCGTCACCACCAGCACCCATTGGGCCCCCAGGGCCGCGGCACGCCGACTCTGCGCAATCGCCACCGCAGTCGACGCAGAACCGGTTCCGGCGATGACCGCGCAGCGACCGTTGGCAGTTTCCAGCGCCGATTCGAGCAGCAAGTCTCGTTCAAAATCGTCCAGCGTGGCCGACTCGCCGGTCGTCCCGGCCACGACGATGCCGTCGCTGCCCGAGTCCAGCTGCCATTCGAGCAGCCTGGTCCAGGATGGTTCATCAACCCGCTGATCATCAGCCATCGGAGTGACCATGGCAACGATCGAGCCGGTCGGGAAATTTTCATTCATTTTTATCATCGGCACGGCATACTACTGGTAGTGGTTCTCGCTGACAAGTATTCTCGAGCTATTCATAAGGAACCCGAATCCGGCTGTTCTTCACAAGCCGCTGATTATATCAAGCTTGGCAAGTTTTTGATTTAACATAATTTTTACCGAGGGAACATGACTCAAACCAACACGCCTGTCGAAACCCCCAGCCTGCCGGCCACCGGCGGCTCCGAACTTTCCATTCAATCGTTTCGCGGCGCCTCGCTGGTGCTGTATTTCTACCCGCGCGACAATACCCCGGGCTGCACCAGTGAAGGCCAGGCGTTTCGAGATTTGCATCGAAAATTCAAAAAAGCCGGCTGCGCCATCGTCGGCGTCTCGCGCGACAGCGTCAAAACCCATGAGAATTTCAGTGCAAAACATGAATTTCCGTTCCCGCTGATCTCCGACCGGGATGAACTGCTGTGCCGCCAGTTCGACGTCATCAAGGAAAAGAACATGTACGGCAGGAAGGCGATGGGCATCGAGCGATCGACCTTTTTGATCGACGCCGAAGGACACATCGCCAGGGAATGGCGCGCCGTTCGTGTACCCGGGCATGCCGAAGAGGTGCTGGAAGCGGTTCGCGAACTACCCTGAAAATCTCCAGGGCCTGCAAATTGATTCAAGGCCGCAAACACAACTCCGGGGACACGCCATGACCGAAAAACGCCGGCTCTACCTGCTCGACACCAATGTATTGATGCACGACCCCACCGCCTTGTTCCGGTTCGAGGAACACGACATATTTCTGCCCATGGTCGTGCTCGAAGAACTCGATGCGGCCAAGAAAGGCCTGACCGAAGTTTCGCGCAACGTGCGCCAGGTCAGCCGCTTTCTGGCCCAGTTGATGAACGACGGCCACGACCTTGAGCAGGGCCTCGAGCTGCGCATGCCCGATGGGCTGGACATCCGGATCGGTACCGGCAGGCTGTACTTCCAGACCGGCGATAAGGAGACCGACGAGCAGCCGGCGATGTTGCGGGCCAAGGCCGACAACGAAATCCTGCACGCGGCCATGCGGCTCGAACGGACCCGCCCCGACCACGAAATCATCCTGGTATCCAAGGACATCAATTTAAGGATCAAGGCCGCGATTCACCACATAACGGCCGAGGACTACCACAACGACCGCGCCCTCGACGATCTGAGCCTGCTCTACAGCGGCATCAGCGTCTTCGACAACGATTTCTGGGACCGCCATTCAATCGACGATTCCTGGACCGCGGCAGGCAACACCTTTTATCGCCTTCGACGCGTGCAGGGCGACGACTGGCACCCCAACCAGTGCCTTCGCCTGACCGGAGAAAACGGCATGGAAGCGCTGGTCCGGGAAGTGAGCGACCGCCAATTCGTGCTCCAGGTCAGCGAAGATTACCGCCACGGCCCCAAAAGCGTCTGGGGTGTGAACGCGCGCAACCCGGAACAGAATTTCGCGCTCAATCTGCTGATGGACCCGGAAATCGACTTCGTCACGCTGATGGGCACGGCCGGCACCGGCAAAACACTGCTGACGCTCGCCGCCGGCCTGGCCCAGACGCTCGACGATCAAATCTATCGTGAGATCATCATGACCCGGGCGACCGTCTCGGTCGGCGAGGAAATCGGCTATCTTCCAGGCACCGAGGAAGAAAAAATGACACCGTGGATGGGCGCGCTGACCGACAACCTGGAAGTGCTGACCGAAACCGACAGCCACGGCGGCGACTGGGGTCGTGCGGTGACCAATGACCTGCTGACCTCGCGAATCAAGATCCGCTCGCTGAACTTCATGCGTGGCCGGACCTTTCTGAACCGCTTTCTGATCATCGACGAGGCCCAGAACATCACGCCCAAGCAGATGAAAACGCTGGTCACGCGAGCCGGCCCGGGCACCAAGATCGTCTGCCTGGGCAACGTCGAGCAGATCGACACGCCCTACCTGACCGAGACCACATCGGGACTGACTTTCGCGGTCGACCGATTCAAGCACTGGCGACATTCGGGGCACATCACGCTCAAGCGCGGCGAACGTTCGCGGCTGGCGGACTTCGCGTCCGAAGCACTGTAAGCCCGTCGTGTTCACCATCCTTCCGTCGCGAGGCGTCGTCAGTCCCAGTGGCTGTGGCGTTTGGCGACCGAGCGCACCGCAAGGTACTCGCCTGTCCGGCGAGGATGCGCGACCGAGCGAAACGCCGCAGACGCGGCCCTGAAGGCACCGTAGCAGGAAGGGTGATGAACAAGGCGGGGTAAGCCTGCCTTGTTCGCCACCGCCCCTGCTGCGACGAACGCTTGGCGAACCAGGCGGGAACAACACGGCGACGATTTTCCCCGGGAAACGCCCCGGACTGCTCAATTGCCGGGCGCCCGAGCCAAACGCTCGCGCTCCGGAGACCACCAAATTCCGTCGCGCAACAGCCACAACATCGATGATTCTGCATATACTATGTGATAAGGGTCAATGTTTGATGGATTTACTTGTGTTGGAGTAGTCTTTCGGGAACGCAACGGGGCATCCATTATGGAAATCGAAACCTTTTTAGGTGCCATGGTCAAGCAGAAGGCGTCCGACCTTTTCTTCAGCGCTGGCGCACCGGCAGGCATCAAGATCGAAGGCAAGACCCACAAGCTGGGCGACAAGCCGCTCAAGGCGCAACAGGTGCGCCAACTCGCCTACTCGATTCTCAACGACCATCAGATCGCCGAGTTCGAACGCGAACTCGAGCTCAACCTTGCCATTGCAATCGAGACGCTGGGCCGTTTCCGGGTAAACATCTATCGTCAACGCGGCTCGGTATCCATGGTCATTCGCTATATCAAGGCCGATATCTCGTCGATCGAAGAACTCGGTTTGCCACCCATCCTCAAGAAATTGATCATGGAGCCACGCGGTTTGGTACTGGTGGTCGGCGCCACCGGCTCGGGCAAGTCGACCACGCTGGCCTCGATGATCGAACATCGCAATCAGCGTCTCACCGGCCACATCCTGACCATCGAGGAACCGATCGAATATCTGCACCAGCACAGGAAATCAATCGTCGACCAACGTGAATTGGGGCTCGATACGCTCAGCTATGCCAATGCGCTGAAAAACGCGATGCGCGAGGCCCCCGACGTGATTTTGATCGGCGAAATTCGCGACGCAGAAACCATGAAACACGCAATTGCCTATGCCGATACCGGCCACCTGTGCCTGTCGACGCTGCATTCGAACAACGCTGCCCAGACCATGGACCGGATCATCAACTTCTTTCCCGACTCGGCCCATCACCAACTGTTCGTTGATCTTTCCGAGCAGCTGCAAGCCATCGTCGGCCAGCGGCTGATTCCAACCATCGACGGCAGCCGGGTGCCAGCCGTGGAAGTACTGGTGCGAACCCCCTATGTCGCCGACCTGATCCTCAAGCGCGACCTCGACGGCCTGAAGGAAGCGATGAAGGATGGCGCACAATCGAGCATGCAGACTTTCGACCAGGCGCTGCTGGCACTGTATCAGCAAGGCAGAATCTCGGAACAGCAGGCGCTGGCGCACGCCGACTCGCGCAATGACCTGGGTCTCGATATACGCATGACCCGCAGCCGCAGTCCGCAAGATGCTCCGGAAGGATTGAATATCAAGAAATGGAATGAATCGTTCTGATCGATCCGACGGGTCGTGATCATCGCCGCCGATCGGCGATAATCGCGGCCCATGACTTCTTCCAGACACCGCACCGGCTCGATGCTGCTGGTCACCGCCGGCGCGGTGATGATCAGTTTTGCCGCGGTGTTCGTCCGGCTGGCCGACGTGGCACCGACCACTTCCGGGTTTTATCGCATGCTGTTCGGATCGGCCGGGCTGCTCATTCTGATCGCGATACAGCCGCGACTGCATCGCGGTTTCGCGCACGGCTGGATTGGCTCGGCGATGATTGCGGCATTCTTCACCGCCGATATGTGGGTTTGGCACCGATCCATCCTGTTCATCGGCCCAGGCCTGTCGACGCTGCTGGCCAATTTCCAGGTCTTCGTGCTGGCAGCAATCGGCGTGTTCTGGTTTCGCGAGCGCGTCGGTGTTCGTTTCGCCGCGGCACTGGCGATGGCCATGGGTGGACTCTGGCTGCTGTTCGGCCAGGAATGGAGTAGCCTGCCGCCGGATTACCGCACCGGTGTATTTTTCGGCCTGCTGACCGCGCTGGCCTATTCAGGATACATACTCAGCCTTCGGGGTCTGCAGATCCGCCAGCCGCACACCCGGGTCGAAGCCCGCCTTGCACAGGTCACCATTCTGACCGGACTCATGCTGGGCGCGATCAACATCATCGAGGGCCACGGCTTCGCGATACCCGACACCCAGTCGCTGCTGGCTCTGATCGCGCTGGGCGTGGTCTGCCAGGTGCTCGGCTGGCTGGCTATCACGCGCGGCATGCCGGGCCTGCCGGCCTCGCTGGTCGGCCTGCTGTTGTTGCTGCAACCGACGCTGTCGATGGTCTGGGACATGGCTTTTTTCGAGCTGCGGCTGGGGCTTTGGCAAGGTCTGGGGGCAATACTGGCATTGACCGGCATTTATCTCGGCATGCGCGCATCGGCGGCGCGGCGCTCGTGAGCACGACGGCAGCGCACGCGGGCAGCCAATTCCGGCCATAGCGTCAGGCGCGATCGCATCGATGCCCGAATTTTCAGCAGGTTCAACTCGTATCCTCTACAATCTTCGCCCTAACTTACTCCCCAAACCGAACCGAATATCATGAGCGAATCAGGACCATTCAAGAAGTGGATGTGCGTTGTCTGCGGCTGGATTTATGAAGAAGAAACCGGCGACCCCGACAGCGGACTGGCGCCCGGCACCCGCTGGGAAGATGTGCCCGAATCCTGGGTCTGTCCAGACTGCGGCGCCGGTAAGGAAGACTTCGAAATGGTCGAATTCTAGTCCCGCATTGCTCACCAGTCATTCGTCGCGAGATGTCGCCGGAGACTGAAAATGGTCTATTTTGCCACCGCGGGCCGTACCGGCATACTCGCCTGTACGATCAGGATTTGTGACCGATCGAAACGCCGCACAGGCGGGCCCTGACGGCGCCGCATTGGCACGCGTGGCGAGTCAGGCCTTCAGCACAGACCGCCGCGCGAAACGCCGACGGCGTCCAAAGCCCAAGGCCCGGCCCGGCCCCTCAGGCTGCCAGGTAGCCGCTTCGAAAATCGTTTTTTCCAAGCACGAACCAGCGCGCCAGCGGCGTTTCCTCGCCGGGCGTAAAACGCTCCGTTGCTGCCAGGCTGTTGGCTGCTGTCGACGGACAGGCCAGGCAATCGACGCCATGGAATTTACGCCGGAACCGCTGGTGTACGTGGCCGAAGGCAACAAAGCGGGCCGTGCCCGAAGCATCGAGCAGCGACCATAGACGATCGGCCTGGCGCAAGCCGACCTTGTCGATCCAGGCCGCGCCCACGGGAATTGGCTGGTGATGGACGAAAATGCCCAGCGGGCGATTCGAAGCGAGCGATTGCAAGCCTTGCAGGCGCCCGGCGTCGAGCTCGCCGGCCGGGTCGTTGGGCCACGTCGAATCGAGCAGCGCGAACTGCCAGTTGCCGGCATCGATGACCGGCCCCGAACCAAAGCCGGCCGCGCCGAATACCGAATCCATGACCTGGCGATCGTCGTGATTGCCGGGCAGCCAGTCCACCGGACAGCCAAAACAGCCGGCCCATCCGGCCAGGCGCTGGTAGCTTTCGACGCTGGCATCCTCCGACAGATCGCCGCTCAGAATGACCCGATCCGGCCGCCAGGCCCGAACTGCCGCAGACAGCCGTTCAAGGTTCAGATCGGCATCCTGCCCGCGGTAGGCCGCATGCGGCTGGCGCGAAAGATGACAATCCGAAACCTGCAGCAGTCGCAGCGGCGTCATCGGGCTGAACCCGCGACCGGACGCAGAAGCATTCAGCGCGCCTCCAGCTGGGCCAGCCTGGATGCGGCGCTGGCCGAGAAAGGGTGCAGCGCGCCGGCCTCGGCCACCAGCCGGAAATGTTCGACTGCCTCGTCGGCCTCACCTGCGCGGACCAGTAGCTCGGCCAGCATGTAGTGGGCGCTGACGCGCGGGCAGGAGCGGATGCTTTGACGCAGCGCCTCGATCGCCTGGTGCTGGCGCTTGAGCTGGCTGTGGGTCCAGCCCCACCAGTAATGTTCGCCGAGGATTTCCACGCCGTCGCCCTCCAGGCCCTGCAATATGCGCTGCGCGTAGTCGGGATGATAATTGGCAAGATCGAGTTCGGCCTGCATCATCAGCACCGCGGGCGTGGCACCCAGCACCCGTCGGGCCCGGATGTTGGCTCGATACGCTTCGAGCAAGTCACCGTCCAGCAGCAATTGCCGGGCCGCAGCCAGTTCGACCAATCCCTCGCGCTGCGAACGAAAGCCCTCGACTAATCTCGCGAATTCATCAGCGTCTGCATCACCGGGCAAATTGCCGATTGGATCGACCGTCGCATCAGCCGCTGCATCGGCTATCTCATCGATGAGATGATCGACAATCGGCCCATCGACCGAGCCGGCCGTGCCCTGTTGCCGCTCGCCGATGCGCGCGAGCCATGCCGATGCCGGCCGGTGCTGCCGCAGGCGAGCAGCCAGGCGGGCCAGGTGCGCGGCATCGAAACCGGCTTGCCGAACACGCCCGGTGGCGGCCTCGATGCAGCCCGGGCTGCGGCAGTTCAACACCAGCTGGTTATACAGCGCCGCATTGGCCGGCAAGCGAAAATCACGATATCGCAGCATCAACGGGTCGTCGAGATCGAGTGGTGCCGGCCGGGCCTCGTCGCGCTTGCGCCATGCCTGGCTGGCCGCCGGACACTGCTGCATTGCAACCGCCACCACCCCGGCAAGCTCGTCTGTCGACTCCAGCCATGCCAGCAGGCCCCGGCTGATAAAAATTCGCCCGTCGGCCAGGCAGCCGGCGTCGGCATCGGCGTTTGCGGTCCAGACCAGCTGGTAGTCATGCGCCGGCGGCGCGGCCTCGGCGTCGTCCCCAGTCAGGGCCAGGCGATCGAGGACCCGAAGCAGGCCCGCCTCGATTGTTCCGTCCAGTTCAATCAGTGCCCCGTGGCTCTGCTCAAAAGCCGGATACAGCCATTTCTGCGCCGCCTCGCGGTCGCCCGGCGCCAGCGCCACCTCCGCCTGGTCGGGTCCGGGCGCACATGCGGCCAGCAGCAACAGGGCGCAAACCGCGATTGCAAGGCGGATGGCGCGAATGCCTGGCGCCCCGCTTGTTTCAACAATTGATCTCATTGGCCAATCTCTGGTTTCTCGTCGACGCCGACGGTTTCCATTATGATGACCGGCGGGAAGCCAACATTCGACAAATCCACTCGAGGCCGTGCCAGGATGATTCCAAAATCGATCAAGCGGTTCCTTGAGCGCCGCAGATTTCCGACGCTGCTGCTGTTTGCTTTCAGCCTGTTCCTGATCAATGTTTTCATACCCGATCCGTTGCCGTTCGTCGATGAGTTGCTGATGCTGCTGGCGACCATCATCCTGGGCAGTGTGCGAGGTCGGCGCAAACCCGATCACACGCATGACGCAAGATGATCATTGCCGTTCCAGACCCTCGATATTTCCGACCGTCACGCGATCGCCGATATCCACACCCAGGCGCTCCATTTCGCCGGCGTTGACTTCAAGAACATACTGGGCCGGCGCGCCGCTGGGATAATTCGGACAGCTGCGTGTCCGGCACGGCGGCGTATTCAACGACCAGGCGACGATTTTCCAATCCGGGCCAATGTAGACGATATCCAGTGGGACCCGGGTGTTGCGCATCCAGAACGCGCGCGGCTCGGCCCGGCGCCAGATAAACAGCATGCCCTCGTTTTGCCCGAGTTCATCGCGAAACATCAAGCCGCGCGCCTGCTCGGCGGGCTCGTCGGCAATTTCGACGAAGTAGCGCTGGCCGCCCACCTGGGCCCAGGGCTGATCGGCATTGCAGGCCGAGACCAGCATGGCAAGCATGATCACCAGTGATGCCCGCGTGGTCGTAAAGACCCGGCAGCGTCGGGTGGATTCAATATTCATGTCGTTGTTTCCAATGTATGTTTCCAGTCATCGACGCGAACCAGCGAGCAGAATACCAGCCGAAAAGGATTGTCTGCATCGGCAGGCCGCACCGTCGTCTCAACCGGCATCCAGTCGCCGCGGGACCATTGGGGAAAGTGTGTATCGCCCTCGGGCTCGGCGTCGATGAAGGTCAATTCCAGCCTTGTGGCGATCGGCAGCGCTTGCCGATACAACTGGCCGCCACCAATCACCATGACCGTTTCACGATCCACGCTCGCCAACGCTTCATCGAGCGAATCGACGCGATCGCATCCGGCCGGGGCCTGTTTCAGCGACCCGCTCAAGACGATGTTTCGGCGCCCGGGCAAGGGCTTGCCGATCGACTCGAAAGTGCGCCGGCCCATGATGACCGGGTGGCCCAGGGTCAGCTGCTTGAAGTGCTTCAGATCGGCCGGCAAATGCCATGGCATGCCGCCGTCGACGCCGATTACCCGATTGCGGCCCATGGCCGCGACCAGCACCACCTGGCTTGTCCCTGGAGAATCCCGACCCGATTTTGCTGAGCTCATCAAAGCACCATGTTTAGGGGGAAGAACAGACTTCCCGGTCCGCAAGGTTACAGCGTTCGAAGCAAAAATTGAAGCGCCCCAATCCGGTGCTGCTGGCGCAAAAATGCCATTCACCGGATCAGCATCGCATCGCCATAACTGAAAAACCGGTACTCGCGTTCGATCGCGTGCCGATAGGCCGCGAGGATGTGCTCGCGCGAAGCGAATGCCGAAACCAGCATCACCAGCGTGGAACCCGGCAGATGGAAGTTGGTGACCATGGCATCGACGACCGCGAAGCGATAGCCGGGATAGATGAAAATCCGGCTTTCACCGGAAAACGGCTGGATTTCACCCCCTGCCGCGGCCGTTTCCAGCGCCCGCACGGCCGTCGTGCCAACCGCAAGCACCCGTTTTCCGGCCGCGCGGGTCGCCTTGACCTGTTCGACCAGGGCTTCGTCGACACGCAACCACTCCGGGTGCATGCGGTGTTGTTCAACCTCATCGACGCGCACTGGCTGGAAGGTGCCGGCGCCGACGTGCAGGGTACAGAAGCCGCGCTTGATGCCGCGTGCATCCAGGCGATCGAGCAGCGGCTGGTCGAAATGCAGCCCCGCCGTGGGTGCAGCGACAGCACCCGGAACCGCCGCGTACAGGGTCTGGTAACGCTCGCGGTCGATGGCCTGGTCCTGGCGCTGGATATACGGCGGCAGCGGCATGTGACCGACCCGGCCGAGCAACTCCAGCCAGTCCGAAGCCCGGTCCTGGAGCCGCAGGCGCCAGAATTCATCCTGCCGGTCTTCGACGACGATTTCGGCACCGGTTTCGATTTCGTACAAGACGCTGCCGGCGACGGGCTTGCGGTTGGCGCCGATCTGCGCCAGCGCCCGGCCTCCATCGAGCACGCGTTCGACCAGGATCTCGACCCGTCCGCCGGTCGCCTTGGCCGCGAACATCCGCGCCGGGATCACGCGGGTGTTGTTGAATACCAACAGGTCGCCCGGGTCCAGCAGCTGATCGAGTTCGTCGATTTTGCAGTCGTCCAGCGACCCGGCGCGCCGGTCCATCACCAGCAATCGACTGGCGCTGCGCCGCGACAAGGGCTGCTGGGCAATCAAATGCTCGGGAAGATCGAAATGGAATTCGGAAACTTTCAATGCGAGGCGCTCGGCAACCTGGATGCAGCATAAATTGTACAGTGGCGGCTTGACAACGGCAGTGCCGACGCTCCCCGATCGCTCGATCGTCGCCAACCCCTGGCAATCGACACTTGCCAATACCCGGCAAGCTTGCAGCGCCCCATTGTGCACATAAAAGTCTGCCGGAAAATCTGGCAACATGGAAGCCATTCGACAACCAGAAAATTCTGCCTGAACAGGAGCGCATCCCAACATGCATGCCGCACAGTTTCGCCATCGCTTTTCCCTTCCGCGCGACCAGCAGGGCAACGTTAAAACCTACTTTTGCGGCAATTCACTGGGGCTGATGCCGGATTCGGCGCGCAGCGCGGTCGACCGCGAGCTCGACCGCTGGGCTCAACTGGGCGTCGAGGGCCACTTCGACGGCGACCCGGCCTGGCTGGGCTTTCATCGCCAGCTCGACGACGTGCTGGCCCGGCTGACCGGCGCGGCCGCCGGCGAGGTCGTCGCCATGGGTGCACTGACACTGAACCTGCACTTGCTGATGGCCAGCTTCTTTCGCCCCGATAAACAGCGCCGCAAGATCCTGATCGAGCGCGGTGCCTTCCCGTCAGACCGCTATGCGGTGGTTTCCCAGCTCGAGTTCCACGGACTGGATCCGGCAGAAGACCTGATCGAGCTGGAACCGGATGCCGACGGCCTGATCGACGATCAGCGCATTGTCGAGAAGATCCAGGACCATGCCGATTCGCTGGCGCTGGTGATGTGGCCGGGTGTGCAATACGCCACCGGCCAGCGCTTCGACATGGCCCGCATCTGCCGGGCCGCGCGCGCCAACGATGTACCGATCGGGCTGGACCTGGCCCACGCGATCGGCAACGTGCCCCTGAAATTGTCCGAGTGGGAAGCGGATTTCGCCGTCTGGTGCAGCTATAAATACCTGAACGCCGGGCCGGGCGCGGTCGCCGGCCTGTTCGTGCATCACCGCCATGCCGATTTCTCCGGACCGCGCCTGGCCGGCTGGTGGGGCCATGACGAATCCCGTCGCATGCTGATGGCTCCGGATTTTGAACCCATGCGCGGCGCCGAAGGCTGGCAGGTCTCGGGCGCACCCATCCTGAACCTGGCCGCGCTTGCCGGGGCCTTGTCGATCTATCGCGAAGCCGATATCGACAGCCTCCAGGATGCACAGCCGGACCTGACGGCCGGGTTGATCGACGCGATCGAATCGCTGCCGCAAAAGCCGCTGTCGCTGATTACGCCGAAAGAACCTGGCCGGCGCGGTTGCCAGATCTCGCTGCGCGTCGAGGCCGGGCGCGACAGTGGCCGGGCGCTGTTCGAAAAGCTGCAGGCCAGCGGCGTGGTCGGCGACTGGCGCGAACCGGACATCATCCGCATCGCGCCCAACCCCTTGTACAACTCGACCGAGGACGCCGAACGATTCATGCAACTATTGAGCCGGGCGCTGGCTTGAAAATCGACCGCAAAATACTGATGGCCTGGGCGGTCGCGCTGGTACTCGTTGGCGCCAGCCTGGTCGGCGGCTGGCTGCTGGCCGGCGAAAGCGGCCAAAGCTGGCATGAACTGCTCGGCGAGCTGGAAAACCGCTCCGCGCACAAGCCGCTGGCAACCGCAGCACTATTCATCGCCGCGTTCGCGCTGACCACCGCGCTGACGCTGCCGACGGCGACCATTTTGTGCGTAGCCGCCGGTTATGTTTTCGGCACGCTGGGCGGCACACTGGTTTCGCTGGCCGGCGCCTTGGGCGGCGCAATGATCACCTTCTTCAGCGTACGCTTTTTGGCCGGGGAGAAAGTGCGCGACTTCTTTTTGCGCGGTCGCAGCCGACACCTGATCCGTCTGCTGGAGCGCGATTCGTTTTTCTACCTGGTCGTTTTCAGAATCGTGCCGGTGGCGCCATTTTTTGCAATCAATGCGGCCGGCGCGATGATTCGAATCAGCGCCCGTCGCTACCTGCTGGCCACCGGCCTGGGGCTGGCCCCGATCGTGCTGATCTACAGTAGCGTCGGGGCCGGCATTGAAACCGTGCTCCAGGTCGGCCAGGCCAGCGGCCCGCAGATCCTGCTGCAGCCCCAGGTGTTCCTGCCCTTGCTGGCACTGATCACGGCCGTTATCGGCGGCATGCTGGCACGCCTTGCGATCCAGCGACGCCGGCGTGGCCGCAACCCGTTCCAGAGCTCGACCTGAATCGCACCGGCTGTCGGCGCGCCACGACATTTTTTTACAAGCGCGCGGCAGCCTTCAAACGACTGCCGACAACCATGGCTCTTTAGGCTATTGCAATAGGAGCCTGTCATCGATCGCGATGATGATCCCACAAAATCTCGCCGACGCCGGATGCCCGGGCCACCACGCGCGAGACCACGAACAACAGATCCGACAAGCGGTTCAAATAGCGAATCACCGGCTCGTTGACCG
This sequence comes from Wenzhouxiangellaceae bacterium, assembly GCA_032251235.1. Classification (GTDB taxonomy): domain Bacteria; phylum Pseudomonadota; class Gammaproteobacteria; order Xanthomonadales; family Wenzhouxiangellaceae. The sequence continues at coordinate 27,620 of JAVVET010000042.1, forward strand.
CCTCGTGGCGAGCCAGCGCAATCACGCGG
>JAVVET010000043.1:0-7449 GCA_032251235.1 Wenzhouxiangellaceae bacterium
CAGGTAGCCGACCGGCGCGTCCAGCCAGACGTAAAAGAACTTGTCTTCGGTGCCCGGGATGCGGAAGCCGAAATACGGCGAATCGCGCGTGACATCCCAGTCGCGAAGACCCTCGACGAACCATTCCTCGAGCTTGTTGGCGACCTCGTCCTGCAGCGCGCCGGAGTGTATCCACTGCTTCAGACCGGCTTCGAAGGGCTTGAGCGAGACGAAAAAGTGCTCGGTCTTTTTCATCACCGGCATCGACCCGGAAACGACCGAGCGCGGCTTGACCAGATCGGTCGGATCATAGGTGGCGCTGCAGGCCTCGCAGGAATCGCCGTACTGGTCCTCGGCGCCGCAGCGCGGACAGGTGCCGCGGATGAAGCGGTCGGGCAGAAACATCTGCTTTTCGGTGTCGTAAAACTGCTCGATGGTGCGCGTGACGACGCTGCCGCGCTCGACCAGCCGGGCCCAGATATGCTCGACCAGTTCGCGATTGGTCTCGCTGTGGGTGGATGAAAAATTATCGTAGGAGATCGCGAAATCGGAAAAATCGCGTTCGTGCTCGCGGCCGAAATGCTCGATCAACTGCTCTGGCGTGACGCCGCGCTTTTCGGCGTTGAGCATGATCGGCGTGCCGTGCGCGTCGTCGGCCCAGGCAAAAATGACTTCGTGGCCGCGTGCGCGCTGGAAGCGCGCCCAGATATCGGTCTGGACGAATTCGAGCATGTGGCCCAGGTGGATCGGGCCATTGGCGTAGGGCAGGGCGGCGGTGACCAGGATTCGGCGCGTCATGAACGGCTGCAGTGTTTGGGACAGCATGGATTATCGCACGCGATCATGCATTCACGATGCGCGCTGCGCTGTCCTCACGGGTCGCTGTCGTTGCGCAGGTCCCGGACCTCGGCGCCGCCGGATTCCCAGCGCGGGTCGTGGGCCGCCGACATTTCGTCGTCGGTCCGGTTCCACATCACCGCGTGCATGTTGCCCCAGGGCCGGACCCGCACCGAAACCTCGTGGCCGCGCTGCTCGAGCGCTTCGATCTGCTGGTCGTTCAGCGCGCCGGTTTCGACCGAGATTTCATCGGGCAGGTACTGGTGGTGGAAGCGCGGCAGCGATACCCAGGAATCGGGGCCGTTGCCTTCGAGAAAGTCCAGGATGCCCAGGATCACCATGGTGATGATGCGCGAGCCGCCGGGCGTGCCCAGCACGGCGGTCCGCTCCGGGCCGAAAACGATCGTCGGGCTCATCGACGAGAGCATGCGCTTGCCCGGTTCGATCGAATTGGCCTCGAAGCCGATCAGGCCATAGGCATTGGGTTCGCCGGCGGCGGCCGAAAAATCGTCCATTTCATTGTTGAAAAGCACACCGGTGCCGGGCGCGGCAAACGCAGAGCCGAAGGGCAGGTTCACGGTCAGCGTCGCCGAGACCATGTTGCCGTCGGCATCGATCAGCGAAAAATGCGTGGTGTTGTTTGATTCGCGAAGGCGCGAGGGGTCGGCGGCCAGGTGCGCCGAGGGCAGCGCCCGGTCCATGCGCAGCGTCGAACGCTGGCCGGCCGCGTAATGCTGGCTCAGCAGCATGTCGGTCGGAATTTCGACGAAGTCCGGATCGCCCAGGTACAGCGCCCGGTCGCGATAGGCACGGCGCATGGCCTCGGCCAGCAGGTGAACCCGGTCGACGCGGCCCATCTCGCGCCAGCCGAACGGCTCGATCAGGTTCAGCACCTGGGCAATGGCAATGCCGCCCGACGACGGCGGCGGTGCGGTGACCAGCCGATAGCCGTGATGATCGATGGTGATCGGTTTGCGCTCGACCGCTCGGTATCCGGCCAGGTCTTCCAGCGTCCAGATGCCGCCGGCCTGGCGCGCGCCTGCGACCAGCTTTTCAGCGGTATCACCGCGATAAAAGCCGTCGCTGCCGTGCTCGGCGACGCGGCGCAGCGTTTTGGCGAGATCCTTTTGTACGATCCGGTCGCCCAGTTCCGGCAGTTCGCCGCCGGGCATGAAGATATCGGCCGTGTACGGCCATTGCAGCATGATGTGCGCGCGCCAGTTCAACAGCTGCTGGTATTTGAGGTACACCGGAAAGCCCTGTTCGGCGAGCCGAATCGCCGGCGCCAGCGCCTGGGCCAGGTCCAGCTGGCCGTACTGTTGGCTGATATGTGCCCAGGCCGCGATCGAGCCGGGGATGCCGGCGGCCAGCGGCCCGTTGATGGCCAGGTCGCGGTTGACTTCGCCCGAGTCGTCCAGGTACATGTCGCTGCTGGCCCGGCCCGGCGCGGTCTCGCGACCGTCGACCATCGTCGAAAAGCCGTCTTCGGCCCGGTGGATCAGCCAGAAGCCGCCGCCGCCGACGCCCGACGAACTCGGCTCGACCACGGCCAGCGCGGCCGAAACGGCAACTGCGGCATCGAAGGCATTGCCGCCGGCCTCCAGGATTTCGAAGCCGGCTTCGGTAGCCAGTTCGTGGGCGCTGGAAATTGCCGCGCGGCCGGGCTGTTCGGCGATTGCTGCCTGGCACAGAATGAGCGCGAACCCTGCCAGCGATGCCAACAGTGTCGGGCGTATTGAAAGACGGTTCATAAGCGATCTCGAAGAGTGTGGTGAATGGGGCATGACGGGTTTAGCGGATGTCGAAGCGCTGGCGCAGAGCCTTGGTGACGCGCTCGTCGACGAATTCGGAAACATCGCCGCCCAGTCGCGCAATTTCCTTGACCAGGCTCGACGAGATGAAGCTGTATTCCTCGGCCGGGGTCAGGAACACGGTTTCGGCCTCGGTCACCAGGTGTCGATTCATCGAGGCCAGCTGGAATTCGTACTCGAAATCCGAAACCGCGCGCAGCCCGCGCAGGATGACGCCGGCGCCGCGCTGTTCGACAAAGTGCGCCAACAGGTTGTCGAAACCGGTGACCTCGACATTGTCAAGCGCATTTTCGTGCAGCACCAGGCGGGCCAGCTCGATGCGTTTTTCAAGCTCGAAGGCCGGTTTCTTGTGCGGGCTTTCGGCGATCGCGACGATCACCTTGCGGAACATGCGCGCCGCCCGGCCGATCAAATCGGTATGGCCGTTGGTCAGCGGATCGAAGGTGCCAGGATAAATTGCGACGCTGTAGTCGAACGCGTTGGACATTGTTTAATCCAGGAGTGTGCCGATCGCGCATTATAACCGCGTGCTCTGCAAATCCTGAACGACGCTGCCCGTCACGCCCGGCTCAGCAGCTGCAAGCGAACTTCGCCGACCCGTTTTTCCCGTTCGCAACGCCAGTTTTGGGACGGCGTGGACTCGAAATCCTGCAGCATGCACGGGCTGGAGGCCGATTCGATGGGCTTCACTGGTTCGGCCCATGGCGCCGGCGACTGCGCTGCGCTCTCGACATACACCAGCGCGTCATCGGCCAGCAGCCCCGGGCCTGCCAAACGTTCCAGCGTTGCCGTGTAAAGACCCGCGCCAAAAGGCGGGTCGACAAACACCAGGTCGAAGGGCCCGCCGGCCTGTTCCAGCCAGCCCAGCGCATCGGCCAGCACGATCCTGAGCGTATCGCCGCCCGGCCACTGGTTGGCCACGGTCCGAAGGGCCTCGACCAGTTGCCGGTCGCGCTCGACCAACGTGACCGAGGCGGCGCCGCGCGAAGCCGCTTCCAGCCCCAATGTGCCGGTACCGGCAAAGAGGTCCAGGCAGCGCGAGCCGTGCAGCCGCGGCTGCAGCCAGTTGAACAGGACCTCGCGCGCGCGATCGCCACTCGGGCGAAGCCCGGGCAGGTCGGGAACGGCCAGCTTGCGGCCGCGCCAACGGCCGCTGATGATGCGTACTTTTCCAGTCATGGTGCTAGCATACTGACGATCGCATTTATAAGTGCCTTCGGAACTGCTGATTACCGATGTTTTCGATTTTTCGCCGCAAGAAATCCGGACCCGGCCTCGAGCAGGCCGAAATTCGGGAAAAACCGCAGGCCGACCAGGACCCGCTGGAGGCCAGGCTGGCGCGTACGCGCTCGCACATGTCCGGGCTTTTCGGGCTGGTCCGTTCGTCGACTCGCATCGACGAGCAATTGCTCGAAGACATCGAAACCACGCTGCTGACCGCCGACCTGGGCGTGGCTGCGACCACGCGAATCATGGACCGCCTCAGCGAAGGCATTCGCGCCGGCGTGGTCAGCCAGCCGGCCGACGTGCTGCCGGCGGTGCAGGCCGAGCTGTACGCGCTGATCGAGCCCTGCGAGCAGTTCCTGGCCGTCGATCCGTCGAAAAAGCCATTCGTGATTTTGATGGTCGGCGTCAACGGGGTCGGCAAGACCACCACCATCGGCAAGCTGGCGCGTCGCTACCTGGACGACGGCTTGAAAGTGATGCTGGCCGCCGGCGATACCTTTCGTGCCGCTGCGGTCGAGCAGCTGCAGGCCTGGGGTGAACGCAACGACGTGCCGGTCGTGGCCCAGCGCCAGGGTGCGGATTCGGCCGCCGTGGTGTTCGATGCACTGCAATCGGCCAAGGCCAGGAATATCGACGTGCTGATTGCCGACACCGCCGGGCGGCTGCACACCCAGGAGCACCTGATGGCCGAACTCGGCAAGATTCGCCGTGTCATGGGCAAGATCGACGCTGAAGCCCCGCACGAGGTCATGCTGGTGGTCGACGCAGGCACCGGCCAAAACGCGCTGGTCCAGGCCCGGCAGTTCAACAAGGCCGTGCAGTTGACCGGCATTACCGTGACCAAGCTCGACGGAACGGCGCGCGGCGGCGTCGTATTCGCCATTGCCGAGGCCATGCAGATCCCGATTCGCTTCATCGGCGTCGGCGAGCGCGCCGTCGACCTGCGCCCGTTCGATGCCGGCACCTTCGTGCACGCGGTGTTGCCGCTGGAGTGAGCCGGGCGCTGTATATTTTGACGGGAGTCAGCTTGGCGCAGATGGAAAGCAAAGCAGCCGGGTCATCGACGATGGCCGTGGTCATCAACGTCGACACCTATCCGGTTACAGCCTTGGCGCTGCTCAGTCTTCGCTGTGGCTGTTCGGTTCCCATTTTGCTGCTCGATTGCAGTCGAAGAAAAATCGAGCGTGCCCGGGCGCGTGCGCTGGCGCGGCATTTGTCCATCGATTATCAGAGCGCGCCTTTGCGACCGCACGGCATTACGCTTGACTGGCTGTTTGGTCATCTTGCCGCCGAGCGCGTGCTGCTGGTCGATTCGGATGCCGAGCTTCTCGATCCGGACCTGATCGAGCTGCTGGACGCATCAACCCGGGCCAAAGACTGTTTCGGGGCCGGATTCGTACAGGAAACGTCGACCATCGGGCAAGGCGATACGCCTTACGCGGTCTACATGCGCCGCATGTGGATTCCATTTTGCATGTTGCGGACTTCATTGGTCAGAAAGTCGCTCGCAGCCGGGCGCTCGTTTGACCATTTCAAGGTCTACAACGATGTCCCGGCGCTGCCGGGTTTGTCCCGACTGCTTTCGCTGCGCAATCGATTGCCCATGGCACGACGCTGGTCGCTGAAATTCCTGGATCGATTTCGGAACGAGTTTTACGGCGTCAAGCCGTCGATTGTTTACCATGATACGGGGGCCGAGATTTTTTCCTGGCTGCTCGAACGTGGTTACCGGTTCGACGAACTTGCCTGGGAGCGGCAACGCGAGATGGTTCTGCACCATCACGGCGTCACGCGGCGCCGGCTGAATCGCTTCGACAACAACTCCGCCTCGCCTGCCGAAGTCGCCGGCTACGCCCGGCGGCGGATCGAAGAACATTATGCGCATATGCTTCCCGTCGATTTGCTTCCTTGATTGCCCGCGGCCGATTTTCACGTCACACGCGATCTTCGGTCGCCTCGGTACCGGCAGCCATTGCGCTTGCAGCAACATCGGCAGCGTGCCCATCAACGCCTGCTTCTTTTTTGGACTTGAGCGCAATGGATTTTTCTGACCGTCTGCTGCATTGGTGGGGCCAACACGGTCGCCACGACCTGCCTTGGCAAATTCTGCGCACGCCTTATCGCGTATGGGTTTCCGAGATCATGCTGCAGCAGACCCGGGCCGAAACCGTTTGCCGCTATTTCCAGCGATTCGTGGAGCGTTTTCCCGATATTCAAACGCTGGCCGGCGCCGAGCTTGACGAGGTGCTGGCGCTGTGGTCGGGGCTTGGCTATTACGCCCGGGCGCGCAACCTGCACGCGGCCGCGATCATCGTCGTCGACCAGCATGGCGGAAAGATGCCGGGCAGGATCGAGGCGCTGGAGGCGTTGCCCGGCATTGGCCGATCGACCGCCGCGGCAATCGTGGCCCAGGCCTTCGATCGGCGTGCCACGATTCTCGACGGCAACGTCAAGCGGCTCATGGCGCGACACGCCGGCATCGATGGCTGGCCCGGCCGGGGCCCGGTGCAGCGGCTGTTATGGGTCCAGGCCGATGCCAGAACGCCGGACGAACGGGCCGCCGATTACACCCAGGCGGTGATGGATCTCGGCGCCATGCTGTGTCGACCGCGAAAGCCGGCCTGCGAGCAGTGCCCGGTGGCCGGTGACTGCGCGGCAAGGGCCGACCGGCGCCAGCACGAGTTGCCGTCGCCGCGCCCGCGCCGCCACTTGCCCGAGCGCAGCGAGACCTTCGTCATCGCGCGCAACCGGCAGGCCGAGGTGTTGCTCGTCCGGCGCCCGCCCAGCGGTATCTGGGGCGGCCTGTGGTGCCTGCCCGAGCGAAGCCTGATGGATGAGCGAAGCCTGATGGATGAGCGCTGCCTGATGAAGGGCAGCAAGCGCCTGGATGGCCCCGCCAACGAGGTCTTGCCGGTCCTGCCCAGTATCCGCCATGCCTTCACCCATTTCCGGCTCGAGCTGCAGTTTGAACAGCTTTGTTTGGAGCAGTTGTCGGACGCGGTCGCCGACGACCAGGACTGGCGCTGGATGACGCTGGACCAGGCTGCCCGGTCCGGATTGCCGCAGCCGATTCGGACGGTGCTCGAGGGTCTGGAAGCCAGTCGGGCTTGATCGGTCGCAGCGAGCGGACGCCGGTATTCTTTCGCCTTTTGAGGCCAATAGCGTGCTCAATATAGAAGTGCGGGAAATTAAGCCCAATCCGACTTTTTAAGCAGTTGGCCGGCGTTAAGTCCGACCGGCTTCTTGGCCCGGGAAAGACAATCCTGCCTTTGTCACACCGCTGATCGTTCCATATTCACCACCTCTCTTGCAAAGCCGCCAGGCGCATTGCCAGCGCACAGGCGAGTGCATTTCCGATGTGCTCGGTTGCCAAAAACCCATCTACCGGACTCCGGATCAAGACCGAGGCGGGCTCTGACGATGCCTGGCGATCAACGGGTGCTGAATCAGGTGGGTTACTGCGAGCAGTGCTGTCAGGTTTGACTGCTTTGGCTCGACTATTGGAATCGAAGCAGACAAATAAGTACATCGGTAATCGATCGGCAATCAAACACGGAGACCAGATATGAGTCACGCAAGCGTCGTACGGCAACAA
>JAVVET010000043.1:7549-27447 GCA_032251235.1 Wenzhouxiangellaceae bacterium
CGGCAATCAAACACGGAGACCAGATATGAGTCACGCAAGCGTCGTACGGCAACAATCCCGATTGGCGGAACAAATAGGTGTTTTTCACCGAGTGGGTCATTGGACAGGCGCGGGCTGGCGCCTGTTTCGCCGGGCACCAGTCCGACTATTCGGCGTGATACTTGCGATGCTGGTTCTCGAGGGGATCATCCAGGCGATGGTGCCGGGCCTGGGCGTTTTCCTGTCGAAATGGATCCTGGCGATGGCAGGTGGGATCATCTGGCTTGCGCTGGCAAATCTCGAACACACCGGCAAGCTGTGCACCCGCTCGAGGCTGTGGCTCGATGCCGTGGCAAGATCGGGTCGCTGGTGCTGCTGGCCCTGATTTCACTGCTTGCGTTTGCAACGCAACTCGGTGTGAGCTGGATGTTGGCCGGTACGCCCGGCGCGCAGATGCTGCTGTTCGGTACCCTGGCGCCCATCGGCAAGCTGGAGCTCGCATTGATTTTTACAGCGGACATCCCGGCCTCCACCGTGCTGATGTTCACCGCGCCCCGGCTGCTGATCGATCGGGAAACGCTGCCGGAAGTACTCGTGCGTGGTCCACGGGCCGTATTGCATCATCCCGGTCCCGTGAGCATATTGTTGGTCACCATGTTTCTTTCGGTTGCCCTTGCCCCGTGACTTTCCTTCTCAGCTTTCTGATTACGAGTCCCTGGCTGCTCTGCGTCGCTTATGCCGCCTACCGTGATATCGGCCAGGCGGGCATTATGAAAAACGGCCGCCCGCAATGAAACCGGCCGAGCTTCGACTGGAATCCGTTCTGCAGCAGTTCGGGTCCATGATTTCCCGCATCGCGGACAATCACGAAGCCGACCCCGTCCTGCGCCAGGACCTGCTCCAGGAGATCAGCCTGGCCGTGTGGAAAGCCCTGAAGAATTTTCGCCGGGAGGCCAATGTACGGACCTTCGTCGCCCGGATCGCCCACAACCGGGCAGTGGATCACCTGATACGTCAGAGTCGCGGGCGCGAACGGGATTCATTCGACGAAAACGTCCATGTTCCTCATCACAAGACCGACCGGCTGCACGAGCAGATGGACCTGAGCGCGGCCATGCATCGACTGCCGCTGGGGTACCGCCAGGTCATGGGCCTGATGCTGGAAGGCTTTCAACAGGCAAAAATTGCCCAGGCACTGGGATTGTCCGAGGATGCCGTGGCCCAACGTCAAAGCCGCGGTCGACAAAAACTGAAAGATGTACTGGGAGAACAAGCATGACCAATGACCCTGAGCTGAGTGCCTGGCAGCAGACGTGGCGTAAACAGCCGACCGTGCAAATCGATGTGGAGGCATTGAAGGCACAATCGCTGCGAAGAAACCGCCGCGAAAAGACCATAATCGCCTGCAAGCGCTCAATCGCCGGCTGAACTCGAGACAGCGCAAACAAAAATTATGCTGTTTCAACTTTTCCAAAAGTGCGAGACGGAAAGCGGCGCAAAGCGCGTGTTCAATTGTTCTCAAAATTGGTCTCGATAGGGCGTATCGTGCCGATATGACGTTTCCAGAGCACTTCAAGACCGCGGGCCGGGCTCCCTTGGCCCGGTATTTGCATCAGTTGTTGTCAGCCCGGAGTTTCGCCGCCGCCGCAGCATGAGCGAGCGAACCCGGCCATTTCATACTGTAATCAACTGATGCTGGAATCAAAAGCAAACAAACATTCCTGTGCCGCTGCACGCTCCGGCGATTCGTCTGACGATCGCGGGATGTCGGGCGAGGGTTCGTTGTTCGACCAGCATCCGGACGCGGTTTTCGAGCTGGATCTCGACTGCGTTCTGGTACACCTGAATCCATCCGCGTGCCGGATGCTTGGACACGCGCCGGGCAACCTGGCCGGCGCCCCGCTTGCGGCCATTGCCGCGCCCGAGCGGGTGGAGCCCGATATGCAACAGTTGCGGGCCACGCTGGGTGGCGAGGTGCGCGTGTTCGATTCGACCGGCGTGGCGTCGGACGGCCGCCGGATACGCGTCCAGATCACCTCGATCCCGAGGCTGGTCGACGGGCGTGTCGCGGGGTCATACGCGATCGTGAAGAACGTCGATGCCGAACGCCGGATGCACGAGCAACTCGCCGCCAGCGAAGCCAGGTTGCGTGCAATTCTGGACTACAGCAGGGATGCGGTGCTGCTTTCCGACCCGCTCGAAGATCGCTTGCTGGAATGCAACCGTGCCGCCGAGCAGTTGTTCGGCCGCAGCGAAGCGGAACTTCTGCAGTGCTCGCGCGAGCAGCTGTTTGATCTTGAAAGTACGGAATGGTCGGAGTTCATCCGGCGGCGCGACGACAACGGTTATGCCCGTGGAATTGTGCACCTGGTTCGAACCGACGGCCGCCGCATCCCGGTCGAGGCATCGAGCGCGATGTTTCGGGATGGCCGCGGGCGCTGGTGCTCGAGCGTCATGCTGCGCGACATCTCCGAACGCCGGCGCCGGGAACAGGAGCTCACGGAAAGCGAACGGCGCTATCGTGCGCTGTTCGAACAAAGCGCCGACGCCATCCTGCTGAGCCGGCCCGACGGTACCATCGACCACGCCAACCCGGCCGCGGAACGCATGTTCGGCTGCAGCGTCGACGAACTGCGTCGACTCGGACGCAGCAATCTGATCGATGAGGATGAGCCGGCATTTCTGGAGTTGAGCAAGAAACGCCGGTCGAGCAAGCAGGTGCGCGGCGAGATTCAAATGTATCGAGCCGACGGCGAACGCTTTCTTGCCGACATCAGCATTGTTGAATTCGAGGATGGAAGCGGGCAGGCCAGAACAAGCATCGTCGTGCGCGACGTGACCGAGCAGCGACACAACGATGAACGACTGCGCGCCAGCGAGGAGCGCTTCCGTACGGTCTTCGAGCACTCGCCCGACGCGATCGTGATTCTCGATCCGGAAACTGGCCGCAATCTTGACGCCAACCCGGCCGCCGAACGCCTGCTGAAGAGGTCGCGGCAGAAAATTCTGGAGTTGTCGCGCGACCAGGATGTGGTGAAAGAGCCCGGCCAGGACGACTTCATCCGCCGGCGCGTGAGCGAGGGGACTGCCCGGGTCATCTGCAAAGTGATCTGCGGCGACGGCGAACATGTCCCGGTCGACATGACCAGCGCAACTTTCCTGGACAGCCGCGGACAATTGCGCGCGGTCAGCATGATCCGCGACATCAGCGAACAGATCGAACGCGAGCGCCGGCTGCGCCAAAGCGAGCAACGATTCCGGATCGTCGCCAACCATACGGGACAGGTCGTCTACGAAGTCGATCTCGAGCGCAACTGCGTCGAGTGGTCCGGCAACTGTATGGAAATGTTCGGCTTCGACGAGGCCGCGTTGAGCCGCATGAGCGCGGTGGAGCGACTGGAGCATGCTGCCGCGGAAGATCGTGAACGCATTGCCGAGACCTACCGGCGAGCGATTGCCACCGGTCAGGCCTACCAGCTTGAATACCGTGTCGTGTCGCCCCGGGGCAAATTCATCGACGTCGACGATCGCGGCGTAGTGCTCTGCGACCCCCGCCGGGTCTACGGTGTTCTGCGCGACGTGACCGAAAGAAAGGAACTGTACCGCCAGCTCGACCTTCTGGCCTCGGCCTTCCGCGGTACAAACGAGGCGCTTTTGGTATGCGATTTCGAATGGCGCGTACTGGATGCCAACAGGGCCTACGAGGCCATGGTCGGCCTTGCGCGCCAGGATATCATCGGCGAGCAGCCGTCGTTTCTTGAGTTTGGCGACCAATCGGGACTGATACTCGAGCGGGTCGAAGCCGACGGTCAATGGCGTGGCGAGTTGCTGCTGCGCGATGCCGAAGGCATGCTGAAAACCACGCGCGTCGGGATTTCGGAGATCCTGGGTTCGCACGGTTCCGGCCCGTTCCTGGTCGTCCACCTCGAGGATCTGTCGCAGATTCGCGAATTTCAGCGGCGGATCGATTTTTTGTCCTATAACGACGGCCTGACCGGGCTGCCCAACCGTTCGGCATTACAGCACTGGTTCAGTGAAATGAGCCCGGCGCCGGTGCTGCAGCAGCATCTGGCGGTGGTGTACCTGGACCTTGACCGGTTCAAGGCAATCAACGAATCGTTCGGACATTCGGTCGGCGACAAGATCCTGATCGAGGTCGGACGTCGTCTGCGCGGCCATTGCGGCAAGGCCGATTTCGTTGCCCGGCTCGGCGGCGACGATTTCGTCATCGTACTCACCACGGTCGATGACACCGCGCATGCGCTGCGGCGTACCGCGGACCTGATCCGGGAACTTGCCATGCCGATCGAGGCCGCAGGACAGAAGATCTTCAGTTCGGCCAGCGCCGGCATCGTGTTCTGCCCTGGCGGCGACGGAAACATGGAGGATCTGCTCAGGCGTGCCGATGCCGCCCATGCGGCCGCCAAACGGCACGGTCGCGGTCAGCTCCAGCTCTACGACGGTTCGATGCAACGTGAAGTCGAGGAGCACGCGCTGGTCGAGACGCATCTGCGCGAAGCGCTGCGACAAGGCGAGCTGTATCTTGTCTACCAGCCGATTGTCGATCTGCGCGACGGCCGCATCACGGGTCTTGAGGCGCTGGCGCGCTGGAACAATCCCGAGCTGGGCGACGTGCCGCCGGCGCGTTTCGTGCCGGTCGCCGAGGAAAGCGGGTTGATCGTGGAGTTGGGTGCGTGGATCTTCGACCAGGCTTGCGTCGAAGTGCGCACATGGCTGGATGCCGGCGTGCCGTTCGGCGCGCTGTCGGTCAACATTTCGCCGGCACAGTTCCAGCAACCGGACTTTGTCGACCGGCTTGCGCAGTGCCTGGCTGGCCACGATCTCACGGGCGAGCACTTCGTCATCGAGATCACCGAGAACGTTCTGATGCTGGATCCGGAACGGGCCGCCGAAATTCTGCACCAGTTGCGCGGCCTGGGAATGCGGATCGCGGTCGACGATTTCGGTACCGGTTATTCTTCCATGGCCTATCTGCGCCAGTTCCCGGTCCAGGGCATCAAGCTCGATCGCGCGTTCATCAGCACGATTCCCGAAAGCCACGTCGATGCGACGATCATTCGCAGCGTTATCGACCTGGCCGGGGCGCTGGACCTCCATCTGATCGCTGAAGGAATCGAGACCGAGGAGCAGCGGCAGACCCTGGTGCAGTGGGGCTGCAAGAACGGTCAGGGTTTTCTGTTCAGCAAACCGCACCGGACCGCCAGGATCACCGAAATGCTACTGGAAAACCGGAGCCTGGACATGCCGCAAGACGGTTCGGCCGGTAACGGAAACCGCCGATGACAACCCAGGATTCCTCCTCGTACCCGGCGCGTCGCGCCCCTGCGTTGCTGCGGTCTTTCCAGATCGCCTGCGCGATGGTTGCGTTCAGTACTGGCGCTGCGGCATTCGAGGGCGGCAATTTCCAGCACTATGGGATCGACCAGGGGTTGCCGCAGAGCCAGGTTCGGGTCATACACCAGGATCCGGCAGGCTACCTGTGGGTCGGCACCCAGGGTGGTCTGGGTCGGTACAACGGTCGCGAATTCAGCCGATTCACGTCGGCCGACGGCCTGGCCGGGAACCAGATCGAAACGATCGTTACCGACAGTGACGGCCGGCAGTGGGTTGGAACCAACGCCGGGCTGTGCCGGTTCGAAAGCGAAAGGTTTGAATGTAACGAATCCCCGTATCTGCGCGGACATTTCATTCAGGCGCTGGCCGCCGGGCCCGACGGCCTGTGGGTGGGTACGGAACGCGGCCTGGTGCGCCTGCGGCAGTCGGATTCGACGGTTGTCGATACCCTGTTCTCGGAACAATCGATACGCGTCCTGGCGCTTGGAGATCACAACACGCTGTTTGTCGGCACAGACTCGGGTCTGAGCCTTCTGGATACCGCATCCAGTGCGGTCAAGGCTATCGACCTGGTGGTCGGAGCCGATCCGGCAGTCGTGTCGCTGCTGCCAAGGGGCGACGAAGTCTGGGTGGGTACCAGCGCGGGCCTGTATCTTTTCGCAGCCGACGGCAGCGTGCGGGAGATGAACCCGGGCGACACGGCTCTGGAACGGACGCATGTCTCGGGCATAGTCCCCGGTCCGGACGGCGGCTTGATGTTCGGCACCTATCGCGGCCTGTACCGGGAAGACGCCGGCGACGATGGTGGCATCAGCCGCATCAGCGGGCTGGAGGATGAAATCATCCGGTCGGTCTTCCGTGACCGGGAGGGCGTGGTCTGGATTGGCCAGGACGGCGGTCTGAGCAAGCTGGCGCCGACACGTTTTTCCGGCTACGACGACAGCGGCGGCCTGCTGGCGGATTTCGTCCGGGCCATCGCGCAGGATTCGGCCGGCCGCTTGTGGCTGGGCACGCGCGTTGGCGTCCAGGTCGTCCCGGTGCGCGCCAGCGGCCTGGCGCTGGAGCAATCGGTCACGCTGACCCGCGCCGACGGGTTGCCCAACGATCGCATTTATGCCATCGAATTCGCCCCCGAAGGCGGTGCGTTGCTGGCCACCAACGGCGGGCTTGTCCACTGGCGCGAGGGAGTTGGCGTTGTCAGAACCTGGACGACCGCCGACGGTCTGCCGTCCGATCAGGTCCGCTCGCTTTTTTGCGACGCGATGGGGCGCATCTGGATCGGCACCGCTTCGGGCGTGGCGATTCTCGAACGCGGCGAATTGCGCACCGATCTCCCTGCCGAGCTGGCCGGAACTTATGTGTTGGCCATCCGCGTTGACGCGCAGGGATGGGTCTGGTTCGCGACCCAGGATCACGGCCTGTTGCGGCTTGGCCCGGACGGGGCGGTCAAAAGCTTGCACGGTACTGACGGCTTCAGCGACCAGACGCTCTTCGACCTGGCCCCAGCGCGCGAGGGCGGGATGTGGGTGGGCAGCAGCGGCGACGGGCTGTTTCGGATCGACAGCACCGGAGCCGTGGCGGCCCACTTTACCGAGCGCGACGGGCTGGCCAACGATTTTGTCTGGAGCGTGGTGGTCGATGACCGGGGCCACGTCTGGGCCTACACCACGCGCGGCTTGAGCCGTTACGACGGCGAGCGCTTCGTCAACTACGACAAGGGCGACGGGCTGCTGCACCTGGAGGGCGGGGCGACCGGGGCGCTGAAGACCCGCGACGGCGGCTTGTGGTTCACGTCCGTGGGCGGGTTGATGCGCTTCGATCCACGCAACAGGCTTGGCAATAGTGTGCCGCCGCCGGTATTGATCGAGGCGGTGCTGGTGGACGGCTCGCCGGTGACGCCGGGCACTCGCCTGCCGCCAGACTACTCCGAGATCACGTTCGAATTTGCCGCCCTGACGTTCCAGAACGAGAACGCCACTCGATACCGCTATCGTCTCGCCGACCTGCATTCGGACTGGAACGAACTGGACAGCTACCGTCCGGTGACCTTTGCAGGGCTCGGCCACGGCGATTACGAGTTCCAGGTCCAGGGCGCCAACCCGTCCGGCGTCTGGAGCACGGAAGCGGCGCGGTTTGCCTTCGGCGTTGCCGCGCCGCTGTGGCTGCGGCCGTGGTTCCTCACGCTTTCGGTACTGGCTCTGGGCGCATTGATCGCTTCCATTTGGCGCTATCGGGTTCGTGGTCTGCAAACCCATGCGACCCGGCTTGAGGAACTGGTCGGTGAACGAACCCACGAGCTCGAGCAGGCCAATCTTCGTCTGGTCCGATTCGCCACCACGGACCCGCTGACCGGGCTGAAGAACCGGCGGTTCCTGATGGACCAGATCGATCACGATATTGCCCACAGCCTGCGCCGTTTTCGCCGCGACCCCGCCCTGGACCAGGCAGCGATCGGGTTTTTGCTGCTCGATCTCGATCACTTCAAATACATCAACGACAATTACGGACACCAGGCCGGCGATACGATTCTCAAGCAGGTGGCCGAGGTGCTGGCCGGCGTGGCGCGTCAGTCCGACTACGTGATTCGCTGGGGCGGCGACGAGTTTCTGATCGTGGCACGGCACTTGGCTGCAGATGCAGGCTGCCGGTTGGCCGAGCGCATCATTGCCGCGCTCGGAGATGCGAAATTCACGCTCGGCCCGGACCAGCAAGAATACGATTGCCGTTGCTCGATCGGGGTGTGTTGTTTCCCGTTCACGCGCAATGATCCGAACCGGATGAACTGGGAGCACGTGGTCGAAATCGCCGATTCCGCGGTCTACCTGGCCAAGCGGGCCGGGGGTGGTTGCTGGGTCGAGATCGCGGAAGCTCGCCCGGTGTCGATCCTGGACGCCCAGGAATATCTGCACGAGATCCGGAGCAACCCCGAGGCTCTCGAAGCATGTGGGCAGATTCGGATTCTTCGCGGCAACGCGGCACGAAATTCCTGAGCCGCATGTCTTCCGACAACGCGATGGGGATGCTGAATCAGGCGGGGTCATGTCCTGTACATGAGGCGTTTTGCGACCGCGCTGGAGGCTAAAACGGAAAGATCATCGGCATAACGTAACGATTCCTGACTAGCGTCGTGTCTCAGCAACTCTCCAGTTTGTGCCTTGATATCGGATCCGGCCGGCATCGATCGCTTCAGTTCGACGCGTGGCGAGGCCTTCAGCGATCGACACCGGCCGGATCCTGCCGCTGGCACGCACCGAATTCCTGAACGGGCATGAACGATCACGATCACTGAGACACGACGCAAGTCAGGTAACGATTAAGTGTCGCGCCGAGGATAACAAGCAGTACGAGCCGGCCGGTGGTTATTCGCGCAATCCGCGGTTACGGTCCACGGCGGAGCGGGTCAATGATGCGCAAAATCGAACAAGCGTCGAGGGCAGCAGAAGGTGCAAATAAAAGTCGAATGGGCACAACAATCTCGCAGAAAGCCAGCCCAATCAAGCCAGGACCGGCACGCCGATGTTTGACACGGCGCCGGTATTTTCAAAAGCTGCATCAGCGCGCGTGATTACGGCTACTTGCCGTCGATATAGTCGCGGTCGTCGAAGCTTCGAACCCATTCCGGCTTCCAGGCCGTGAGCATTGACAGGACCGCACCGTTGAGAAAGCCTTCGGGCAGCATCGCGATGGGCAGGAACACCAGGTAGTCGTTCGCGATGCGGTCCAGCGGATAGGCGCCGACCAGCCACAGCAGCATTGCGCTGGTCGCCACCACCGCGGCGATGAGCGCCATGGACGCAAAATGCGCGCTGACGATGACGTAAACAAAGTAGTGTTTCGGGAAAGCCTGGCGCACGAAAGCATGCAGCCGGGCCGCCAGCAGCACTGGCATCGCCACGCTTATCATGCCGTTGACGCCCAGCGCTATCCAGTCGTAATGCCCCGCTGCAGTCAGCGACAGCAATGCAGCTGCCGTGCCGACCAGCGCCAGGCGCCAGCCGAAGATCAGCACCATCGACGTAATGCCCAGAAAGTGCAGCCCCAGCCCGGTCTGCGATTCGGCCTTCATCCACCATAAACCGGTCATCAACACGACGGCGCCGAAATAGGCCGGCAGCATGAGGTTGCGGTGCAGAAGCTTCCACGGCGCACCCGTCGCGTTCCATGCGAAGAAAGCCGTGAAAAGCAGCAATGCGGCCCAGGCAAGCCACGCAGGAATGAATTCGGCGGGGATGTTCAATGTGATTGATCGGGTTTTTGCGGCGTGGTCGCTGAAGTTTCAAATGATAGGCGCGGTGTGTGATCAGTGGTCGGCAATAATAAAGACAAACAGGTAGAGACAAACAGGCTTTTGCGCTGGATGAGATCGCCGCGCCGCAGACCGACTGGCCCCCAGTACACTAGTCCTGCCTGGCGGCTGCCAGGCTTCGATATTTCTGGTCAAGCTGCTCGACTTTTAGCCGCAGGTCCTCAAGCGTGCCGGTGTTCTCGATGACTTCATCGGCCAGGGCCATGCGGGTTTTGCGGTTGGCCTGGGCGCGCAGCGACGACTCGGCCTGCCCCCGGTTGACGCCGTCGCGCTCGAGCAGTCGCTGGATCTGAACTTTTTCGGGCACATCGACGACCAGTACGCGATCGGCGTCGCTGAACAAGCCGGTCTCAGCCAGCAGCGGCACGACCAGGATGGCGTAATCGGTATCGATGTCGTCCAGGCGCCGTCGAGCCTGTTCGACGATTCGTGGATGCAGGATCGACTCCAGGCGCCTTCGGGCCTGCGGGTCGTTGAATATCAGGTCTCGCAGTGCCCGGCGATCGAGTTCGCCGGCTTCGTTCACGATCCGTTCGCCAAAAGCGGCGCGAACCTCGCCCAGGCCTTCGCTGCCGACTTCCACGGCCTGGCGGGCCAGCCGATCGGTATCGACCACCGGCACGCCGAGTTCGGCAAAAGCATCCGAAACTGCGGTCTTGCCGCTGGCAATGCCGCCGGTCAAGGCAACGATCAATGTTTTGCGCTTTTGCATCTCGGGTCTCCGGCGTGGCCAATGGGCCTGAATTTTCGCATTAATTGGATCTGGCATCGAGCGGGTCTCCATTCGCCGGGGTTTTGGATTTACCATTCATGCCTTGAAAGCCAATCGAGTTTGGTCCGAATGTTGCGAATTTTCTGTTTGTTGTTGCTGTTGCTACTGTTGGCCGCCTGCGCCACGCGATCGCCGCCGGTGCCGGCGCCGGGCCAGGATCGCACCGTCGAGGAGCGCGTGCGGGCACCGTCGGCAGGCGCCGGTCGGGAGTTGCAGGTTTTTGGCGTGCGCAATCCGGCCGTGGTCAGCCTGGCGCGCAAGGCGCTTGCTGCCGAACAGGAAGGTGATCTGGCCCAGGCCGAGATGCTGCTCGAGCGTGCGCTGCGAATCGATGGTCGCGATCCGGCGGTGTTGCAGCAAATGGCTGAAGTGCAGTTGAGTCGCGGCGACCTCGACCAGGCCCAGGCCTTTGCCAGCCGATCGTATGAACTGGGCCCCCAGGTGGGTGAACTCTGCCAGCGCAGCCTGCGTACGCTGATCGTGATCTACGAGCGTGGAAGCCAATGGGACCGCGCCTACCGTGCGCGCGACCAGTTGAGCCAATGCACGGTTGCGCCGCCGGAACGGTTTTAGAGCCGTTGGCTGATTTACGCGACCAATTCCAGTCGAGCGGCCGGCTGGCCGAATTGCTGGAAGACTTCCAGCCGCGCCCGGGCCAGCTGAAATTGGCCAGGCGGATCGCCGAATGCCTTGACAGCGGTACCGACCTGGTGGCCGAGGCTGCAACCGGTACCGGAAAGACGCTGGCCTACCTGCTGCCGGTGCTGGCATCGAAAGGCAAGGCGATCATCTCGACCGGTACGCTGAACCTCCAGGACCAGCTGTTCCGGCGCGACCTGCCGCTGGCCTTGAAAGCAACCGGTTCCGAACGTTCGGTCGCACTGCTCAAGGGCCGGGCAAACTATTTGTGTCCACAGCGCATGGAGCGGGCCGACGACGGACCGGCGGCGCTGGACGATGAAACGCTGAGCCACCTCGACCAGGTGCGGCGCTGGGCCCGGCATACGATCGGCGGCGAGATCCGCGAGCTCGAAGGGATTGCCGAGCGTGCCCGCATCTGGCCGCTGGTGACCTCGACGATCGACAACTGCCTGGGCGCCGAGTGCCCGCGCCTCAATGACTGCCACGTACTCAAGGCGCGCCGGCAGGCCCAGGATGCCGATATCGTGGTGGTCAACCATCACTTGCTGTTTGCCGACCTGGCGCTCAAGCAGAGTGGTTTCGGTGAAGTGCTGCCGGGTGCCGATGCGATCATCGTCGATGAAGCCCACCAGATTCCGGACGTGGCGACGCGCTTTTTTTCGCACAGCGTCAGCGCCTGGCAGGTTGGCGAACTGGCGCGCGACACGCTTGCAGCGACCGCCACGGCGGCCGGCAGCGTGAAGCTGCTGCGTGCTCCGATCGAGGCCTTGAAGGAAAGCCTGACCCAGCTCGCCAGCCGGGCCCACAACCTGCCCGAACGCGGCGACTGGCAACGGCTGCGCCCGCTGAACGCCGAGCTTGACACGCTGCACAACGCGCTGGCGAACCTGGCTGCGGTCACCGAGCCGGTCCAGTCGCAGTCGCGCGAAATGGCCGGCTGCCATGATCGGGCCCGGGCGCTGGCCTCAACCATGGACATGCTGTTGGCCGGCAGCGAGGCCGGCGTGCGCTGGTTTACCTGTCGCCGCGGTCGTTTGTCGCTGACCCTGACACCGCTGGACATCGCCGAGCCGTTCGGCCGGCTGCGCGGGGAATTGCCGTCGACCTGGATCATGACCTCGGCAACGCTGGCCGTGAACGGCGATTTCGGTCATTTCACGAGGCGCCTTGGGCTGGAGAACCCGGCTACCGAGATCATCGAAAGTCCATTCGACTATCCGCGCCAGACCCGCCTGTGGCTGCCCGACAAGCTGCCCGAGCCGAACGATCCGGCGCACACCGAAACCCTGCTCGAGCGGGTCCATCCGTTGTTGCGGGCCAGTCGGGGTCGGGCATTTTTGCTGTTTACTTCGCACCGCGCCCTGCAAAGGGCCGCGGCCTGGCTGCGCGCAAATACCGATTTTCGGCTGCTGGTGCAAGAGGATGCGCCGCGCGATGTGCTGTTGCAGGAATTCCGCGCGCGCCCGGGCAGTCTGCTGCTGGGCGCGGCCAGTTTTTGGGAAGGCGTCGATGTGCGCGGCGAAGCGCTGTCGGTGGTGGTGATCGACAAGCTGCCGTTTTCCTCGCCCGACGATCCGGTGCTGTCGGCCACGATCCGGGCCACGCGCGAGCGCGGCGGCAATCCGTTTGCTGAAATGCAGATTCCGGCCGCGGTGCTGGCCTTGAAACAGGGCGCCGGGCGCCTGATTCGGCATGCCCAGGACCGCGGCGTGCTCGTTTTGGGCGACCCGCGCATCACCGGCCGCGGCTACGGCCGGATTTTCATCAACAGCCTGCCACCCATGCCGCGTTGCCAGGACGTGCAGCAGGCCATCGATTTTCTGGGCGAGGCATCGTGAATCGGCTGGTGCTGGAAACGTCCAGCGAGGCCTGCTCGGTGGTCCTGCAGACGGCCCACGGCATGCTGCTCGAGCGCGCCACCGGCGAGCCGCGCGCACACGGGCGCGTGCTTGTGCCGTGGATCGGCGAGTTGCTGGCCGAGGCCGGACTGAGCTATTCGCAGCTTGATCGGATCGCCGTCGACCGCGGCCCCGGCGGCTTTACCAGCCTGCGCCTGGGGCTGGGTGTGGCCCAGGGCATCGCGCTGGCCCAGGATCTGCCTGTTCACCCGGTATCCAGCCTGGCCGCATTGGCGCTGGCGGCGCGGCCGACGGCTTACCGCGGCGATGTGCTGGCCGCAATCGATGCGCGCATGGGCGAGGTTTACTGGGCCTGGTTCCGGTTTGACGGCGATTTGCCCGAGCCGCTGGGTGCAGAGCAGCTGAGCGCACCGGCACAGGTCGAGATCATTGGCGAGGGCGAGTTTATCGGCGTCGGCAGTGGCTTTTCCGCCTACGCTGAAATAATCGAGGAAGCGGCCGGCCCGCGCTTAAAGCAGGTCGACGCCGAGGCAGCGCCGACGGCCCGGGCCGTCGGCTTGCTGGCCGAGCTCTCCGAGCCGGTCGCAGCACATGAGCTGGAACCTGTTTACCTGCGTGACCGGGTCACCCACCAGGGCCGGAACGCGCCGGCCTGATTCGGCCGCAAGTCCAGTCATTCCGGGCTGCGTTGGTAGTCGAATTCTTCCAGCACCCGCCCGTCCGGGCCGTCGGCCCAGATTCTCAACGGTCGGGCGCCGTTCATCAACAGGCCGCCGCCCAAGCGGCTGCTGCCGTCGGGGCAGAACTCGAAGCGGTAAATGCGCACCAGGCACCAGCCGTTTTCGGTCCGACGCGGCCGCAACGATGCAATCGAAACGGTCTGGTCGAGAAGCTGCCAGTCCTGGCGCTTGCAAAATCGGCCTGCCAGCGCGCGTGCCCGGTCCAGCGCCTGGACCGACGAATGCCACCACAACAGCAGCCCGGCCAGGGCCAGCATCGCAGGGATGGCCGAAGCCATCGAGCCGTTCAACGGTTTTTCAGCAGCACGTAGACCGCTCCTGTACCGCCGTCAGGCGGCGGTGCGGAGGCGAATGCCATGACCAGCGGATGGCGGCTGAGCACGCGCGCGGTCAGCGTCTTCAGGCGCGGACCCGCCGGGCCGGAACGCAAGCCCTTGCCGTGGATGATCTTGACGCAGCGGCGGTTGCTGGCTTGCGCCTGGTCCAGGAAAATGCGGATCGAGCGGCTGGCGGCCTCGATGTTCATCTGGTGCAGGTCGATTTCGTCCTGGACCCGCCAATGGCCGCGACGCAGTCGGCTTAACACGCGCTTTTGCAGACCCGGCCGATGCCAGAGCAGTTCCTCGCCGGTTTCGACGAACTCGTCGGCGGCCGGATATGCCGACAGCTCATCGAGCACGCTTTTCTCGTCGGCCTCGCGCATTTTCGGCTCGGGCCTGGCGGGTTCCGGGCGCGATTCTGCCCGGCTGGAGCGGATCCGCCGAACTTCACCGACGGCGCTGCGGAAGGAATCAAGGTCGTCGCCGTCACTACTCATTTGCCGACTTCGAGAATTTGAATGTTCATTCATCAGCATTTTCCCTTGCGTCTCCTTTTTCTTTACGACCAGTTGCTTTACGACCGGGTTCAGGCCTGTGCCGGCAAACTGTCGAAGCTGCGACCAGCTGGAGACTTTTTTGACCATGAAAGCATTATAGTTACCGATTGCGAAAATAACGACTCGAAAAGGGCGACACGCTTCAATGCATATCCTGATCAGCAACGACGACGGCCTGGATGCGACCGGCATCCGGCAACTGGCCGAAGAGCTCGGCAAGCACGTCGACCGGGTGACCGTGGTGGCGCCCGATCGCGACCGCTCGGGCGCCAGCAATTCGCTGACGCTGGACCGCCCGATCCGGGTCGAGCAGCGCGAACCCGGCGTATTCAAGGTGTTCGGCACGCCGACCGATTGTGTCCACGTCGGCATTACCGGGCTTTTGATGGACGAGCCGGACATGGTGATTTCGGGCATCAACGCCGGCGGCAACCTGGGTGATGATGTGCTGTACTCGGGCACCGTGGCGGCGGCCATGGAAGGCCGGTTCCTGGGCCTGCCGGCGATGGCGGTGTCGCTGCCTTACGGCAAGTCGGGCCCCTCGCATTACGCAAGCGCGGCGCGAGCGGCCAGCATCCTGATGCGCCGGCTGTTGACCCAGCCGCTGCCGGCCGACACGATTCTGAACGTCAACGTCCCGGATTTACCGTGGTCGGAAATCGGCGGCTTCGAAACCACGCGGCTGGGCCATCGGCACCGTTCCGAGGACGTGATTCCGCTGGAGGATCCGCGCGGTCGGCAGTTTTTCTGGATCGGCGCGCCGGGCGGGGAGCAGGATAACGGCCCGGGCACCGATTTCAACGCCATCCGCCGCGGCTTTGTCTCGGTCACGCCGATACACGTCGACCTGACGCGCTACCAGGCGCTGGAGCCGATCGGCAAATGGGTGCAGGATATCGGCAAGGAAGAGGATTGATCGCAATGAATGCCGACACGAGCACGCGCGGTATCGGCATGACCTCCGAACGCACCCGGCGCCGCCTGATCGAACGATTGCGCGAGCAGGGGATTTCCAATGAACGGGTGCTTCAGGCCATGGCCGCCACGCCCAGGCACTTGTTCGTCGACGAGGCCTTGTCCAGCCGCGCCTACGAGAACGACGCCTTGCCGATCGGCCGCGGCCAGACCATTTCCCAGCCGCTGGTGGTGGCGATGATGACCGAAGCGGTGATGACCGCCTCGAGGCTTGAGAAAGTGCTCGAAATCGGCACCGGCTCGGGCTACCAGGCCGCCGTGCTGGCGCGCCTGGCGGCCAGGGTGTTTTCCACCGAGCGCATCGGCGAACTGGCGCGGCTGGCAAAGCAGCGGCTGTATCGGCTGAAGGTTCAAAATGTCTACGCGCGTCATGCCGACGGGCTCGGCGGCTGGCCCGGTCAGGCGCCTTTCGACGCGATTGTCGTGACCGCCGGCGGGCGCATTCCCGAAGCCTTGTTCGACCAACTCGGCGAAGGCGGGGTGCTGGTCGCGCCGCTCGAAGAGGCCGGCGGGGTCCAGCATCTGGTGCGATTTACGCGCAGCGACGATCAGTTTCAGCGCGAAGACCTCGGTGCGGCCAGCTTCGTGCCGCTGCTGGAAGGCCTGGACTAAGCCGCCGGCATGCGTCTTTTTCGTCCACTGTATGACCGGGTGCTGCGCTGGTCGCGGCACCGGCATGCGCAGCGCTACCTGGTGGCTTTGAGCGTTGCCGAGGCCACGTTCTTTCCCGTGCCGCCCGATGTGATGCTGGCGCCGATGGTGCTTGCGCAGCGCGAGCGGGCCTGGTACCTGGCAACGCTGACCACGGCAGCCTCTGTCATCGGCGGCCTGGCCGGCTATTTGATCGGCTGGTTTGCACTGGAACTGATTTTCCCGCTGATCGAGCGCGCCGGCCAGGTCGAGGCCTATGAACGCGCGGTCGAAGCGTTTCGGAGCTACGGGATCTGGTTTGTCATCGTCGCCGGCTTTACGCCGATCCCGTTCAAGATCATCACGATTGCCGCCGGGGCGTTGATGATGCCGCTGCCAGGCTTCATACTGGGCAGCATTATCGGTCGCGGTGCACGATTTTTCCTGGTCGCCGGTCTGATCTGGTCAGGAGGAGAATTCATGGCCGAACGCTTGCGGAACTGGGTCGATGCCATTGGCTGGGCGGTCATCGGGCTGCTGTCGATCGCAGGGCTGGTCTACTTTCTGACATGAATGGCATCGGCCATACCGCCGTCTGGTTGCGGCTCGCAGGAATCTCCGCCGGCCTGTGCGTTGTTCTGGTTTTGACGGCCTGTGGCGCGGCGCGGCCGTTGCCACCCGAACAGCGTCATACCGCCAGCAGCTCGATGCAGCCGCTGCGGGCACCGGAGAGCTATCGCGTAACGCGCGGCGACACCTTGTATTCGATCGCTTTTCGCTATGGTCTTGACTGGCGCGAAGTGGCGGCCTGGAACGAACTTCGGGCACCGTATACGATTCGAGTCGATCACTGGATTCGGCTGAAGCCGCCGCCGAAGATGCAAAAGGCCACCGTCTTTGCAGGTAAACCGCGGGTCAGGGAAACCGGCTCCACAGTCTCGCAGCCCGGTGTACCGGCCGAGCCGGCATCGGAGAGCTCCGCCAACACCGCCGAATCAGGGCCTGGCCGGTCGATAGCGGCCCCCGGAACGCCCGCAGCCGTCACGCGGTCGGCTGAAAAGCCCGCGGTCAATGTCCCGCCCAAAAAGCCGGCCAGCCCTGTGACGGCCAAGGTGCCTGCCGCGACCACGTCGCTGCCAGGTCGCAGCGTGGCCGGTGTCGACTGGCATTGGCCCACGGTCGGCAGTTTGGCGCGCCAGTTCAGCAACGGCGATTCGCGCAAGGGCATTCTGATCGCCGGCCGGCTGGGACAGCCGGTGCGCGCCGCGGCCTCCGGCAACGTCGTCTACAGCGGCAATGGCCTGATCGGTTACGGCGAACTGATCATCATCAAGCATTCCGACAGCATGCTGTCGGCCTATGCACACAATCGCGAGCGGCTGGTCAGTGAAGGTGAGCGCGTCAGTGCCGGGCAGGAAATCGCCACGCTGGGTCGAAACGAGCGCGAGGCCGAGGTTCTACATTTCGAGATTCGGCGCGATGGCAAGCCCGATGACCCGCTGAAGTACCTGCCGCAGCGCTGAGCCGACACGCCGCGGTCCTGCAGCGCGGGCTTTTCCAAGCACAGCGATCCGCGCCGGGCAGGCTTGTCAGGTGGGGCCGTCTTCCCAGATCAATGCGGCCATCACGCGTCGATGTTCGTCGGCCAGCACGTTGAACGTCCGGGCCGCCGCGTCCAGCGTCATGACTTCCAGGCCGATGTTGTTGCGAAGCAACTCGATTTGCAGGTTGCGGTCGGGAAAGCGCATGCGCCGTCCGCTGGCCAGCAGCAGAATGTCGGGTCGATAGTCCAGAATCGGCTCGAGGCTGGTCGAATCCAGCGACTCGATCGAAGCCGCCGGCCAGGCACTGACACCCAGGTCGGGGGTGAGCAGAAGGCTTTCGCTATACAAGGTTTCGACGATCTGGATGTTGACCGACGACAGCGAGTGAACGTAATAGCGGTCTTCTGGATCGTGTTGAGTCAGTTGCATCAGGGCAGGCGGATCAGGTTTTTCTTTGGGTTGGGTCGATAAAAGCACGCCACCTGGCCAATCTTCTGTACCAGTTCGGCATGCGTGGTCCGGCCAATGGCCTCGATCCATTGCTGTCGCTGTTCACGCTCGCCGCGCAGCTTGATCTTGATCAACTCATGGCTTTCCAGCGCATCTTCGATTTCGGCGTTGACGTTTTCGCTCAGGCCTTTGTCGGCCACCATCACGACCGGTGCAAGATCATGGCAAAGGCCGCGCAGATGGCGGATTTGGGTGTTTTTGAGTTTCATTGACTCGTTTCTGGCAATTTCGGAGAAGTATTTTATCATTTCCCGCTGACTGTTCCTTCAAACCCGCCTGGTTCATGAGCCATCCGGCGAGTGGCATCGCCAGACCTTGTCGAGGTCGTCGTGACGCCATTGGAAGGCGAACAAGCCGGGTTCAGGCTCCCGGGTCGGTGCGATAATCATCACCTGTTACCGAATCGTTGATCGAAATGGCCTCGAAGCAATGGCTTTCACGGCAGGCGTCCGATCCTTACGTCAAAAAAGCGCGCAGCGAGGGTTATCGTGCCCGTGCAGCGTACAAGCTGATCGAACTCGATGAGCGCGACCATTTTTTGAAACCCGGCCAGCGAATCGTCGACCTTGGCGCCGCACCCGGCAGCTGGTCGCAGGTGGCGGTGCGCCGGCCGGGCCGCAAGGGTCGAATCGTGGCACTCGATATTCTGGCCATGGAGCCGATCGAAGGGGTCGAATTCCTCCATGGCGATTTCCGCGAGGCCGAAGTGCTCGAACAGCTGGAAAGCCTGATTGGCGAGCGGGTTGATCTTGTGCTGTCGGATATGGCCCCCAATATCTCCGGTATCGCGGCTTCCGACCAGGCGCGCAGCATGCATTTGGCCGAATTGGCCCTGGAGTTTGCCCGCGAGTGGCTGGATAAAAACGGCACTTTCGTGGTCAAATTGTTTCACGGCGAAGGTTTCGACGATTTCGTGCGCCATGCCAGACGCGAATTTGCCAATGTACGCTTGCGCAAGCCCGAGGCCTCTCGAAAAAAAAGTCGTGAAGTGTACCTGGTAGCCGATTCACGCCGTTCGGGTTAAAGTGAGCGTTAATTCAGTGCAAGTAGAAATTCCGATTCCGGCGCGTCCGGAAAATCACCAAGGAGCAGATTGTTGAGCCAGTTCGCCAAGAATTTATTAATGTGGATCATCGTTGCGATGGTCCTGATGAGCATTTTCCAGCATTATGCGGAGACTGAGCCTGCCGCTCAGAAAATGCAGTATTCGCAATTTCTGGAGTCCGTGCGCAACGGTCAGATCGAATCGGTCGAGATTCAGGCGACCTCGGGCGGCAAGCGCCTGACTGGTCAGACTACCAACGGCCAGGCGTTTGAAGTCTTCGCGCCACCCGACGACACGGGCCTGATTGCCGATCTTGAAAACAACAATGTCGACCATTCGGCCGTGCCTCCGGAAGGCCGGTCGATTCTTGTCGACATCATGATCAGCCTGCTGCCGGTGCTGCTGCTGGTGTTCCTGTTCATCTATTTCATGCGCCAGATGCAGGGTGGCGGTGTCGGCGGCAAGGGCGGGGCCATGAGCTTCGGCAAGTCGCGGGCCAAGCTGCAGGGCGAAGACCAGGTCAAGATCACCTTTGCCGACGTTGCCGGTGTCGAGGAGGCCAAGGACGAGGTCGTCGAACTGGTCGAATTCCTGAAAAGCCCGGGTAAATTCCAGCGCCTGGGCGGCAAGATTCCCAAGGGCGTGCTGATGGTCGGCCCGCCCG
>JAVVET010000044.1:0-27167 GCA_032251235.1 Wenzhouxiangellaceae bacterium
GCCAACGGCGAACAGCTGGACTGGTAACAGAAGCGACCAGGCGACCGCTTTTATCAGAGGCTGCTCAGCCTGCGTTGCTCGGACAGCAAACTGAGCCAGGCCTGGTGGCGGCAAGCCGCGATTTCACCATTTTCGACGGCTTCGCGCACGCCGCAACCGGGCTCGCCGTCGTGCAGGCAATCGCGAAATCGGCATTTTCCGACGTGCTCCAGAAATTCCGGAAAGCCGCGCGCCAGTTCGCGTGCGGTCATCTTCCACAAGCCATATTCCCAGACCCCGGGCGTGTCGACCAGCCAGCCGCCCGCGGGCAGGCGAAACAGGCGTGCACTGGTCGTGGTGTGGCGCCCCTTGCCGGTGGCGCGCGAGAGTTTTTCGGTCTGCAGAAACAGGTCCGGCAGCAGGGCATTGGCCAGCGACGACTTGCCGACACCGGATTGTCCGGCAAGAAGATGGATGCCGTGCTGGACTTCGACATCGAGCCCGTCCAGGTGTGGCGGCTCGCTGCACTGGGTCTGGAAAACCCGTACCTGCATTTCGGAAAGGTGCGAAAACGGCGGCACGTCGGGTGTGCCCAGATCGGACTTGTTGATGATCACGACCGGCTCGATGCCCTGGATGAAGGCGGCCGCGATGTAGCGATGCAGCAGGTCCACGCTGGGTGCCGGTTCGGGTGCGATCACGATCAGCAGCTGGTCGAGATTGGCTGCGACCGGCTGAAACCGGCCGCGCGTGTCGCCGCGTCCGAAGATGTTTTTTCGCGGCAGGATTTCCGCGACGCCTGCATCTTTGTCGAGCCTGATCCGGTCGCCCGGCAGTGGCCGGCCTACGCGGCGGCGAAAATGGATTTCCACCGGTTCGGGCTGGCCCGATACGATGAGCGATTCATCGGCGGCCAGGCCATGGTTACCCATGGCGATCAAGACCCTGAGTTCGTCGCTGCTGTCATGCTGCATGATGATGTGGAGCCTTCTCAAGCGCGGCTGGCTGGTATAGTCTCGGCAACGGCAAAGGTGGCGAAAATTCATGGATGAAATGAGATTGATCTGGATCGATCTGGAAATGACTGGATTGGACGTCCGGCGCGACCGGATCATCGAGATTGCCACGATTGTCACCGACAGCCAGCTCGAGGAAGTTGCGCGTGGGCCCAACCTGGCCATTCGCGCGACCGACGACGAGCTCAGCGACATGGACGAGTGGAATACCCGCACGCATACGCAATCCGGGTTGGTCCAGCGCTGCCTCGAAAGCCATATCGACACGCGCAACGCCGAGCGCCAGACGCTTGGTTTTCTCGAAGACCTGGTGCCGGCCGGCAAATCCCCGATGTGCGGAAATTCGATCTGCCAGGACCGGCGCTTCATGGCGCGGCTGATGCCGGAGCTGGAGTCCTATTTTCACTATCGAAACCTCGATGTCAGCACCCTGAAAGAGCTTGCGCGGCGCTGGGCGCCGCAAATCACCGATGCGCTGACCAAGGATTCCAGCCATCTGGCGCTCAATGACGTCGAGGACTCCATTGCCGAACTCAAGCATTATCGTCAGTATATGGGGCAGTTGGCGGGCTTGTAATGGTGCGGGTTCAGTAGCTCTCACGTTTCGCATAAGCGCCGCGCAAGCCCGCTTTTCAGTCGCCACGTTCAGCAGATTTCGGATCGCGGCGGGCATTGACATGCCCGCCATCGAACGCACGACCTTCAAGCCGACTTTTTAGACCTGGCCAGGCCGCGCCAGGTATCGACCACCGTGTCCGGGTTCAGCGATACGCTTTCGATGCCTTGCTCCATCAGCCACTGCGCCAGTTCGGGGTAATCGGAAGGCCCCTGGCCGCAAATGCCGATGTATTTCTTCTGTTTCAAACAGGCCTTGATCGCCATTTCCAGCAGCGCCTTGACCGCCGCATCACGCTCGTCGAAGCGATGCGCGACCAGCCCGGAATCCCGGTCCAGCCCCAGCGTCAGCTGGGTCATGTCGTTGGAGCCGATCGAAAAGCCGTCGAAATACTCCAGGAATTCATCGGCCAGCAGTGCGTTCGACGGTAATTCGCACATCATGATGATCTTCAGCCCGTTCTCGCCACGCTTGAGGCCGAACTGCTCCATGACCTCCACTACCTCGCGCGCTTCGTCGACGGTGCGCACGAACGGCACCATGGCCCAGACGTGGTCCAGACCCATTTCGTCGCGCACTCTGCGCAAAGCCCGGCATTCCAGCTCGAACGACGGCTTGAACAGATCGTCGACGTAACGCGATGCGCCGCGCCAGCCGATCATCGGGTTTTCCTCGTCGGGCTCGAAGCCTTCGCCGCCGATCAGGTTGGCGTATTCGTTGGACTTGAAGTCCGACAGGCGCACGATGACCGGGTTGGGGCCGAACGGCGCGGCGATGGTGGCGATGCCCTCGACCAGGCGGTCGACGTAGAACTGCACCGGCGAATCGTAGCCGGCGATGCGCTTGTCGATCTCGGCCTTCAATTCCGGCGACTGGTCGTCGTATTCCAGCAGCGCGCGGGGATGGATGCCGATCATGCGGTTGATGATGAATTCCAGCCGCGCCAGGCCAATGCCGTGGTTCGGAATCTGGGCAAAATCGAAGGCCCGATCCGGGTTGGCTACGTTCATCATGATCTTGATCGGCGCTTCGGGCATTTCTTCCATGCTGTCTTCGGACATGCTGAAGTCAAGCGTGCCGGCATACACCCGGCCGGTGTCGCCTTCCGAACAGGCAACCGTAACCGAATCACCGTGGCGTACTTTTTCGGTTGCATCGCCGCAGCCGACCACGGCTGGAATGCCGAGTTCGCGGGCGATGATGGCCGCATGGCAGGTGCGCCCGCCGCGGTTGGTCACGATGGCCGATGCGCGTTTCATGACCGGTTCCCAGTCGGGATCGGTCATGTCGGTGACCAGCACGTCGCCGTCTTCGACTTCGTGCATATCGGCGATGTCGTCGATGACGCGGGCCTTGCCTTGCCCGATGCGCTGGCCGATGGCGCGGCCTTCGACCAGCACCTTGCCGGCCGATTCGAGCTTGAATCGCTCCATGACCTGGCCGGTCCGGCTTTTCACGGTCTCCGGCCGGGCCTGCAGAATGTAGATCTCGCCGGTCTGGCCGTCCTTGCCCCACTCGATATCCATCGGACGCTCGTAGTGCTTTTCGATCGCGATGGCCATCTTGCCGAGCTTCTCGGCGTCTTCATCGGTGATGGAGAACTGGCGCTTGAGGTCTTCGGGCGTGTCTTCGGTCTTCACGCCGCCGGCCTCGCCATCGCCGTAGATCATGCGTGTGGCCTTGGTGCCCAGGCTGCGGCGCAGCACCGCTGGCAGGCCGGCTTCGAGGTTGGCCTTGAACAGGTAAAACTCGTCCGGGTTGACCGCGCCCTGGACCACGCTTTCGCCCAGGCCGTAGCTGGAAGTGATGAAGACCACGCCGCGATAACCCGATTCGGTGTCCATCGTGAACAGCACGCCGGCCGCTCCGGTGTCGGAGCGAACCATCAGCTGGATGCCGGCCGACAGCGCCACGTCGGCGTGTTCGAAGCCGTGATGGACGCGGTAGGCAATGGCCCGATCGTTGTACAGGCTGGCAAACACCTCATGAATCTTGTTGAGCACCTCTTCGATGCCGCGCACGTTCAAAAAGGTTTCCTGCTGGCCGGCAAACGAGGCGTCGGGCAGGTCTTCGGCGGTGGCCGACGATCGGACCGCAACCGCGATGTCGTCCCCGAATCGTTGCTGCATCTCCGACCAGGCCTGCCGGATCGCCGCGTTCAGGTCGTCGGGCAGCGGCGTGTCGATGATCCATTCACGAATTTCGCGGCCGGCCCTGGCCAGTTCGCGCACGTCCTCGGTGTCGAGCGACTCGAGGCGATCGACGATGCGCTGGTCGAGCCCGGTTCTGGACAGGAATTCGCGAAACGCATCGGCGGTGGTGGCAAAGCCGCCGGGCACGTTGACGCCGGCCGAGGCAAGATTGGAGATCATTTCGCCGAGCGAGGCGTTTTTTCCGCCCACCTGGTCGAGATTGCGCATGCCAAGCTGGTCCAGCCAGCGGATATACTCGATCACGGTAGCTTTTTATCCATTTTTTCTTAATCCACTATTGTAACGCCCCACTTATGCGCCGAACCGTTCTGTTCATCTCCGATGGCACCGCGATTACCGCCGAAACCTTCGGCCACAGCTTGCTGACGCAGTTCGGCGGAACCGAATTCCGTCAGATTCGGCTGCCGTTCGTCGATACCGTCGAAAAAGCCCGCGATGCGGTGGACCTGATCAACCGCGCCGGTGAAGCCGACGAGGCCCGGCCGCTGGTGTTCAGCACCATCGTCGACTCCGGTATCGGCACGGTCCTGCAGGAAGCCAAGGGACACGTTTTCGATATGTTCGGCACTTTTTTGCCCGCGCTGGAGCAGATTCTCGAAACCGGCCGATCGCGCTCGGTCGGCCAGGCGCACGGCATCAGCAACGTGCATCGCTACGAAGACCGCATGGAGGCCACCAATTACGCATTGACACACGATGACGGCGTCTCCAAGCGCCTGGATTCGGCCGATGTGATCCTGGTTGGGGTCTCGCGGTCGGGAAAAACGCCAACTTGCCTGTATATGGCCTTGCATTTTGGGTTAAAAGCCGCAAACTATCCGCTAACGGAAGAAGATCTCGAAAAACCGAGGCTTCCGGATTTTTTACGCAAGCACAAACGAAAACTGTTTGGGCTCACCATCGACGCCGAGCGGTTGGCGGAAATTCGACAAACGCGGCGGCCGGACAGCCGCTACGCTTCGTTGAAGCAATGCCGCTACGAAGTCGATGCGGCTGAAGCGCTGTTGCGCTCGGAACGTGTGCCGATGCTGAGTTCCACGACCGCTTCGGTCGAGGAGCTGGCCAGCAGAATCTTGCTGGAATTGGGGCTGCAACGCGATCTTTTTTGAACCATGAATGTTTCGATTTGTCAAGAATCGGAAATTCCAAACTGCTGTGATATGCTGGCTGAAATGTTGACTCAATTGCGCAATCCAAATTCGTTGTCCCGCGTCATCGCGCGCCGGCTGCCGGCCTTGCACTCCGGGGTATTTCATTCCCTGAGCGTATTGATGCCCGCGGACCTGGCTCGCAACGACGTGCGGGTGTCTCGTATCGAGGATGCGCCTGAACTCTACATGCGGGTTCTGGAGCGTCACAACTACACCACTTTCCTGCAACTGACCTACCTGTTGGGTCCGGAGCGGGAACAGCACCCCAACGCCCACATTCGCGTCTATCACGATGCGCGCATGGCCGAAGCCACGTCGTTTTCGCCGGAGCAGGGCATCGAGCGGCTTGCCGGCCCCGACCTGCCGGTACGCGGCCTGGTCGAGCGCAGCTGGCGGATGAACCGGGCGCTGCTGAAATGGCTGGAATACCTGATCGCCGAAGGCCACAGCGCCAAGACCATGCAGCCGACCACCGAACCTGCCGAACTGCCGGAACCGGAACCGGTGCCGCAGGAATCGGTCGACGAAAGCGTGCGGATGGACTGATCGGCTTCCGATCAGTTCGTCCATTCACTCCCGCGCGATCCAGGCGCCGAACCCAGTCGTTTGATCAATCCTTTGGGCCGAATCGCGAATCGGCCGCGGATCAGCCCTTGCTGGTCCATTTCCTCTTCTCGATCACGTGTCCGGCGTTGCTGGCGTCCAGCGCCAGCAATTGCATATTGACCAAAAAACCGTTTTTCTGGCGCTCGATCTTGAACATCCGTGCCGCGGCCAGCCCCTGCTTGCCGGCTGCCGACGCCGAGGCGGTGCAGAAAACCTCGATATCATCGGCTTTTTTCGACTCGATCCGGTAATCGAGGTTGTAGTGCAAGTGACCGTGGAGCACCATCGCAGCACCCTTGTCGGCCAGTATTTCGGTCAAGGCCGGTGCGTCGTCCAGGGTCTTGCGTGCAGTGCAAAGGCCTTGCACCGGCGGGTGGTGGATCAAGACGACCCGGAACCGCCCGCGCTGCTCGTCGAGCACCGTCGAGAGCCGCTCCAGCGTGGCCGCGCCCAGCTTGCCGCTGGCCTTGAGCGGCGGTGTCACGACGGCCGAATGCAGGCCGATCAGCGCGACATCACCCAGTTCATGCACGACCAGGCGCGCGCCCGGGTCTTCGCGCGTGTGCAGAAAGTCGGCCCAGTGGCGTGTGATCGCGGCGGCCGAATCGATTGCGAAATGGTCGTGATTGCCCGGCACCAGCAGCGTCGATTCAGGCGGAAAATGTTCGGCCAGCCAGCCGGCGGCCTCGCGAACTTCCGACTCCAGGCCAAGCTGGCAAAGGTCGCCGGTCAGCGCCCAGGCGTCAGGTTGCTGCTGTTTTGCGAATTCCAGCATCGATTTCAGCCGCGGCCGACGATGGCGGGCGCGCCTTTTGGTCTGCCAGGAAAGCCAGCTCAACCAGCGTTTGCCGGCGTTCAGGCCCGGTTTCCAGTGATCGAGCGAGGTCAGGTGCGGGTCGGTCAGATGGATCAGGCGCAAAGTGATGGGCCGAGGGGGAAAGCGGCGGCCAGTTTAGCAAGGTTTGGCGATTGAGCCTGTGCAATTCGGCCTGCACAGGGCAGGGTGGTGCGATAATGCAGGTTTCTACCTGATCGGTCCGATTCGATGTTTCTCGACCCAGCAAAACTCGCGGCCATGGACGGGCGCCAGTTCCGCCAAAATACCCCGTTTCCGTGGGCCAACCCGGCCGGCATGCTCACCGACGAAGGCTTCAAGACCCTGGTCGAGCAGTTGCCGGAGGTGGATCAGTTCCGGCGTGTGTTCGGCCGTTCACGCAAGCACGGCCAGCAAAGCCATGATCGCTACGCGCTCGAGTGGTCCGACGAGTTGCCGGTCGCCGATGCGTGGAAAAGCTTCGTCGACGAGTTGCGCGGCCCGGCCTACCACGACTTCCTGGCGCGCATGATCGGGCACGACAAATTCAGCCTCAAGTTTCACTTCCACTACACGCCCAACGGCTGTTCGGTATCGCCGCACTGCGACGCGGTGTGGAAACTCGGTTCGCATATCTTTTATCTGAACACCGAAGCCGACTGGAAACCGGAGTGGGGCGGAGAGACCCAGGTGCTCGACGACTACGGCCGCTTTTCGGCAAGCTCGGCGCCGGCCTTCGAGGATTTCAACGAGGCCCGCAGTTCCGAATCCATCGGCAACCGCAGCCTGCTGTTCATCCGCGCCGGCAATTCCTGGCACGGCGTCAAGCCGATCAATTGTCCCGAAGGCTATCTCAGAAAGGTGTTCATCGTCGTCATCAACCGGGACACGCCCTGGTACCGCATGCGCAGCCGCCTCAAGCTGTAAGACTGCCTTGTTTCGCCACCGTTGCTGCTGCGGCGCCGTCAGGCCCAGATAAATTCAAGCACCTGAAAGACCCTGTCGGGCCAGCCCGTGCGGCCTGCGGCCGCGTGCTTCGATTTGCGCGTACACGCACGCGCAAGCAGGTCACGCATCCTCGCCGTGCAGGCGAATACGCCTGCGGTGCGCTCGGTCGCGAAACGCCGCAGTTATTGACGCTGACGACTCCTGGCAGCCTGTCGGACTGAACGCTGATCTGTTGTTGATGTACTGCCTCGGAAAGCCGGATTGGGCCAGATTTCCCGTTCTTTATCGTTCAATAGACGCACTATTCGCCTCAAAAGACCAAAACATCTGACTCCAACCGGCTTTCCCTCGAACCAATCGGTCAAGTCCGACAGGCGCCTGGCGACGAATGTCTGGTGAACAAGGCAGGGTAAGCAGCTCAGGGCTTGAGCAGTTCCGGGTCGATCGACGAAAAGATCTCGACCAGTTCCTCGAGAAAACCCGAAAGCGCCGAAGACTTGCGCCAGACCATCGCGATGGTGCGCTTCGGGCCCGGCGACTTGAACGGGCGGATCACCAGGTTGTCGGTGTGGGCGATCGGCGGCTTGACGGCCATGACCGGCATCAGCGTAATTCCGGTGCCCGCGGCCACCATGTGCCGCAGCGTTTCCATGCTGGTGGCATGAAAATCCAGCCTTTCATGGGCGCCCGCCAGTTGGCACACTTCCAGCGCCTGGTCGCGCAGGCAGTGGCCGTCTTCGAGCAGCAACAGTTCTTCGTGAAGCAAATCGTCCATCGTGATCTGTTTGTTGCGGCTTAGCTTGTGCATTTCCGGCACCGCCAGCACAAACGGCTCCTCGAACAACACCCGGGTATTGAGCTGCTCGACATCGACCGGCAGCGCCAACAGGCCGGCATCCAGTTTTCCCTGCTTGAGCATGCCGATGACATCCTCGGTCTTTTCCTCGAACAGCCGAAGCGTCAGGCGCGGAAAGCGTCGGCGAATTTCCGGCACCACGTGCGGCAGGAAATACGGCGCCAGCGTCGGGAAAATACCGATTCTCAGCGTGCCCGAATGCGGGTCCTTGCTGCGCCGGGCAATCGCCCGGATCGCATCGGCCTCGGCCAGCATGCTGCGTGCATGCCCGAGCACCTCCTCGCCCACTTCGGTCAACATCACCTTGCGCGGCGAGCGCTCGACCAGCTGCACGTCGAGTTCGTCTTCAAGCTTGCGAATCTGCGTGCTCAGCGTCGGCTGGCTAACAAAACAAAGCTCGGCCGCCTTGCTGAAATGGCGAACGTCGGCAAGGGTAACCAGGTAACGCATAGCGCGAAGGTTCATGCCAAAAGGCTATCACTTAAGCAAAAACAATACAACAAAGGAATAACTGATTCCCTCATTCGCATTCCTCGTGGCTTGCAAAGCGTTCCGAGCCGCCCGGCGGCATGTCGCTACATCGCTATGGATGAAACCGGCCGGCATTTTCGACGATTCTGCGCGTGTGGCTGGCGCTTTTGCACGGCTGCGTATAATCTTGTTGATCCGAGGGCTTGCAAGGAAAAGGTTCGATGTTGTTGAGTTCGCCGTGGTTTTGGTTGATTCTGGGAGCGCTGCTGGTGTTGTCGGAGTTTTTTGCGACCGGCATCGTGGCCGTATTTTTCGGTGTTGGTGCGATTTTGGTGGGGGTTTTGACGTGGCTGGGGCTGATTTCTACGCAGGTCGAGCAGATTTTGCTGTTCGCGGGTTTCAGCGTCGGGGCGCTGCTGATTGCGCGCGACAAGGTCAAAGTGTGGTTTCGCGGCAAGGTCAGCGATCGCTGGGATGGCGACAGCGATTTGCTGGCCTCGCGCGGCAACCGCGTCACGGTCGTGGCCGGTTTTAACGACGGTATCGGAAAGGTCAGGCTCAGCGGCGTGGAGTGGACGGCCGAGAGTCATGATGCCGACTTGAAGCCCGGCGATACTGCCTGGGTGATCGGGCACCGCGGGATCGTGCTGCAGGTGGCCGCGGACCGGCCCGAGGAGCCCTAAGCCCGGATTATTCGCCACGCGATCTACTGCGGCGGCCCCAGGCCCCGCGTCTGCGGCGTTTTGCTCGGTCGCGCATCCTCACCGTACCGGTGAGTACGATTCCGCTGCGCTCGGTTGCGAAAACGCCGTATCCACGGGGCCTGGAACCGCCTCGCGACGATCGAGTGGTGAATAAGCCGGGCCAAGGCAACGGCGCCGGCGTGTTGTCCGCAGCCGCAACGGCGGGTTTGAGGCGCGGTCTTTGCTGGGCGCCGGTAGCCGGGATGTAATGGAATAAAGCTAACAAAAACTGCAATCCAGAACAATAATCCAGAACAATAATTTAGAAACAATAATCGGTAAAGGGACAAACACCATGGAAATTGATTTCGGTACCATTCTTTCGCTTTTGATTTTGCTGATCGTGATCGTCGCGATCGTCAAGACCGCGCAAATCGTGCCGCAGCGTTCGGCCTTCGTGGTCGAGCGACTGGGCCGCTTTCAAAGCGTGCTCGATGCCGGCTTCCATTTGCTGATTCCGTTCGTCGACAAGGTGGCCTATAAGCACACGCTCAAGGAAGAAGCGATCGATGTGCCCCAGCAGGCCTGCGTGACCCGCGACAACATCCAGATCCACGTCGATGGCGTGATCTACATGCAGGTAATCGACCCGAAACTGGCCTCCTACGGCATCGACAATTACCGCTTCGCCGCAATGCAACTGGCCCAGACGACGCTGCGCTCGGTGGTCGGCAAGATCGACCTCGACAAGTCCTTCGAGGAGCGCGCCGTGATCAACGAGCGCGTGGTCGATGTGCTGACCGAGGCCTCCGAGCCCTGGGGCGTGAAGGTCCTGCGCTACGAGGTGGCCGACATCGTGCTGCCCGAATCGATCAAGGACGCACTCGAAAAGCAGATGCGCGCAGAGCGCCAGCGGCGTGCCGTGGTGGCCGAGTCCGAAGGCGAGCGCGAGGCCAAGATCAACGTTTCCGAGGCGGTCAAGCAGGAGATGATCAACGTCTCGGAAGGCGACATGCAAAAGCAGATCAACGAGGCCAGGGGACGGGCCGAGGAGATTCGCCTGATTGCCGAGGCAACGGGTGCCGGCATCGAGCGAATTGCCCGGGCGATCAATCTTCCCGGCGGCAGCGACGCGGTCAGCCTGCGTATTGCCGAGCAGTACGTCAAGCAGTTTGGCGAGCTGGCAAAGACGACCAATACGCTGATTCTTCCGGCCGAGCTTTCCGATATCGGTGGGGTTGTGGCCGGGCTGACCCGGACGCTGGACAAGGCGCGCAAGCCGGCCTGATCGGCGACGGTTTGCAAGAATTGGCTGATCGCAGATACAAAAAAACCGGGCCTGGCAGGCCCGGTTTCGTCATTTTTTGCCAAGCGAGGCCACGACCCGAGGTCGTGGCGGGCTGAATCAGCCGGCGACCTGGCCCTGTTCGAGTTCTTCGGGTCGGGCTTCGCGGACATCGCGAACCTTGACGTCGAAGTTGAGCTCCTTGCCTGCCAGCTCGTGGTTGGCGTCGATGGTGACCTGCTCGCCTTCGACCTTGGTGACCTTGACCACCAGCGGACCCTGGGCCGACTCGGCGTTGAACTTCATGCCCGGTTCGACATTGTCCATGCCGGCAAACGCTTCCATGGAAACTTCCTGGACCAGTTCCTGGCGATGCGGACCGTAGCCCTCTTCGGGCTCGACGACGGCCTTGACTTCCTGGCCTTCGGCTGCGCCTTCCAGCGCTTTTTCCAGGCCCGGCACGATATTGCCATGGCCGTGCAGGTAGGCCAGCGGTTCGCGGCCTTCCGAGGTGTCGATGACCTCGCCGTCACTGTCGGTCAAGGTGTAATCGATCTTCACGACGGTATCGGGACTTACTTGCATGGAATTTCCTGTATTTTTAAATGGTCGAACAGGATAACATCCCGGTAAAGTCCTGTTGCGTTTGGCAGGCCTTTCAGCCCGCAACTGCGCGGTTTTCGGGGTTATTGTTCATTAAATATCAAGAATTTGTCAGCGATTGATTAAGCGCCACTGATCAGGCGTAACCGATCAAGCGCCAAGGGGTTCAAACCTGAGGACTTGCCAATGATCACAAACGAATCGGCCAAAGGCAGAATCGGCCTCGGCGCGGCCATCTTGCTGGTGGCGCTGGCGCTGGGCCTGTACCTGTACAGCGAACGCGCCGTTCCGCCCGAGCCCGAAGTACCGGCGGTGCAATCGCCGGAGATCCCGGTCGCGTCGGCCGAACAGGATGATGACAGTGAGCGGGGCGTGGGACCGCATGCACAGTCGGTTCCGGGCCTGACCGATCCGGCCGATTTGCCCGCTGCCGAAATTGTCTCGGCGACCGACGAGGCGCCGAGTGAATCGCCGCCGCTGGAGGTTGTTGAACGGTTTGAACCGGTGGAGCTGGGTCTTGCCAGCCGCGCGCTGCGCGCCGATCTTGCCGTGCTGCTGGCGCCCGATGCGCTCGACCGAGTCGCAGAAGAACGCGTGATCGAACGTTTGGCGGCGACCGTCAACAGCCTTGATGGCGAACCGCTGCCATTGCGTTTCCGACCGCTGGAGCATGTGCCGGGCCTGCCGCTGGTCGTGGCCGAGAACGATCACTGGCGATTGCCCGATTCGCCCGATCCGCGCTACGATTCGTATCGCCGCATGTTCGATCAGCTGGACGCGGCTGCGCTGGCGGGTTTGTTCGAAGCCTTCGAGCCGGCGCTGGAGACGGCCTGGAGCCAGCTGGGCGAGAATCGAGCGGGCGGTTTTCGTGCAAGACTGATCGAGGTCATCGAGCACCTGTCGGCTTTCGAACTGCCGGACCAACGGCCGCTGCTGGAACGGCCCGAGGTGCTGTATGAATTTGCCGACCCCGAACTGGAGCAGCTTTCCTGGGGGCGCAAGATCCTGATTCGGATTGGTCCGGCGCACGCAGCGGCGGTGCAGCGCAAACTCCAGGACCTGGCCGACCGCCTGGAAGCGCCGTGATCACCCAGCCGGGGCCGGGCGGGGCCGGCATCATCGTCGCCGAGCCTCAATCTGCCGGCGCAGGCGATCCAATAGCCTTTGAAGCCAATGGCACTGAAGCGCCGTATCTTGCGTGTTGGTGCCATCATCGTTCGTAATATCGTAATTTCGAAAGGTCGGATTAAATGAAAGCTTTTTTCAGTTTGATGTTCGCAGCCGCCATGCTTACTGCCTGCGCAACCAGCCCCTTCAATACCTCGGGCCGCGATATTGCCCCAGTAGACCCCGGCCAGGCGCTGGTCCGGCCGGGCAGCATCGGTGCGACGGTCATCTGGGGCGGCCGGGTGGTCGGCGTGGTCAATACGCCCGAGCAGACCGAACTCGAAGTGCTTTCGCTGCCGCTGGGGTTTGGGGATCGACCACGCCGCGAGGCCGACGGCGGGGCCAGGTTCGTGGTCCGCCACCCCGGCTTTCTCGAGCCGATGACGTATTCGCCGGGCCGTTACATCACCGCCATGGGCCGCTTTTCGGGTGTCGAATCGCGTTCGGTCGGCGCTTTTCCGGTCGATCATCCGGTGCTTGACAGCCAACAGCTGGAACTGTGGCCGGTCGACACCAACAGCAGCCGCACGAACCTGCATCTTGGAGCCGGGTTCCGATTCTGATCGGTGCCTGTCGGGCTCGACGCTGATCTGTCGCTTGTCGATCGCAGCGAAAAGCCGGTACCGATTCGCCGTTTTCTTTGGTTGAGCGGGCTCGCTGTTGACCTCGAAGACTTCGAAAATCCCGGCTCCATCCGACCCTGGTCGGGCAGGTTCGACGGGCTGCAGGGCCAGGCATGGAAATGATCGCCGCGCGCTCCCTGCTTGCTTTCGATTGCGCCGCGTCGATGCGATGAGATCGACGGAAAGCTTTGCCTGAATCTAAATCGCCTGGCCCGGCGACCAGCCTGCTGTCGTTTTTTCGCGTTGCTCCGCCAGCGCCCATTCGACGTGTTCACGAACCACCGCTGAAGGATGATCGAGGCGCGCGGTCAGCGCCGCGACGACCGCCGGCGAGGCCGGCGCGTTGCCCAGGCCCACGGCCAGGTTTCTCAGCCAGCGTTGATGGCCGATGCGGCGGATGGCGGTGCCTTCGGTGCGTTTGAGGAAGGTCGCTTCGTCCCATCCGAACAGGTCGACCAGCGAACCCGCGTCCAGGTCCTTGCGCGGCTGAAAGTCGTCCTCGCCGGTAAATTGCGCGTAGCGATTCCACGGGCAGACCATCTGGCAGTCGTCGCAGCCGTAGACGCGGTTACCGATGGCCTGGCGAAACTCGATCGGGATGGCGCCGTTGAGTTCGATGGTCAGATACGAAATGCAGCGCCGGGCGTCGAGCTGGTACGGGGCCGTGATGGCCTGGGTCGGGCACACGTCGATGCACCTGCGGCACGAGCCGCAATGGTCGCTGACCGGCTGGTCGGGCGGGATTTCGAGGTCGGTGTAGATTTCGCCGAGAAAGAACCAGCTGCCGGCTTGGCGGTTGAGCAGGTTGGTGTGCTTGCCGATCCAGCCCAGGCCGGCTTTGGCGGCCAGCGGTTTTTCCATCACCGGCGCCGAGTCGGTGAAGACCCTGAAGCCATGCGGCGCGATTTCATTGCCGATTGTATCGGACAGCCGCTTGAGTCGCGCGCGCAGCACCTTGTGGTAATCGCGACCGATCGCGTAGCGCGAAATGCAGGCCTTGTCGGTTTGTTGCAGCAGTGATTCGACCGGTGTGGCGTCGGCCGGCAGGTAGTCCATGCGCGCAATGATGATCGAGCGCGTGCCCGGCACCAGTTCGTCAGGCCGCGTGCGCATGGTGCCGTGGCGGGCCATCCACTGCATGTCGCCGTGACGGTTCTCGGCCAGCCACTGCTCGAGCCGGGCTTCGGTCTGGTGCAGGTCGATATCGGCGAAGCCGACTTGCTGAAAGCCCAGTTCGAGCCCCCAGCGGCGAATCCGCGCCTTGAGTTCGGCGGCTTGCAGCGTGCTGCGGTGCTTATAATTCACGGTATGAGACATTACCGGCAATTATATCGACCAAAACAGGTGGCCGAGCTCGATCGGCGGGCGATTGAAGGCCACGGCGAAGACCACGGCGTTGATGGTTATGTATTGATGACGCGCGCCGGCCAGGCGTTGTTTCGCGGCTTGCGCGCGCGCTATCCGGAAGCCGAATCGGTGCTGGTGTGCTGCGGCGGCGGCAACAACGGCGGCGATGGTTATGTCGTGGCCCGGCTGGCCCGCGAGGCCGGCCTGGATGTGCGCGTGGTGGCCATGTCTGCGCCCGACAAGATCAAGGGCGAGGCGCGCCAGGCGGCCGCGGACTGGCAGGCCGCCGGCGGTTCGGTGATGGCCATCGACGATCTGCCGGCCGATGACTTGCCGGGCGGCCGGCTGCCGGAGGCCGACGTCATCGTCGATGCGCTGCTGGGCACCGGGCTGGACCGTGAAGTGCGCGACGATTATGCGCAGCTGATCGAACGGATCAACCGCGCCGATGCACCGGTCATCGCCGTGGATGTGCCGTCCGGCGTCAACGCCGATACCGGCAGTGTCATGGGCAAAGCGGTGCGCGCCGAAATGACGATCAGCTTCATCGGGCGCAAGCGCGGGCTCGAAACCGGCCAGGCGCCCAACCATACTGGCGAGTTGTTGTTCAACGCACTGGAAGTGCCCGATTGGGTCTACCAGGGGCTGGAAGCCGACGCCGTGCTGCTGGATGCATCGCTGGCGCGCGAATGCCTGGCACCGCGCGAACCGGCTTCGCACAAGGGCAGTTTTGGCCACGTGCTCGTCTGCGGCGGTGACTTCAACATGCCGGGCGCGGTGATGCTGGCCGCGCGCGCGGCATTGACAACCGGCAGCGGCCTGGTGTCGGTGGCCACCCGGGCCCGGCATTCGCTGGCGCTGGCCGCAGGGCTGGCCGAAGCGATGTGGGCCGACGGCGAAGACGGTGATGTGCTGGCCGCGCTGCTGCAGCGCTCCGATGTGGTCGCGCTTGGGCCGGGGCTGGGAACATCGGAATGGTCGCGCTCGGTGTGGCAGCGGCTGCTGGCGTCGAAGCGGCCGGTTGTGCTCGACGCCGACGGCCTGAACCTGCTGGCCGAACATGGCTTTGAGCGCAATGACTGGATTCTGACGCCGCACCCGGGCGAAGCTGCACGCCTGCTGGATGTCGGCGCCGGTGATATTCAGCACGATCGCTTCGCGGCCGCGCGCGAACTGGCTGCAAGATTCGACGCCGTGGTGATACTCAAGGGCGCAGGCTCGCTGGTCGCCGCTCCCGATGGTCGTG
This sequence comes from Wenzhouxiangellaceae bacterium, assembly GCA_032251235.1. Lineage (GTDB taxonomy): Bacteria > Pseudomonadota > Gammaproteobacteria > Xanthomonadales > Wenzhouxiangellaceae. Next base: position 15,625 of record JAVVET010000044.1, read on the forward strand.
TGGCCGTGTGCCCGTTCGGCAACCCGGCCATGGCGGCCGCCGGCATGGGCGATGCCCTGACCGGCATCGTCGCCAGCCTGCGTGGCCAGGGCCTGGCCGCGTTCGATGCGGCCTGTGCCGGCGTCGTGTTGCACGCCCGGGCCGGCGATACCGCGGCCGCAGGACGGCGCACGCTGCTGGCCGGCGAGCTGATCGCAGCGCTGCCGCGCGTGCTGCCGTGAGCAGCCCCGAAGACCAGTCAAGGCGGGTCGAAAACGAAAACGAAATGCTGAAACTGGGTGCGGATCTGGCACAGCAACTGCGCGGCGGCCAGGTTGTCATGCTGTCCGGCGACCTGGGCGCCGGCAAGACCACGCTGGTGCGCGGCATGCTGCGCGGCCTGGGTTTCGAGGGCCGGGTCAAGAGCCCCAGCTACGGCCTGGTCGAGTCCTATCGGATCGGTGGCCTGGAAATCCACCACCTCGACCTGTACCGGCTCGGCGAGCCCGAGGAACTCGACTTCATCGGCCTTGAAGACCTGATCGGGGCGAATTCGGTATTGCTGATCGAGTGGCCCGAGCGGGGTCGGGGCCGGCTGCCCGATGCCAGCCGCAGGATCCGTATCGAATTCGACGGCGATCGGCGCCAGGTGCGGGTGCGATGACACGGTCGTCGGCGTGTCGGCTGAACCCTGCCTTCCTCACCGACTATTCACCTGGCACCCCGTAGCAAGGACGTTGTGCCGGTGGGCGTATCCTCAGCCACCGCGGGCACGAGAGCCTTTCCGGTGCGTCCAGACGCCCCACGCCCAGTCGCCGGACCTGATGATGCCTTGCGGGCAAGGCTTGTGCTGCGCTGATCGACTTCAAGGCGCCACAGGTCAGTGATTTCCGGCTACCTGAGTGCCGGAAAAAGCGACGGTATCGCGTAAAAAAACGCTCGGATCATTACAGCGAAGGTCCGGGCTAACGCTTCGCTTCTGGTTTCCACGGCCGGATCACGCCTTCCTGCGCGGTCGAGGCCACCAGGATGCCGTCACGGGTGAAGATCTGGCCGCGTGAAAACCCGCGACCACCGGTGGCAACGGGGCTGTCGAAGGTGTAAAGGAGCCATTGGTCGACCCGGGCCTCGCGGTGAAACCACATGGCATGGTCCAGGCTGGCCATTAGCAGCGGCTTGCGACTGAAATCGATGTCGTGCGGGAGCGTGGAGGTGCTCAGCAGTTCGTAATCCGACACGTAGGCCAGCAGGTTGCGGTGCAGTTCCGGGTCATCAGGAAGTTCGCCGCAGGCGCGCATCCAGACGTTCTTGGCCGGTGGGCGCGGCTGGGGGTCGATGAATTTTGGGGGTTCGACCGGGCGAAATTCGAACGGCGGCTTGTGGGCCAGGAACCGGCGCATTTTTTCCGGCACCTTGTCGAGTATCGATTCGTTGATGTCGACCAGGCTGGTCAGCCCGTCCGGGCCCGCTACGGCGGGCATTTCGGTCTGGTGTTCCAGGCCCTGTTCGGGCGTTTTGAACGACGCGGCCAGGTTGAGAATGGGGTGCCCGTGCTGGATCGCCACAACGCGCCGGTTGGAATAGCTGCCGCCGTCGCGCGATCGCTCGACCTGGTAGACCACCGGCTGGTTGAAATCACCCGGGCGCAGAAAATAGGCGTGCAGCGAATGCGGGATCCGGCCTTCGACGGTTCTGTGCGCGGCCGAAAGGGCCTGGCCGAGAATCTGTCCGCCGAAGACCTGCGGCGAACCGATGTCGCGGCTGTCGCCGCGAAACAGGTTTAGTTCCAGGCGCTCGAGCTGCAGCAGCGCGACGACTTCGGCGAGGACGGGATTCATGATGGCGACACGTTTTTAAGACAGATGGCAGTCTAGCAGCCTGTTGGGCTTGACCGATCAGAAGCGATGGAAAGCCGGGTGGAGTCAGATTTTTCGGTCTTTCGAGGCGATTAGTGGGCATATTCAACGATAAGGAGCGGAAAATCTGGCCCAATCCGGCGTTTCCGCAGTCGATTAGCGACGGGGTACACTAGCCTATGCGCCCGCATTTGACGGGTCCCCGGGCACGAGGAAATCCTTGATTTGCGCATCCGAAAGCGCGCGCCACTAAGGCCGCCGGTGCGACGAGCGTCTGCCGCAGCCGCACCGCACCGCACCTGCATCCGGCGCCCGGTAGCCATTGCCCGCAGGTCCGGCATTTTCAGCGCTGGGCTGGATTGATTTCCAGTTGATTGTCGACGTCGTGCACGCCGGGCAGGTACCAGCAGTTGCGCTCGGTGCGCTGTTTTTGTTCCTCGCTTGGCACGCCGCCGCCCAGCGTGACCTTGCCATCGCGCACGAGGATGTTGAGCGCCTCATGGTCCAGCGCCGGGTCCTTGTCGAAGACCAGCTCCAGCGCTTCCTTGATTTCGGCATCGTTTTCTTCTTCTGCCGGTTCGACATGCATCAGGTTGGCCACGTCTGCCACGCCGGGCACCCACCAGGCCATAACTTCGGCAAGTCGCCGATGGCTGAGGCTGTGCACGATGCCTTTGAGTTCGAGGATGCCGTCGCTGGCTGAGATCGAGATCCATTCCTTGCGCTCGCCGGGTTCCGGATCCTGGCCGCGGTCGGTCGTCACGGCAATCGTGATGTCGCGAAAATTCGGGTCGCTTCGCAACGCCTGGTCCAGCGCATCGGCCAACTGATCGTCATTTTTTTGTTCCTCGGGACGCAGCTTCAGACAATCCATGACTCTCGGTGTGCCGGCGGCCTGGCGGGCCGCGACCAGGGCGCGTCGCTTGGCCTTGATGCCGGAGACCGAACCCTCCAGCCGGATCTCATCGTTCTCCACGACTTCGATCTCGTCTTCGTGCAGGTTGATGGCCGGGTCGCGTTCGAGTCCGGCGCGGATTTTCGTTGCGATGTCAGACATTGACGTGCTCCTTGGAATTCTTGTCAAAGCGTGTCAGTTGTTGTAAATCCGTATATGCGAGCCGTCGCTTCGCCAGCCGATCCGTAGCAGCAGTCTTGATCCGGGCGACGCGGGCGGCAACGTCATATTGATAAGCATGGTCGTTGTCCGCCGGCAATTCAAGAGCGGCCGCATCGGCGATTGCCACGCCCGGGGCTTGGCTTTCATTTCGTCGCCGGATATGATCGGGCGATCTGCTGCTAATCGAGCTCGTGATGACGATCCACTATGAGTGCTGCAACGATGTTGCGGTTGTGACCATCGACTGCCCGGACAAGCGCAATGCTGTGGACGCTGCCACGGCTCACGCGCTGCATGCGGCATTCGAACGGTTCGAAGGTGACCCCGGAGCCTCGGTTGCCGTTCTCACCGGCGCCGGCAATACGTTTTGTGCCGGTGCTGACCTGGCAGCGATCGCCGCGGGCGAGGACACGGTGTCGCGAATCCTGACCGGTGACATCGGGCCGATGGGTCCGACCCGAATGACCCTGAGCAAACCGGTGATTGCCGCGGTCGAGGGCCACGCCGTTGCCGGCGGGCTGGAACTGGCCTGCTGGTGCGATTTGCGCGTGGCCGCGCGGTCGGCTTTGTTCGGCGTGTTCTGTCGGCGTTTCGGCGTGCCGCTGGTGGATCTGGGCACCATCCGCCTGCCGCGGTTGATCGGTCACTCGCAGGCCATGGACATGATTCTTACCGGTCGGGGCGTAGGCGCGCCAGAAGCTTTGCGGATCGGTCTGGTCAATCGCCTGGTCGACGACGGCGCTGCGCTCGAGCATGCTGTGGAACTGGCAGAGGAATTGGCCCGGCATCCGCAGGCCTGCCTGCGCGGCGACCGCCTGTCGGCCATCGAACAGTGGTCGCTGGGCGAGAACGAGGCCATGCAAAACGAAATCCGGCGCGCGCGGGAAACGCTGGAATCCGGCGAGACGGTCACCGGTGCGACGGGATTTGCCCGGGGCCGGGGACGACATGGCGACAGCCTGGCCGACAACGACGAGTCAAACTGATCGGCGTGAATCAACCGGCCGGTTTCGGTGAACCGACCTGTCCGGTCACGCACTTTTTTCACGCCGCCAGTGGATGATGCCGCCGGCCAGCATGATCTCGAGCTGGCGCGGCGACAGCTGGTGCTCTAGTTCCAGCGAGTTGCCATCCTCGACCTCGGCCTTGATTGTATTGCCGGACGGCAGGACATCGTGCAGCCTGGTGAATTTGAGCTTCATGCCCTGGCGCAGATCGTCGTAATCGGTTTTTCTGCTGAAGGTCAGCGGCAGGATGCCGAAGTTGACCAGGTTTTGCCAGTGGATGCGGGCGAAGCTCTTGGCGATGACGACCCGCAGGCCCAAATAACGCGGCGCGACGGCTGCATGTTCGCGCGAAGAGCCCTGACCGTAATTGGACCCGCCGACGACTGCATGGTTGCCGGCTTTGTTGGCACGCTTGACGTAGTCCTTGTCGACCCCTTCGAATACGTGTCGACTCATCGCGGGAATATTGGAACGAAACGGCAACACTTCGGAGCCGGCGCGCATGATTTCGTCGGTGGAAATATCATCGCCGACCTTCAATACGATAGGTACCGTCAATTGCTTGGGCGGCTTGTCGAACTCCGGCAGCGTGACGATATTGGGGCCCTTGATTATTTCCACTTTGCGCGCTTTGCGCGGCGGCAGCGGAGCCTCGACCATGTCCTTGTTCACGACCGGTTCGGGCGCTTCCCGGATCCGGGGATAGTTCATGCCCAGCCGGCGCGGATCGGTGATCTTGCCGTTGAGCGCGCTGGCCGTGGCGGTCTCGGGCGAACACAAAAAGACCGAGTCTTCGTCGGTGCCCGAGCGGCCGGGGAAATTCCTGGGCGTGGTGCGAAGGGAATTGCGGCCGCTGGCCGGCGCCTGGCCCATGCCGATGCAGCCGTTGCAGCCGGCCTGGTGCAGGCGTGCGCCGGCGCCGATGAGATGCTGCAGATGGCCATCGCGGGCCAATGTTTCCAGCGTCGAGCGCGAGGTAGGATTGACGTCGAAGGACACGCCCGGGTAAATCATCTTGCCGCGGACCATGCGTGCCGGAACGGCGAAATCGCGGAAGCCGGGGTTGGCCGAAGACCCGATGTAGGCCTGATAGATGGGCTCGCCGGCCACTTCGGCGACCGGTACGACGTTGCCCGGCGAGGTCGGCCTGGCGATCAGCGGCACCAGCCTTGACAGATCGATGGAATCGGTCACGTCGTAATCGCAGTCGCGGTCGGCGCGCAGCTCCGAGTACTCGTTGCCGCGCTTTTCGCCGATCATGAAATGCTTGACCGCGGCATCGGCGGGAAACACGGTGGTTGTGGCACCCAGTTCGGCGCCCATGTTGGCAATGACGTGGCGATCCATTGCCGTCAGGTTCTTTATGCCCGGGCCGTGGTATTCGATGATGCGGCCGACCCCGCCGTCGACGCCGTGGCGCCTGAGCATCTCGAGGATCACGTCCTTGGCCGATACCCAGTCGGGCAGCTTTCCGGTCAGTTCGATGCCCCAGATTTCGGGCATTTGCGTGCGGTAGGGCTCTCCGGTCATGGCCAGGGCCACATCGATGCCGCCGGCGCCGATCGCCAGCATGCCCATCGAGCCGGCCGCCGGGGTGTGGCTGTCGGCGCCCAGCAGCGACTTGCCCGGCTTGCCGAATCGCTGCATGTGGACCGCGTGCGATACGCCGTTGCCGGCGCGCGAGTACCAAACGCCGAAACGTTCGCAGGCACTTCTCAGAAACAGGTGGTCGTCGGGATTCCTGTAGTCGGCCTGGATCAGGTTGTGGTCGACGTATTGCGCCGATAATTCGGTCTTGACGCGGTCCAGTTCCATGGCCTCGAGTTCCAGCATGACCAGCGTGCCGGTTGCATCCTGGGTCAGCGTCTGGTCAATTTTCAAAGCGATCTCGGAGCCGGGCTTCATCTCGCCTTCAACCAGGTGAGATTCGATCAGTTTTTGCGCAACGTTGCGGGACATGGTGCGATCTCCTTTGTGTCGATATGGTGTTGTCGGGGTCGCCGGCGGGGCTTTCTCGTAACGATCTTCTCAAAAAGACCGGCAAAGCGCCCGAACAATCACCCTACCTTGATCTGCGGTGCGATTTCCTGCTTCTCAATCGGGTTATCATTTTCCAATGCAATCGATACAGTCCGCAACAAAATTCGAACAACAAGTGCAGCAAGACACCTGGCGCTGGCTGGAACGGGTGGTTTTGGGGCTCCAGCTGTGCCCCTTCGCACGACAGCCCTGGGAATCGGGAAGGATCCGCATCCAGGTCAGCCCGGCCGAGTCGATCACAGCACTTGCCGAAGACCTGCATGCAGAATTGCTGCGCCTGGACCAAGCCGCGCCGATGGAGCTGGAAACCACGTTGCTGGTTCACCCGGCCGTGCTCGCGGATTTTCTGGACTTCAACGACTTTCTCGAAATTGCCGACGAGATGGTTGCGGCACTGGAACTGGAGGGCGTCGTCCAGATCGCCAGTTTCCACCCGCAATATCGATTTGCCGATACCAGCGCCGACGACCCGGCCAACTGCACCAACCGAACGCCGTATCCAACGCTGCACCTGTTGCGCGAAGCCAGCGTCGAACGGGCCGTGGCAACGATGGGCGCGCCCGAAGAGATCTATCAGCGCAACATCGAGGTGCTCGACGAGCTGGGCATCGACGGCTGGTTGCGGCTGCTGAAAGGCGATTGATGGGTCGGCGCGCGGCCGCTGGCCGACGCCGTGTATACAGGCAAAGGGGGGCTGAAGCCCGGCAGGCTTCAGCCGGCCGGGCTCAAGCCAGCGACTTGACCCCGGCAATCAGTGCCTGCGCCATTTTTTGCGCATCACCGTACAGCATCCGCGTGTTGTCTTCGAAAAACAACAGGTTCTCGATGCCGGAGAAGCCGGTGCCCTGGCCGCGCTTGATGACGATGCAGTTCCTGGCCTTGTCGACGTTGAGAATCGGCATGCCGTAGATCGGGCTGGACGTATCCTTGCGCGCGGCCGGGTTGACGACGTCGTTGGCGCCGATGACCAGTGCGACGTCGGTGGTCGGGAACTGGGCATTGATGTCTTCGAGGTCATAGATCATGTCGTAAGGCACGCCGGCTTCGGCCAGCAGCACGTTCATGTGGCCCGGCATGCGCCCGGCGACCGGGTGAATTGCAAACATGACCTTGACCCCGCGCTCGGTCAGCAGCTCGGTCAGCTCCCAGATCTTGTGTTGGGCCTGGCCGACGGCCATGCCGTAGCCGGGCACGATGATGACCTTTTCCGCGTAAGCCATCTGGATGGCGGCGTCGGTGGCATCGATGGCTTTCATTTCGCCTGATACTTCGCCGGCCGGGCCGTCCTCGTCGGCCTTGCCGAAGCCGGCAAACAGGACGTTGGAAAGTGAGCGGTTCATGGCCCGGGCCATCAACTGGGTCAGCATGGTGCCGGCAGCGCCGACGACGATGCCGGCAATCATCATGGCCGGGTTCTGAAGCACGTAGCCTTCGAAGCCGACGGCCAGGCCGGTCAGGGCGTTGTACAGCGAAATTACCACCGGCATGTCGGCGCCGCCGATCGGCACGGTGATCAGGATGCCGGCGACCAGCGCGGTGGCCAGAAACAGCGTCAGCAACAGCGGGTCGGGGCCGTTGATGATGATCATCAGGCCCATGGCGATGGTGGCGCCGAAGAAAATCAGGTTGACGAACTGCTGGCCGGCAAAGCGCCAGGTCTTGCGCATCCAGCCCTGCAGCTTGGCGAATGCGATCAGCGAGCCGGAAAACGCGATGGCGCCGATGATGCCGCCGGCGACGGCCATGATCGTGGTCGTGTTATCGAGCTGGTGGCCGCCGATGACCTTGAGCAGCTCGACGGTGGCGATGGCCGCGGCCGCGCCGCCGCCCATGCCGTTGTATAGCGCGATCATCTGCGGCATGTCGGTCATGGCGACGCGCTTGCCGGTCCACCAGGCTGCCAGCGAACCGATGGCGATTGCAGCGATCATCAGGCCGTAGTTGCTGTCGACCATCGGGTGAACGAAAGTGACCAGAACCGCGATCAGCATGGCGATGCCGGCCAGCAGGATGCCGCGGTGTGCAGTGACCGGCGAGCCCATCGCCTTCAAACCGTAAATGAACATGACCGCGGCCAGGAAATAGGCCCCCGGTACGATGAAATCGATGCCGGGAATCATGATTGATCCTTCTTCTGGCCGGAAGACTTGAACATTTCGAGCATTCGGTCGGTGACGACGTAGCCGCCGACCACGTTGCCGGCGGCAAGAAATACTGCGATGAAGCCGACGACCTGCTCGGTTGTGGTGTCGGCCGAGCCGAGAATGACCATGGCGCCGACCAGCACGATGCCGTGGATGAAGTTCGAACCCGACATCAGCGGTGTGTGCAAAATGGCCGGCACGCGAGAAATGACTTCGATCCCGGTGAATGCCGCCAGCATGAATATATAAAGTGCAGCCCAGCCTTCCATTTTCTCTCCTCGGTAACAGCAGAATTTAGAAGACAGGATTCAGAACCCGGCGCCAGGAAAGCCCTGGCTGAGCCCGAAATCCTGCGTTATTCAGTCCTTGAATTTTTCGTGAACGATGCCGCCGTCGTGTGCCAGCAGCGTGCCCTGGATGACTTCGTCTTCGGTGTCGATTTTCAGCTCGCCCTTGTCGATCATCAGCTTGAGCAGGTTGTAGATGTTCTTGGCATACATCTCCGAGGCGTGCAGCGGGCAGCGGCTGGGCAGCGCCAGCGGGCCGTTGATGATGACGCCGCCTTCGTCGATGGTTTCACCGGCCTGGGTCAGTTCGCAGTTGCCGCCGGTTTCGGCCGCGATGTCGATGATGACGCTGCCGGCTTTCATTTTTTCGACCATCGCCCGGGTAATGATCTTCGGCGCCGGTCGACCGGGAATGGCTGCGGTTGAAATCACCACATCGGCGCGCGCCAGGTGATCGGCCAGTGCGTCGGCCTGCTGCTGGCGCTCCTCGTCGGTAAGCTCGCGTGCGTAGCCGCCCTCGGTTTCGGCATCGACGCCGGTGTCGATCATTTTGGCGCCGAGCGATTCGACCTGCTCGCGGGCCGCCGCCCGGATGTCGTAGGCCTCGACCTGGCAGCCCAGCCGCCGGGCCGTGGCGATGGCCTGCAAGCCGGCAACGCCGGCGCCGATGACCACGGCCTTGGCCGGGCGCAAGGTGCCGGCCGCGGTGGTCAGCATCGGGAAAATGCGTGGCGATAAATCGGCCGCGATGATCACGGCCTGGTAGCCGGCGATGGTGGCTTGTGACGACAGCACGTCCATCGACTGGGCCCGGCTGATGCGCGGGACCAGTTCCATCGGCATGATTGAAACGCCTTGCTCGGCAAGCTGGCCGAGTTGCTCAAGATCGCGGTAGGGCGCCAGGCTGCCGATCAGCAGGCTGCCGGATTTCATGGCCTTCAGTGCCTTTTCATCGGGGCGCTGAACGCAGGCCAGGATGTCGGACTGGGCCACGATTTCGCCGGGGTCGTCGGACCATTGCACGTCGGACCATTCGCTATCGGGAAAGCCGGCTGCGGCGCCGGCTCCTTTCTGGACGACGAGCTTGACGTCCATCTGCGCCAGCCGGGCGGCGGTCGGCGGATCCAGTGCAACCCGTTTTTCGCCGGGTGCGGTTTCAAGCAGAATTCCCAGGGTCAGGCTCATCAACAGTCCTCAAGCGCTTGATCGATGAAGTCGAGTGTAGCCGCAAACGCCCTGCGGGTCGAATGCAATCGGGCCAGGTCCGCTCAAGCCGGGAATTCTGACCGGATTCGATGGCCGCTGAAACCCTTTTGCAACAAAATCTCGATAGACTATTCGGCTATGAAATTATCCATGATGATCAAATCGACGCTGGCGGCGCTGCCGTTTTTTTTGCTGCAGGCGTCCTGGGCATCCGCGCCTGCGGCCGAGCCGATTCCGGCCGCCGAAACCCCGGCCGCCGAAACCCCGGCCGCCGAAACCCCGGCCGGCTGGTATCGTTCGGGCGAGCAGGCGATTGCCCAGCGCCGGGAACGGAGTGATTCCGGCCAGGCCCGCAATGTCATCCTGTTCGTCGGCGACGGCATGAGCCTGACGACGATAACCGCGGCACGCCTCCTGGCCGGCCAGCAGGCCGGCGAAAGCGGCGAGAGCCACAGGCTTTCGTTCGAGAGCTTTCCAAATATTGCATTGGCGAAGACCTACAACACCAACCAGCAAACGCCCGATTCGGCCGGCACGATGACCGCGATGGTCACCGGCGTCAAAAGCTATGCCGGTGCCATCGCCGTCGATCAGCGATCAACCCGTGCGAACTGCGATTCGGTCGCCGGGCATGAACTGGTCTCGATCGTGGACCTGGCAAAAGCGTCCGGGCTCTCGGCCGGCATCGTGACCACGGCGCGGATCACCCACGCCACGCCGGCTGCGGCCTATGCAAAAGCGCCCGAGCGCGGCTGGGAAGACGACTCCGGCCTGGCGCCGGCTGCGGCCCAGGCCGGTTGCCGCGATATCGCCCGCCAGCTGGTCGACTACGACATCGGCGGCGGCCTCGACGTGGTGTTCGGCGGCGGCCGGTCCAGCTTCATGCCGGCCGAAACCTTCGACCCGGAATACGGTGACCAGCCTGGACGCCGTCGGGACCGGACCAACCTGATCGATGCGTGGCTCAAGGCCGATCCGTCGCGGGTTTTCGTCTGGAACCAGTCGATGTTCGACAAGCTGCCGGCCGATGCGCCGGGCAATGTGCTGGGCCTGTTCGAGCAGTCGCACATGCAATACGAACACGATCGCGCCGGCGACAGCGCCGGCGAGCCGTCGCTGGCCGAAATGACGATCAAGGCACTGGATATCCTGCAGCGGCGCGAGTCCGATGGTTACCTGCTGATTGTCGAGGGGGCGCGCATCGACCATGCGCACCATGCCGGTAATGCCTACCGATCGCTGACCGACACGATTGCCTTGTCCGACGCCATTGCTGCGACCATGGCGCGCATCGACCCGGCCGAAACGCTGGTGATCGTCACCGCCGATCACAGCCACGCGCTGACCTTCGGCGGCTATGCCGAGCGCGGCAACCCGATCCTCGGGCTGGTGCGCGGACCGGGCCGGGACGGCGGCTCCAGCAAGCTTTCGCTGGACAGCGAAGGCAAACCCTACACCTCGCTGAACTACATCAACGGTCCGGGCTTTCGATCGGGTCCGCGGCCTGACTACGACGACATCGATCCCGAGCATCCGGATTTTCGACAGGAAGCGATTGCCGGTTTGTCCGCATCGACGCACAGTGGCGAAGATGTGGCCGTGTATGCAATCGGCCCGGGTGCCGACACGCTGCACGGCTCGATCGAACAGCACCTGATCTTCCACGCGATGATCCAGGCCCAACCGGCGCTGGCGCGCAAGGCCGAGCAGATCAAGGGTGGCGATGGCCTGCCGCAGTGGCGGCGCCTGCAGCAGTTGCTGCAGGCCTCAGCCGAGCCGGAGCCCGTCGAAGCCGTGCGCTGAAGTTGGTGCCGGCTGCGCCGGTTATGGCGAGTTACTTTTTGGGCTCAAAAAGTAACCAAAAAAGCTCATGCCGGCGAAGCAGCCCGGCGCTGGCGCGCCGGATG
>JAVVET010000045.1:0-2917 GCA_032251235.1 Wenzhouxiangellaceae bacterium
GGCCGACATGCAGTATTTTTTCGTCAATGGCCGGCTGGTGCGCGATCGCCTGGTGGCGCACGCGGTACGCCAGGCCTACTCCGACGTGCTGTTTTCCGGGCGCCATCCGGCCTACGTGCTGATGCTGGAAATGCCGGCCGCGCGCGTCGATGTGAATGTCCATCCGCAAAAAACCGAGGTGCGGTTTCGCGACGGGCGCCTGATTCACGATTTTCTGTTTTCGATGATCTACCGCGCGCTGGCCGAAACGCGGGCCGGGGCCGGCGTGCCGCAGCACCGATCGGCTGATGATCCGTCCGGTCCGAGCAGCGCTTCGGGCGGTGTGCGGGGCGTTGCCGGTCGGGCTTTTGAGGCCCAGCGCCAGGGCGGGCTCGGGCTCTCGGTCCATGAATCGCTGCAGCAGTATTCGAGGCTCGCGCCGTCGAATGATGCGGGCCGTGTCGCAACGATGTCGTCGGGCGAAGTTCCCGACGGTGAAATTCCGCCGCTGGGTTTCGCTGTGGCCCAGATTCACGGGGTTTTCGTGCTGGCGCAGAATGCGCGCGGGCTGATCATCGTCGATATGCACGCGGCCCACGAGCGAATCACCTACGAGCGCATGAAGCAGTCCTGGAGCGAAGACCGGATTCGCTCCCAGCCGCTGCTGGTGCCCGAAACGCTGGCGGTTTCGGCACGCGAAGCGCGCGTGCTGGAACGCCACGTAGAAGACCTGCGACGCCTGGGTTTCGATCTGGATGCGGCCGGGCCCGAAAGCATCCTGGTGCGCGCGGTGCCCGCTTTGCTGGCCGGTGCCGACAAGAATGCGCTGGTACGCGATGTGCTGGCCGACCTGGTCGAACTCGGCGACAGCCGCCGCGTCGAACAGGCCATCGATGAACTGCTGTCGACCGCGGCCTGTCACGGTTCGGTGCGCGCCAACCGAACGTTGAACGCGGCCGAAATGAATGCCTTGCTGCGCGACATGGAAAGAACCGAGCGCAGCGACCAGTGCAACCACGGCCGGCCGACCTGGGTCGAGCTGGACATGACCCAGCTGGACAAGTTGTTCTTGCGCGGAAGGTGATCGGAACTCGTTGGTTCGCTGACTGGTGGGTTGGCTGGCGAGGGAGGTCTACAGCCAGCTCGTCTCGGAGGCTCAGCCCTCGGAGTAGGGTCTCGAACTCCAGGCCAGGTGCAGAATGCGCCAGCCTTTGTCTGTTTTGACCAGCGTTGCCGCCTCGCTGGACAGAACGTCAACGACCTGGTCTCTTATCTGACCCCGCATGCGACTTTGGCTCGAAATCGTGGCCTGAGTCTCACTTTTTGCGAGCACTTCATGTGCGATGGTCTCGATCGACAACTGGCCGAGGAATTCCATATCCCCCTTGATGTGGCCACCGGCGTAATGTTCGACGGTCTCGACGCGCCCGCCTTCGGTGATGACTGCGCGCGGATGAAGATAGCCAAGCGCATCATCGCCGCGGCCTTCGGCGAGCGCATGATGGAACGCTTCGATCGTCGCCTCGGCCGTGGCCGCTTGGTTCCCGTGATCATGACCGGTGTCCCCATTCGACGGCGCAAGGTCTTCACCATCGGCGTGACCATGCGAAGTGTCGCCGTCGTGGTCGTGGTTTGCACTGTCATCATGCGCTTTGGCGTCAGGAAGGCTGCCCGCGACCTGGCCGGAAGCTTGAGCGCCATGATCGTGCTCCTGACCGTTGGCATGCTCGTGATTCGCCTGTTCGGTAACCTGAGTATATTCATTGGCGCTCATGTCGGGCAAGGCCTGAAGGAACGCGACCGTGTCCCAGTTATCGGCATCCGAGTGGTCCAGGTGACTGGGCATGGCGGTCATCTTCAAACCGTGCTTGACCGTCCAGAACGCTTCGCGGGGCTTGACGCGATGCCGATACAGCGCCGGTGGCGCCGGGTTGAATGCACCGGCCGGATCCACGCCCGGCGCGCCGTGGCAGCCGGCGCACATCTCCTTGTAATGACCGGCCCCGGTGGCGATCCGATTCGATGACCCCAGATCCTGGGGGACAACCAGACCGGAGGCGCGCACGGCGATCGATCGCTTGCGCGTGGTTTCAAGCAGCCAGCCAATCGGCGCTATATGACCGCTGTTCGCGGCAACAGGGTAAAGCCCGCTCCAGGTGAATGCGATTACGGCGATCACCACGGCCAGCAGCGTCGCAATGACAGTCAGTGAAATTGTCTTGAAATTGGTCATTTTGTGTTCCCGGTTGCAGTACGGTGTCGATCCGAATCTGGAGAAAAGCGTTGCCGAAGGATTAATGAAAATCTTCAAGGACTTCTGGGTATGGGCCGACCTTGACACTAATAGCAAGAGTACACGGCAGCGCTACTCAGGGCCGTCCACGCACTGGGTGGCTACCTTATGGAACAAATCGGAAATGACGCGAGCTTTTCTGGATCAACACGGGCATTTCTCGCGGCATACATAGACGCCGAACAAGGTTCATTAGTTTACCATGATAACGAAGGCTGGCAAAATGAGCTCGACACAGTTTGCCGCAAACTTTACGGCTCTTCACGGTTTTGTGCGGATCTTCGGCGTCTCCGGATAAGGAGCTGTTATGGACAAGTTCAGAGGACGTTGGGGTATCCGGTGGATGGAGACCTGGGACCAGGATCTCGTCGATCTCATAGCGCCCGGCTATTTTCTGTTCGATGAGGATGAGCTCGGATTTTTCATGTTCGGTGCCGTTGAGGGCCAATTGGATTACCGGGTCTCGGGTGATGGAACGCGAGTCGAATTTTCCTGGTCGGGCCATGATGATGGTGATGAAAAATCGGGCCGCGGTTGGTTTGAGCTGTCATCATCGGCTACAGCAAAAGGCCAATTCTTTATTCACTGCGGTGACGAGTCCGCTGTAGTAATTGAAAAGAGTAATTGAAAAGAGTAATTGAAAAG
>JAVVET010000045.1:3017-26827 GCA_032251235.1 Wenzhouxiangellaceae bacterium
GTGACGAGTCCGCTGTAGTAATTGAAAAGAGTAATTGAAAAGAGTAATTGAAAAGCAAGCATAATCATGTCAGCCGCCCTTTCGGCAGGGCGGCCGTTGCCTGGAGCATTGTGCATCGCTAGCCAAAGGCTGTCTAACGGTCGTTTTTATCGCGTTGTGCGCGTCCAAATGGGCATCCGGGTGTTTTTATTCGGCGGAACGTGCGGGCATGGTCACCGCTCCCCCAGTTGAGAAGGAGGATTCAGCTATGCCAAGACCGATGGTGATTTTCTTCGACGTCAATGAGACGCTCCTCGACCTGAGGCCGGTAAGGGAGTCGGTCAGCAAAGCGCTGGGCGGGTGCCCGGAGTTGGTCCCGTTGTGGTTCACGACGATGCTGCAGTACTCGCTGGTGACGACCGTAGCCGACCGCTACAGGGACTTCGGAGAAATCGCGGTCGCGGCTCTGCGCGTGGTTGCCGGGAATCAGGGGATTGATCTCGACGAAGCGACGGCGAACAAGGCGGTTGCGCCGATCCGCTGTCTGCCGCCGCATCCGGATGTGGTGCCGGCACTCGAGCGCCTTCGTGATGCGAATTATCGGCTGTTCACGCTGACGAACTCCTCGGGTGCGGCCGTCGCCGAGCAGTTGAAAAACGGTGGGCTGGACAAGCTGTTCGAGGCTGCGTTGAGCGTCGAGGGAGTCGGTCTGTACAAGCCGCACGCCCACGTCTACCGCTGGGCCGCGGGCCGGGCCGGGGTGGATGTGTCGGAGTGTCTGTTGGTAGCGGCCCACGGCTGGGACGTGGCCGGTGCAGCCTGGGCCGGCATGCGGTCCGCATTTGTCGGCCGTCCCGGTCAGCAGCAGTTTCCCTTCGGCCCAACAGCGGAGTTCGTGGTCCCGACGTTCAAGGAGCTGGCGGACGATCTGACAACATTGAAATGAACGATGGCCATGCACTGAGGTGCGGATATGCCGACTTCAGCCGGAATCGCTGGCGACGTCGGCAGGCGGCATGGTCGAATCCAGAATATCGGTCGCCTCGTCGTCAGACAACCCTTTATCCATGGCCAGCAGCGGGTGGTTGCGGCTGTCCATCCAGACCAGGATCTCGTAAAAGGTGCGAATGTTTTCGACGTAACTGGCCGCCTCGTAGCCGCGTGCATAGCCGAAGCGGGTTTGCGAGAAATAGCGTTTCTGGGTCAGCAGCGGCAGGCGTACGCGGACGTCGACCCAGCGGTCGGGGTTGCCGCCCTGGCGTTCGGTCAGGACCCGCGCATCTTCCAGGTGGCCCAGCCCGATGTTGTAGGCTGCCAGCGCCAGCCACAGCCGGTCCGGCTGTTCGATGCGCTCGGGCAGACGCTGCAGCATCGATTGCAGGTAGCGCGAGCCGCCGACGACGCTTTGTTCGGGGTCGTTGCGGTCGGCAATTCCCAGCTGGCGTGCGGTCGGCATGGTCAGCATCATCAGCCCGCGCACCCCGGTTCGGGACACCGCGTTCGGATTCCAGTGCGATTCCTGGTAGCTGATCGCCGCCAGCAGCCGCCAGTCCTGGCCAATCTCCTCAGCGGCGTGCTCGAACAGGTGACGAAATCGGGGCAGGCGTTCGCGCATTTGCTGCATGAAGGTAAACGTGCCGACCGATTCGTAATTGTCGACATGGCTGAAATAGCGAAGTCGGAGCTGTTCAAGTATTTTTTCGGAGTCGGAAACGACAAAAAATTCCCGCATCTTCTGCGCCAGGCTGTCGTCGTCGTCCAGGCGCATGGCCCAGGCCAGCGATTGCTCGCCTGGAAATTCGAAGGCAGGGCGAACGGCCGGAAAGTAGCGTCGGTTCAGGTCGAGAATATTGGAGTCGACGATGGTGAAATCGATTTCCTCGTTGCTGATCGCTTCCAGTAAATCCTCGATACTGGCCTCGTCCCGGGTCTCCCACTCCAGGCCGATACGGTCGCGCAATTTGCCCAGGAACATGTCGTAGCTGGTGCCGTCGATGATCGCCAGCGTACCGTCGAGCAGGTCTTCGACGTTGCGTGGGCGGCGCGAGCCGCGGCGATAGACGACGACCGGCTTGACGGTTTCATAGACCGGTCCGAAACGAACCTGGCGCTGTCGTTCCGGCGTACGCGACAGATTGGCGGCGGCGAAATCGCCCTGGCGGCTTGACAGCGCCGGCAGCAGGGCGCCAACCGACGGCAGCGTGACGACTTCCAGCGGAACGCCCAGGTATTGTGCGAACTGGCGGGCAAGATCGTATTCGAAACCGGATTCACCGTTTGGACCCAGGTAGTAGGTGGTGGCACCGTTGATCGACAGCATGACCAGCCGGCCGCGTTCAAAAATTCGGTCGAGCTCGGTGAGCCTGTGACTGCCCGAGCTTGCGACCAGCAACACGATCAGGACCAGCAGCAGACGTTGCAGCGGGCGCCCACGCAGTTCGCCGCGCCGGCGCGGCGGGCGGCTCCCGGTCCATTGTCGTGGCCATTTATCCGATCGCACTGTTCAAGCCCCTGCCTCCATCCCGAATCCATCCTCGTTACGGCCATTCTACTGCTGCGCCGCCAGGGCCCGCATTCGGGGCATTTCGCAGTCAGGCGCACGGCATTTATTACATGGTACCTATTCCAGGTGAGCGTGTTTCCGATGCGCTCCCTGGCAAGACCCGCATCTACCGGACTTGAAGATGCCTTACCATGAACATTCGGTGGACAGCGTCGACCGAATGATGCTGTTGTGCCGGCAATCCTTATACTGCATTCGGCCGCGCGAGGAAACATCCCCTACTCTGATAAACTTGCATGCTTTTCGCCGATTGTCCCGATCGGCATCAAATCGGTTGGCCAAATACTCATGACTGAAAATTCCACTCCAGACGGCGCGCCAATTCGAACCCGGTTCGCGCCCAGCCCCACCGGGTTTTTGCACATCGGCGGGGCTCGCACGGCCCTGTTTTGCTGGCTGGCTGCTCGTTCCACCGGCGGCGAATTCATTTTGCGCATCGAGGACACCGACCGGGCCCGATCGACTGCCGAATCGGTCCAGGCCATTCTGGACGGGCTGGCGTGGCTTGACCTGGCGCCCGACGAAGGGCCAATTTACCAGTCCGAGCGCATGGGCCTCTACCAGGCCGCCGTGGATCGTCTGCTTGCCGAGGGCAAGGCCTACCGCTGCTACTGTTCGCGCGAGCGGCTCGACGGCTTGCGCGAGGAGGCGATGGCCAGTGGTGAGAAGCCTCGCTACGACG
The DNA here is from genome assembly GCA_032251235.1 of Wenzhouxiangellaceae bacterium. Taxonomy (GTDB): domain Bacteria; phylum Pseudomonadota; class Gammaproteobacteria; order Xanthomonadales; family Wenzhouxiangellaceae. The sequence goes on from JAVVET010000045.1 coordinate 6,242, forward strand.
GCCATTGTCGACACCTCGATCATCCGCCGGCCGGCATCGAACCGGTCATCCGCTTCCGCAATCCGGATGCAGGCATCGTGGCTTTTCGCGACCGGGTCCGCGGGCCGATCGAATTCGACAACCGCGAACTCGACGACCTGGTCATCCAGCGAGTCGACGGAAGTCCGACCTATAACTTTGCCGTCGTCGTCGACGACCTGGAAATGCAGATCAACCTGGTGATTCGCGGCGACGACCACATTAACAATACGCCGCGACAAATCAATATCTACCAGGCGCTGGGAGCGGAGCCGCCGATTTTTGCACATGTGCCGATGATTCTCGGCGAAGACGGCGCGCGCCTGTCCAAGCGCCACGGTGCAGTCAGCGTGCTGGCCTGGCGCGAGTTGGGCTATTTGCCTGATGCCATGGTCAATTACCTGGCCCGGCTGGGCTGGTCGCACGGCGATTCGGAGCAGTTTTCGCGCGATGAACTGGTGTCGCTGTTCCGGATCGAGGATGTCAATCGCAAGGCTTCGCGTTTTGATGTCGAGAAGCTCAACTGGCTCAACCAGTATTACCTGCGCAGCAGCCCGCCCGAGCGGGTGCTGCCCGATTTGGAATGGCACCTGCAGCGGCTTGGCCTGGACATCGAAAACGGACCGCCGCTGGAGAACCTGCTGCTGGTCCAGGCGCAGCGCTGCGAGACCTTGATCCAGGTGGCCGAGCAAAGCCGGCCGTTTTTCAGGGATTTCGAACAATTCGATCCGGGCGCTGCCAAAAAGCACCTGCGGCCGGTGGCGGCCAATGCGCTGGCCGCCGTGCGCACCAGGCTGGTCGATTGCGACTGGGAGCCGGAAACGCTGGGCGCGGTCGTTGACGAAACCGCCGAGGATCTTGAAATTGGCATGGGCAAGCTCGGCCAGCCACTGCGGGTGGCCCTGATGGGGCACGGCAATTCGCCGTCGATCGACCAGACTCTTTGGCTGGTCGGGCGCGAACGCGCGCTGGCGCGCATCGACCAGGCGCTGGAGTTCATCGCCCGGCGCGCCTCCGGCGAGGCTGGATCATGAAGCGTTGCGTGCGTTAAACTGCCGTGATGCCGGCGTCTACCAGGGTCATCGAAGAAGTCGAACAGCGCTGTGCCCGCGACAGCCTGCGCTTGACGCCGACGCGCCGGCGCGTCCTCGAGCTGGTGCTCGAAGCCGACGGGCCGGTCAAGGCCTATGACCTGCTCGATCGGCTCAAGACCGAGCAGCCCACGGCGGCACCGCCGACCGTCTATCGGGCGCTGGATTTTTTGCTTGAGCACCACTTCATCCACCGGCTGGAAACCCTGAATGCATTCGTCAGCTGTTTCCACCCCAGGCACCAGCACCATGGCCAGTTCCTGATCTGCGAAGAATGCGGGCGGGTCAACGAGATTCCGGACAACGACCTGTCGCTGGAACTGGCGGCGGTGGCGCGCAAGGCCGGGTTCGAGCCTTCGCGCCAGGTCCTGGAAGTCTACGGCCGCTGCAGCCGGTGCCGGAAAAGCGCAAGCTGAAAGGACCCCGACCAGCATGTCCAGGCGCGAAAAACTCTACCATTTGCATGATTTGCTGCGACAGCGTCGAACCCCCGTTTCGCGCCAGTTGCTGATGCAAGAGCTCGGTTGCAGCCAGGCGACGCTGTATCGTCTGGTCGCCGAACTGCGCGATGTGCTCGGCGCACCGCTGGAGCAGGACCGAGAGAGCCGTCACTATTTCTATGATCGCAGCCTGGCTGGCAATTTCGAACTGCCCGGCTTGTGGATCAGCCCGGAAGAACTCCAGGCCCTGCTGACCGCCCGCCAGATCCTCAGCAATGTCCAGCCTGGGTTGCTGCAAGATGAACTGGATATGCTGCAACAGCGCATGTCGCAGCTGATCGACGAGGAGGGGATCGGCTTTTCGGCCCATCCCGAACGCGTGCATATTCGACACGACGCCGGCCGGCCGGTCCCGGCGCGCCTGTTCGAGGACCTGCTCAAGGCCCTGTTCAAGGATTACCGGCTTCGGATTCGCTACCACGGCCGGCGCCGCGACGCGGTCAGCGAGCGAGACGTTTCGCCACAGCGACTGACCGCCTACCGCGATCGCTGGTATCTCGATGCCTGGTGCCACCAGGCCGACGGTTTGCGCAGCTTCGCGGTTGAACGAATCACCGGCATCGTGTCGCTGGACGAAAAAAGCCTGGTCATGGAAGCGCAGCGGCTGCACGAACATTTCGACCAGGCCTACGGGATTTTCTCCGGGCCGGCCGATAACCGTGCCGAACTTCGTTTTTCGCCCGAGGCTGCGCGCTGGGCGGCCGATGAGCAATGGCATCCCGAACAGCGCGCGGTGCTGGAGCCCGATGGTTCGCTGTGCCTGGAGCTGCCGTTTGGCTCCAGCCGTGAACTGGTCATGGATATCCTGCGCTACGGATCGGACGTCGAGGTACTGGCACCGGATTTCCTGCGTCGCGAACTGGCCGGGCAGGTCGAGCGGATGCAGTCGATTTACGCCAATGCCGGGGCAGCGGGCTGAATCTCATGGAGATGGACATAAAGACGGTGATATCGATTGTCACGACGCTTGTCACGACGCTTGTCATGACAAGCGTCACGGCAATTGTCACGACAATTGTCACGGTTTGGTCATGTGACATTGTTGAAATACGGGCTTCGGGGTCGATGCGACAGGTCGGGCGCCAGTTGACCGCGGTCCGTTTCTCATGAGCAAGCCGATGAACAAGAAAATTCTGATCGTCGAAGACGACGACGCGATCCGCGACATGATCAGCTTCAACCTGCGACGCTCCGGTTTCGAGGTGCTCGAGGCGGTCAACTGCCAACAGGCGCGGGTCCAGGTTGCCGACGAGCGGCCGGATCTGATTTTGCTGGACTGGATGCTGCCCGATACCAGCGGCATCGAGTTCGCGCGCGGCCTGGGCCGGGACGAGATGACCCGCGACATCCCGATCATCATGCTGACCGCGCGCTCGACCGAAGACGACAAGGTCCAGGGACTCGACAGCGGCGTCGACGACTACATTACCAAGCCGTTCTCGGCGCGCGAACTGCTCGCACGCATGCGCGCCGTGCTGCGTCGAGCCGCGCCCGAAGGCGACAGCGAGGAGGTCCGGGCCGGCGAACTGACGCTGAACCTGGCCTCGCACCGGGTCATGGTCGAGTCGCGGCCGGTCGAACTCGGGCCGACCGAATACCGGATGCTGAAGTTTTTCATAACCCACCAGGACCGGGTCTACAGCCGCTCGCAGCTGCTGGATCATGTCTGGGGCGGCGGCGTCTACGTCGAGGAGCGTACCGTCGATGTGCACGTCCTGAGGCTGCGCAAGGCACTGGCGCCGTTCGGCTGCGATCGGTTCATCCAGACCGTGCGCGGGGCCGGTTACCGGTTTTCAGTGGAACAGGTGGATTGATGCGCAACGCGTGGCTGGCCGAGTTTCTGTTACTGGCGTTCTGGGTAACGCTGTCGGGTTTGCTCTGGATCATTTTCGGTGGCACGCTGGGCTGGTGGATCGTGCTGGCGCTGTCGCTGTCCGGTGCCCGCCATATGCGTCAAATGCATCGGCTGGAATCCTGGCTGCGTACCGGCCGACGGGCTCAGCCACCACAGTCCTGGGGTGTTTGGGGAGAGGTGTTCGAGCAGTATTATTCGCTGCAGCGGCGCTACGCCAAGCGCAAGAAGCGGCTGGCCCGGGTGATTCGTGAATTCCGCGAATCGACCGGCGCGATGCCCGACGGCACGGTGGTGCTGGATTCGGATCGTCGAATTACCTGGTTCAATAGTGCGGCGGTTCGACTGCTGGGCCTGGCCAGCATCCGCGACCTGGGCCAGCCGGTCACCAGCCTGCTGCGTGCCCCGGCGTTCGAACGGCTGATGCGTTTGGGAGATTTCAGTCACCCGGTCGAAGTCGATTCGCCGGTCAATCCCGATGCCAGGCTGTCGGTGCGCGTGGTGCCTTACGGCAGCGGACAATATCTGCTGCTGGTGCGCGACATCACCCGCCTGCAAAAACTGGAAAACATGCGTCGTGATTTCGTTGCCAATGCCTCGCACGAATTGCGTTCGCCGTTGACGGTGCTCGGCGGCTATCTCGAGAACCTGACCGATGATGAAGAGATTCCGCCGGTCTGGGATGGTCCGCTGGAGGAAATGCAGAACCAGGTCCGGCGCATGACCACGCTGGTCAACGATTTGCTCGAGTTGTCGCGGCTTGAAACCGATGTTCCGGCCGAGCCCGACGAGCGGCCTGTCGACGTGTCTGAACTGGCTCGCAAGGTCCGCAACGAAGCGCTGGCCCAGGTCGGCTGCGACCGGACCATAGAGATGGATATCGACGCCGGGTTGGGCCTGGCAGGCGTGGAGAACGAACTCTACAGTGCAATTTCCAACCTGGTATTCAATGCCGTCCGCTACACCGAGCATAACGGTCGAATCCGCATTCGCTGGTACCGCGATGCCGATGGCGGTGGGCGATTCTGTGTTTCCGATGACGGTATCGGCATCGAGGAAAAGCACATCCCCTTCATTACCCAGCGTTTTTACCGCGTCGATCTGGCGCGCAGCCGTTCGCGGGGTGGCACCGGGCTGGGCCTGGCGATCGTCAAGCACGTACTTCAGCGCCATGACGCGACGCTGGAAATACATTCCGAACCCGGCGAGGGCAGCGAGTTTTGCTGTCAATTCGATGCATCACGGCTGCGCAGCATCGATGCCTTGCCGGGAAGATGACAAGTTCGCAGCTGTCATACCAGTGTAATAATACTGTCACACAATGCGCCGGCTGCCAGGTCAATCGTCCTGGGTCATAAATCCGTAACTTGAAAACGTTACCTTTCCACTTTTACGAGAAGGTGCAAAATGATGAAATTCAAGCAGCTTGGGTTCACGCTAATGCTGGCGCTGGCTTCGCTTCAGGTGCAGGCGCAGGGTCGCGTCGACCCGAACCTCCCGGTATACGAGCCGGTTTCCGGGGTTTCGGGCAATCTTTCGTCGGTCGGTTCGGACACGTTGAACAACCTGATGACACTGTGGGCCGAGGAATTTGCGAAGTTTTATCCCAACGTCAACATCCAGATCCAGGGCGCAGGTTCGTCCACGGCGCCGCCGGCGTTGACCGAGGGCACGGCCAATTTCGGTCCGATGAGCCGCCTGATGCGGTCCAGCGAAATCCAGGCATTTGAAGAGCGGTTCGGCTATCCGCCGACGCCGGTCGGTACGTCGATCGACGCGCTGGCGGTGATGGTCAACAAGGACAACCCGATCGAATGCATGTCGATTCCCGAGGTGGACGCGGTGTTTTCGGTGACCCGCCGCTGCGGGGCGCCAAACGACATCACGCGCTGGGGCCAGCTGGGCCTGGCGGGGGCCTGGGCCGATCGGGACTTCACGATCTACAGCCGCAACGCCGTGTCCGGTACCTATGGGTTTTTCAAGGACAACGCCTTGTGCGGTGGTGATTTCAAGCCGGGCATTAATGAGCAACCGGGATCGGCCTCGGTGGTGCAGGGCGTGACCGAATCACTCAATGGTATTGGCTATTCCGGCATTGGTTACATGACTTCGGGCATCAAGGCGCTGGAGATTGCGCCGGACCAGGGCGCCGAGTGTGTTGCGCCCGATGCCGAGACTGCTGCGAGCGGGCAATATCCGCTGGCGCGCCTGCTGTATGTTTATGTCAACAAGAAGCCCAAGCAGCCGCTGGCCCCGCTGGAGCGCGAATTTTTCCGCCTGGTGCTGTCTCGCCAGGGCCAGGAAGTGGTCGTCCGTGACGGTTATATTCCGTTGCCGGCACCGGTCGCGATGCGCATTCGCGAGCAACTCGGGCTTTAATTCCGCGCGCTCGGATTGATCCGGCTATTTGTAATCGTCGTAATCAAGGCGTCGTAACAAGACGTTGTAACAGGGCTTCACTTGCTTTATGAACCAGGCTGACGATAACGCGCTCCCGGCGCGCCAGAGCTACCTGCCCAGCCGTGCCTCCATGGCGAGGCGAAGGCGCTGGCGATATGTGGCCGATTTCAGTGCTGGCTGGATGGTGCGTTTTGGTGGTGGTGGCGTGGTGATCGCGCTGGCCCTGATCTTCGTTTACCTGTTCAGCGAAGTGGTGCCGATGCTTCGCGGCGCCAGCATCGAACAGCAAGCCAGCTACCTGGCGCCGGGTGCCGATGAGGCGGGGCTCTCGGCTCTTGCGCTGGAACGCTACGGCGAGGTCGGCATGCGCTATTCAGCGCAGGGACGGCTGAGCTATTTCGCGCTCGAAGACGGCCGCTTGTTGCGCGAGTTCGACTTGAGCGTGCCCGACGGCGTGGACGTGGTCAGCATGGCTGTCGGTGAGCCGCGCACCCGCCAGGCGGTGTTTGGATTGTCCGATGGCAGTGCGATCATCGTCGAGCACGGCATCGAGCTGGATTTCGATGGTCAGCAGCGCCGCGTCGCACCCAATCCCCGGTTTCCGTTGGGCAGCGAGCCGTTGCAGGTCGACCCGCAAGGCCGATCGTTGCAGACGCTGGCCGTCCAGAGCGGCCGCAACGATACTGGAGTCGCCGCACAAACCGACGACGGCCGACTGGTCCTGGCTCGTTTCGGCACCAAGACCAATTTTTTGACCGGGGAGACCGAAGTGACCCGCCGCGACTGGACGCTGCCGCGTCCGCCGGAACCGGTCGCCTATTTGCAGTTGACGGCCAACCTGTGGTCGTTGATCGGCGCCAGCCGTGCCGGTCGCCTCATATATTGGGATATTTCGAACCCGGACGAGGCCGTGGTTGGTGATCAGTCCGCGGCAACCGGGCCGGGCGAGTCGATTACCGAGCTGAAAATGCTCAACGGCACGTTTTCCTGGATCGTCGGTACTTCCGAAGGCCGCCTGAGCCAGTGGTTCCTGGTGCGCGACGAATCGGCTGGTGCCAGCGACAACATTTTCGACATGGTCCGGGTCAGGGACTTCAAGCAGCATCCCGGCGCCATCACCCGGATTCAGCCTGAATATACCCGCAAGGGCTTTGCCGCAGTCGATGCGGCCGGCGGACTGGGGCTTCATTACGGCACCTCGGCGCGGACTCTTTATCTCGACCAGGTTCACGACCGCCCCCTGCGAGCGGTTGGGGTGTCGCCGGTCGACGATCGCCTGGTCGTCGAGGACGACCGCGGGCGCATCCTGCAGTTCGATGTCTGGAACGAACATCCCGAGGTTTCACTCAAGGCGCTGTGGGGCAAGGTCTGGTACGAGGGCCGACAGGATCCCGATTACGTCTGGCAGGCATCTTCAGGGGCCGACAGTTTCGAGCCGAAATATTCGATGATCCCGTTGACGGTCGGGACGCTCAAGGCGGCGCTGTTCGCCATGTTGTTCGCCATGCCGCTGGCGATCGCCGGGGCCGTCTACACGGCTTATTTCATGGCGCCGAAGCTGCGCGGCTATGTCAAGCCGACGATCGAGGTGATGGAGGCCTTGCCGACCGTCATTCTCGGGTTTCTGGCTGGGCTGTGGCTGGCACCGTTCCTGGAAAATCACATTCCGGCGGTATTCACGGTGCTGGTCGGCCTGCCGCTGTCGTTTTTGCTCGTGGCATTCGGCTTCAGCCGGCTGCCGGCAGGGTTCAGACTGAAGATCCCCGATGGCTGGGAGGCGGTGATCCTGCTGCCGGTGATCGTGCTGGTGGTCTGGGGGCTGGTCGCGCTGTCGCCGCTGATCGAAATCTGGTTTTTCGACGGCTCCATGCGCCAGTGGTTTACCGATATCGGCATCACCTATGACCAGCGCAACGCGCTGGTGGTCGGCATCGCCATGGGTTTCGCGGTGATCCCGACCATCTTCTCGATTGCCGAGGATGCCGTTTTCACGGTCCCCAGGCACCTGACCCAGGGCTCGCTGGCGCTCGGCGCCACGCCCTGGCAAACAGTCACGCGCGTGGTCCTGCTGACCGCCAGCCCGGGCATCTTCTCGGCCGTGATGATCGGCTTCGGGCGCGCCGTGGGTGAGACCATGATCGTGCTGATGGCGACCGGTAACAGCCCGGTGGTCAATTTCAATATCTTCGAGGGGATGCGCACGCTGTCGGCCAACATTGCCGTCGAATTGCCCGAGACCGCGGTTAATTCGACGCACTATCGCATTCTGTTTCTTGCCGGCCTGGTGTTGTTTGCCGTGACCTTCCTGGTCAATACCATTGCCGAACTGGTTCGTCAGCGCCTGCGCGCGCGCTACAGCAGCCTGTAACCGGATGTATTCATGATTCAATTCCCTTCATCCATCAAAAACTGGTTCAAAACGGGCGATCCCTGGATCTGGATGATCGGCGGCGGTCTGGCGATCTCTCTGATCATGGTCGTCGGCTTGCTGAGCTTGATCGCGGTGCGCGGCTTCGGCCATTTCTGGCCGTCACCGATCATGGCCACCACGGCCACCGTCGAAGGCCGGGAAGTGCCGGTGCTTGGTGTCATGAGTCGCAGCGAAACATTGCCGGCCCAGCGCGTACGCGAAGCGGGTGAGGTGGTCGAAGAAGGCCAGCTGCTGGTCACCCGCCACCTGATCAAGGTCGGCAACCGCGATATCGACAGCCGCGACTTTGTCTGGTACCGCGAGTCGGCGCTGGGTCCCTTGAGTTACCCCGACGATGCGGTGATGATCGAGCGGCGTGAATGGGGTAATTTCTACGGTTACGCCGAAGCGCTGGCGCGCGAGGGTGAAGTCGTGGCGACCGAAGATGCCTTGTGGCCCGCGCTGCAACAGGCAATCGATCGCGCCAATGAACTGCACGATCGCATTCGGAGCCTGGAAAAAGTCGAAATCGGGTCGATCAACTCGCGTATGGAAAAAGTGCGGCTGGAACGCCGCGGGCTCGAACTGCGCGGGGTGTCGGACGCGGAACTTTCGGCGGCTCTGGCAGATCTCGATGCGCGACAGGCCGAGCTGGAACTCGAATTTTCACAAATCCAGGCCCAGCGCAAGCAACTGCTGGAACAAAGCCGGCGCGATGTTCTGGTCGCGCGCACGGCAAGCGGTCAGCAAGTGCGCCTGCCGCTGAGCCAGCTTGTGATGGCCTCGAAAAACAATGAAATGAACCTGGCCGGCAAGCTCGGATTCTACGCTCACCAGATCAAGGAATTTCTGACCGGCTTCCCGCGCGAGGCGAACACCGAGGGCGGCATATTCCCGGCTATTTTCGGCACCGTCACGATGGTGCTCATCATGTCGGTGATGGTGACGCCATTTGGCGTGCTGGCCGCGATTTACCTGCGTGAATATGCGCGCCAGGGCGCGATTCTCAAAATCATACGGATCTCGGTATACAACCTGGCCGGCGTGCCTTCGATCGTGTTCGGTGTATTCGGCCTGGGCTTTTTCGTCTACCTGCTCGGCGGCTCGATCGACGAGATGTTTTATCCCGAGCGCCTGCCGGCGCCGACCTTCGGCACGCCGGGCCTGTTCTGGGCTTCGCTGACGCTGGCCCTGCTGACGCTGCCGGTTGTGATCGTCTCGACCGAAGAAGGGCTTGCACGAATTCCGCGCACGATTCGCGAGGGCTCGCTGGCGCTGGGCGCGACCAAGTGGGAAACCTTGTGGAAAGTGGTGGTGCCGCTGTCGGCGCCGGCCATGATGACCGGCCTGATCCTGGCCGTGGCACGCGCGGCCGGCGAGGTGGCGCCACTGATGCTGGTCGGCGTGGTCAAGCTGGCGCCCAGCCTGCCGATCGATGGCGAGTTTCCCTACGTGCACCTGGAGCGCAAGATCATGCACCTGGGCTTCCATATTTACGATGTTGGTTTCCAGAGCCCGAACGTCGAGGCGGCCCGGCCGCTGGTCTATGCGACCGCGTTGACGCTGGTCGTGTTGATCCTTGTGCTGAACTTGAGCGCTATCGCTATTCGCAACCGTCTGCGCGAGAAGTACCGCGCCGAGGGTGACTGACAATGATGGAACGATCCAATATGAATGAGCAATCCTCTCCTGCCAACTCGGCGGTCGCAAGCGACGTTTTCGGCAGCAATCGCGAAACGCTGCGGATCGAACGGGAAAGCGTGCGCATCGAGGTTCGGGACCTCGACTTGTACTATGGCGCCGACCAGGCCCTTAAAAACATCAACCTCCAGATTGCCGACAATCGGGTCACGGCTTTCATCGGGCCCAGCGGTTGCGGCAAATCGACGCTGCTCAGGTGCTTCAACCGCATGAACGACCTGATCGACATTTGCCGGATCGACGGTCAGATCCTGATCGATGGGCAGAACATCTACGACAAGGACGTCGACGTGGCCGAACATCGCCGCAGGGTCGGGATGGTGTTTCAAAAACCCAATCCATTTCCCAAGTCGATATTCGAAAACGTGGCCTACGGCTTGCGCCTGCAGGGTGTCAACGACAAGCGCAAGCTGGCCGAGGTGGTCGAGCGCGCGCTGCGTGCCGCGGCGCTTTGGGATGAAGTCAAGGACCGTTTGCAAGACAACGCCTTCGGCCTGTCGGGCGGGCAGCAGCAGCGCCTGGTGATCGCGCGGGCGATCGCGATCGAGCCGGAAGTGATTTTGCTCGATGAGCCATGCTCGGCACTGGATCCGATTTCGACAGCCAAGGTCGAGGAATTGATCGCCGAACTCAAGAACGATTACACCATCGTGATTGTCACACATAATATGCAGCAGGCTGCGCGGGTGTCGGACTTCACCGCTTACATGTACCTTGGCGAACTGATCGAGTTCGGCGATACCGCAAAGCTGTTCACCAATCCGCGCGAGAAAGCGACCGAAGATTATATTACCGGGCGCTACGGTTGAACCGGTTCGGGCATGGGGTCCGGCCTGGTATTCGTGCCCGGTATTTTGGAGTGACATGATGGAAAGTTTCGATCAACACATCTCGAACCAGTTCAACCAGGAACTGGAAAACCTGCGCCAAAAGCTGATGGCGATGGGCGGCATGGTCGAGGAAATGTTGAAAAAGTCCATTCAGGCACTGGTCACGGCCGACACCTCGCTTGCCGAACAAGTGATCGAAGCCGATGAACAGGTCAACCTGATCGAGAAAAAGCTTGACCAGGAATGCAACCTGATCATTGCCAAGCGCCAGCCGACAGCCAGCGATCTGCGGCTGGTATTTGCGATCATCAAGACGATATCCGACCTCGAGCGAATTGGCGACGAAGCGGAAAAAATCGCGCGTTGGGCCATTTCGCTGGCCAATTATCACCGGCCGCGGAACGACTATCGCGAACTGGAAGTAATGGGCCACACGGTGCTGGAAATGCTGCGCAAGGCGCTGGACGGGTTCACCCGGATGGCGCCTGAAGTGGCGCTGGAAATCCTGCACCAGGATCAAAAGGTCGACCAGGACTACGAAGCGATTTTCCGCCAGTATTATTCCTACATGATGGAGGATGCGCGCGATATCCGGCGGATTCTCGATGCGCTGCTGGTCGCCAAGTCGCTGGAGCGAATCGGCGACCACTGCAAGAACGTCGGCGAATACATCGTCTACCTTGTTGAAGGGCGCGATCTGCGGCATTCGCCGAAAGTTGAATTCGAGCGCCAGATCGGTAAGGACTAATGGGCCTGGCGGTATTCGGGATCAAGGCCTGCGATCGCTGCCGCAAGGCCCGCAAGTGGCTGGATCAACACGGCGTTGTCCACGCCTGGGTCGACCTGCGTGAAGACGGTATCGACGAGCGCCAGGTGCGCGACTGGCTGGCCCGGGCAGGCGCCGAGCGCCTGGTCAATCGACGCTCCACGACCTGGCGCCAGCTCGACCCGGCGCAGCGCCCGGCGCTCGACTCGCCGGACTGGCCGCGCCTGCTGGTCGATTACCCGACGCTGATCAAGCGCCCGGTGTTTGTCGACGGCACACAGATACAAGTCGGTTTCGATGATGCGCTACGTAGCTGGTTGAGCGCACGATGATCTCCCCGGTCGCGGCGTTGGCCGACGAACTCATCGGCCGCCGGTCGGTCACGCCCGACGACGCCGGCTGCCAGGCCCTGATCGCCCAGCGCCTGGTCCAGGCCGGCATGGTGGTCGAGGCCATGCCCTTCGGTCCGGTTTCCAATCTTTTCGCAAGCCATGGGCAGGGCTCGCCGCACTTGCTGCTGCTGGGCCATACCGACGTCGTGCCGCCGGGCCCCGAAGACCAGTGGACCAGCCCCCCGTTCGTGCCGACCCGGCGCGACGGCATGCTGTTCGGGCGCGGCGCGGCCGATATGAAATCGGCGGTGGCCGCCTTTGTCGTGGCGCTGGAGCGGCTGCTTGAAGGCCACGCCGAGCATGCCGGTACGATCTCGCTGCTGTTGACCTCCGACGAGGAAGGTCCGGCCGACGATGGCGTGCAGCGCATCGTGCCGGTACTCGAATCACGTGGATTGCTGCCCGATTACGTACTGGTCGGCGAGCCGTCGAGCGCCGAGCAGCTCGGCGATGTCGTGCGCATCGGTCGCCGCGGCAGCATCCAGGCACGGCTTGTAATCCGTGGGCAGCAGGGTCACACCGCATACGCCTGCCGGGCCGAAAACCCGGTCCATCGCGCCGCACCGGTGCTCAATGCGCTGGCGACGCTCGAGTTTGACGATGCCGACGAGGCGTTTCCGGCAACGCGTTTGCAGATCTCGAACATTCGCGCCGGCACCGGTGCGGAAAACGTGACGCCCGGCGAAATCGAAATTCTGTTCAATATCAGGCACAACCCCAACTCGACCGCCGAGCAGCTCGAAACGCAGCTGCGCGACCTGATCGGCCGCCAGATGCCGGGCGACTGGTCGCTGCACTGCAGAATCTCCGGTGCGCCGTTCGGGCCGGCCAACGGGCCGCTGCGCGAGGCGGTGCTGGCGGCGGTTGACCAGGTGCAGGGTATCGAGGCCCAGGCGAACACCGGTGGCGGCACCTCCGATGGACGCTTTTTTGGCCCGCTGGGCATCGAAACCATCGAGCTGGGACCCGTCAACCGCAGCATTCATCGAATCGACGAGGGCATTGCCTGCGCCGATCTCGAGCGCCTGCCCGAGCTGTATTTCGCCGTGATCGAGCGGATCCTGGGAACCTGTCGTTAGCCGCTCCTCGCGGGGAACGCCCGGCTGGAGCTGGATTTCCATGACCCAATCGTGGGTCGATTGAGCGGCAAAGAGTAGAGGAATCCGGTTGTTTAAGCAGGAGCTGAGCGTTAAATTCGACCGATTTCCAGGTCACCTTTGAACGGTCGTCACCCATGCAGGCCGGCTCGACGGCTACCTGGAAGCTGTCGAGCGGGGCAAGATTCGATCTCGCAAGCGTAAGGGGCCCGGTCTTGTCGAGCATCCGCTGCGTGTTTAGTCAGCGCAGCACGGCAAGCGCGAATCCGTCCGTCGCCGGGGCCGTACATCCCTTGTCCGCGGTACACTTAAGACTCGAAATCCTGGTGGCCCATGCATGCGAGTCGTAACTGTCGGTCTGGTCATTTTATTGATTGTTCTTCAACTGCAGTTGTGGCGCCAGCATGCGCGTGTGGGCGAGTTGCAGGCGCATATCGAGACTCAGCACGAGCGCAACCAGGAATTGAAGGCGCGCAACGATGCCCTTGCTGCCGAAGTGCTGGATCTGAAGTCCGGCCTGGATGCGGTAGAGGAGCGCGCACGCTCGGAATTGGGCCTGATTCGCCAGGGCGAGGAATTTTACATGGTGGTTGACCCCAACGACCTCGATCCGGCCGATGCCGCATCGCTCAAGGCGATGGAGGCCGCAAGTGAGCCGTTGAACGAAAAACCCGAAAAGCCGCCGATCGATGACTGAGTTTGCGTTTGGCGGTCCGGTCGCGCGTGGCGCGATCCGAACCCGGCCGGAAGATTTCCGGGTCGTCGAGGACACCGGCTATACGCCCTCCGGCGAAGGCGAACACCTGTGGCTGGAAATTGAAAAACGCGGCGCGAATACCGTCGATGTGGCCCGGCGCCTGGCTGATCTGGCCGGGGTCTCGGTGCGCGATGTCGGCTTTGCCGGGCTCAAGGACCGCAATGCCGTCACCGTCCAGCCGTTTTCGATCCAGCTTCCCGGCCGGGCCGACCCGGACTGGCAAAGCTGGCAGGATGATCAGCTGCGCATTTTGTCGGTCGCCCGCCACAGCCGCAAAATTCAGCGCGGGCGCCTCGCCGGCAATCGCTTCGAACTCGTGGTCCGTGAAATCGAAGGCGATCAGGACGGCCTGGAACAGCGCCTGCAGGATGTCGCACGGCACGGCGTGCCCAACGGTTTCGGCGAGCAGCGATTCGGCGGCAACAACATTGCGCGCGCCTATCGCCTGTTTCGCGGTGAGCTCAGGCGCAAGCCATCGAAATCCAAGCGCGGCTTCTATCTTTCGGCCGCCCGGTCACTGGTGTTCAACCAGGTCCTCGAGCGGCGCATCGCGCAAGGCAACTGGAACGAGATGATCGATGGCGACGTGCTGATGCTCGACGGCACGCATTCGGTATTCGCCGGCGATGCCGCCGATCCGGAACAACAGCGACGCGTGGCCGGCATGGATCTGCATCCGACCGGACCGATGGTGGGCGAGGGCGATTGTGTGGTTTCGGGGCAGGCGCTGGAAATCGAGCGCGAAGTGATCGAACAAAATCGCGAACTGGTCGAAGGCTTGTGCCGGTTCCGGCTGCGCGCTGATCGCCGATCCCTGCGCATGCGCGTACTCGATCTGAAGTGGGCTTTCGAATCCGGCAGCACCCTGAGGCTTGAATTCGAACTGCGTTCGGGCTGCTACGCGACCACGATGTTGCGTGAAGTGCTTGAATACAGCGATCGCAGTCACGATACTGTTGCGCCATGAACTATCGACTCAAAGCCGCATCCGGTGCCGTGACCGGCCAGGCATTCGACCTTGGCGACGAAACCCTGATCGGCTCGGACGCCGCTGCCGATATCCGGCTGGACGCGCTGGACGCACAGCATGCGCGCATCGTTCAGCGCGATGGCGCACTGTTGCTTGAAAGTTATGGCGATACGGCGGTCAACGGCGAAGCCGTCCGGCAGCAGGCGCTGCAATCGGGCGACGAGTTGCGCCTGGGTACCGTGCGCTTTGTCCTGCAGGCGCCTGGGTTGAAGCCGGCCCGTGTGCTTGACCGGGTCCCCGAATCGCCTCAGGGTCGCTGGAAGTGGATTGCTGTCGCAGCGCTGGCCGCCGCGGCTGGTGGTGTGGCCTGGTGGTTCCTGGCCGGTCCCGGGATGGTTCAGTGAACCTGCTGGCCCGCAGCGCAAATGCTGTCCCCGCGTCGGCTTCATGGCGAATTTGCGTGGCGCCGATGATGGACTGGACCGACCGTCACTGCCGTTATTTTCATCGCCTGCTGGCGCCTTCGGCCAGGTTGTATACCGAAATGCTCACCACCGGGGCCATCCTGCACGGTGACCGGCAGCGCCTGCTGGCTTTTGATCCGTGCGAGCAGCCGGTGGCGCTGCAGCTGGGCGGCAGTGAGCCGGCCGAGCTGGCGCGCGCAGCCCGAATCGGCGCCGATTACGGCTACGACGAAATCAACCTGAACTGCGGCTGCCCGTCGGATCGTGTCCAGAAAGGTCGCTTCGGCGCCTGCCTGATGAACGAGCCCGAGCGCGTGCGCGACGGTCTGGCGGCGATGCGCGAGGCAGTCTCAATACCGGTGACGATCAAGACCCGGATTGGCGTCGATGAAAACGACAGTGAGGAATTTCTGCACCGATTCGTCGATATCGTTTCGTCCAGCGGCATCGACACGCTGATCGTGCACGCCCGCAAGGCCTGGCTGAGTGGGCTGAGTCCAAAGCAGAATCGCGAGATCCCGCCGCTGGATTTCGAGCGGGTGGTGCGACTGGCCGGGGCTTTTCCGGCTTTGAAGATCATCGTCAACGGTGGAATCTCGACCGCCGGCCAGGCCTGTGATGAACTCGAGCGCTTCGACGGCGTCATGCTCGGGCGTGCCGCCTACCAGGACCCCTGGCTTCTGGCCACGATCCAGGATCGGCTCGAACCGGGCAGCGCACCGGCCAGGCGTGAGCAGGTCGTGACGGCAATGGCTGAATACGCGGATCGCGAAATGGCGCGCGGCGCGCGCTTGCACAACATCGGCCGGCATATGCTCGGTCTGTTTCACAGCCAGCCGGGCGCGCGCGGCTGGCGGCGCTGCCTGAGCCGGAACATGCATCGGGAAACCGCATGCCCCAGTCTGCTGCTGGAGGCCTTGCCGGCGTGCTCGATTTCGGCCGATGCGGCTTGATCTGCGGGCCACCACAAGCAGGCATCGTGAATGCCGGAAAAGCAGCCAGCATTCGTGCCAGAAAACCTGAAACGCTATTGACATAAGCCTCCAAACCGTCTAACATTCTCGTTCTTCGGCAGACCGAAATTCATCGGCCTGTCGTTTATTTTCTACAGGTTTGGAAAAAAATGGCGACAATCAACCAGTTGGTGCGCAAACCACGGCGCCCGAAACAATACAAGTCCAACGTTCCGGCGCTGGAAGCCTCGCCGCAAAAGCGCGGGGTCTGCACGCGGGTCTATACGACCACGCCGAAAAAGCCGAACTCCGCGTTGCGCAAGGTTGCCCGTGTCCGTTTAACCAACGGCTTCGAGGTTTCGAGCTATATCGGTGGTGAAGGCCATAACCTGCAAGAGCACTCGGTCGTGCTGATTCGCGGCGGCCGGGTCAAGGATTTGCCTGGCGTGCGCTACCACACGGTGCGCGGCAGTCTCGATACCGCCGGCGTCAGTGATCGCCGTCAAGGGCGTTCGAAGTATGGCGCCAAGAAGCCGAAGACCTGATTCGGCCGGTTATTTCAAGCGATCACTGAAACACTGATATTTACGGAAAACCTATGTCCCGCAAGCATTCAAATTTCCAGCGCGATATCCTGCCGGATCCAAAGTTCGGTAGCGAATTGCTGACCCGCTTCATCAATATGGTCATGATGGACGGTAAAAAGTCTGTCGCCGAGCGCATCGTTTACGGTGCGATCGATGAGATCAAGGAGCGCGGTCACGCCGAGCCGATCGAGACGATCCAAAGCGCGCTGGACGCCGTCGCGCCTTCGGTCGAAGTCAAGTCGCGACGCGTTGGCGGGGCCACCTATCAGGTTCCGGTCGAGGTACGTCCGCGCAGACGCCAGACACTGGCCATGCGCTGGATCATCGATTTTGCCCGCAAGCGCGGCGAGAAGTCGATGCCCAAGCGCCTGGCAGGAGAATTGCTGGATGCCGCCGAAGAACGCGGCAACGCCGTCAAGAAGCGTGAAGATGTCCACCGCATGGCCGAAGCCAACAAGGCTTTTGCCCACTACCGCTGGTAAGACCTGGAGTTTATTGTGGCACGCAAGACACCCATTGAACGCTACCGGAACATCGGGATCATGGCCCACATCGACGCGGGCAAGACCACGACCACGGAGCGCATCCTGTTCTACACCGGCATTTCGCACAAGCTGGGCGAAGTGCACGACGGCAATGCCGTGATGGACTGGATGGAGCAGGAGCAGGAACGCGGAATCACCATTACCTCCGCTGCCACGACCTGTTTCTGGAGCGGTATGGACAAGGATTGGCCGGAATACCGGATCAATATCATCGATACCCCGGGCCACGTCGATTTCACGATCGAAGTCGAGCGTTCGCTGCGCGTCCTCGACGGCGCAGTCGCTGTATTTTGTGCCGTCGGCGGTGTCGAGCCGCAATCCGAGACGGTCTGGCGCCAGGCCACCAAGTATTCCGTGCCGCGCATGGCCTTCGTCAACAAGATGGATCGCACGGGCGCCAATTTCGAACGTGTCGTCGGTCAGATCAAGGCTCGCCTGGGCGCGCGCCCGACGCCGATCCAGCTGCCGATTGGCGCAGAAGAAGATTTTGAAGGTGTGATCGACCTGGTCAAGATGCGCGCCATCTACTGGGATACCGAGACCATGGGTACCTCCTACGAGGAACGCGACATTCCTGCAGATTTGCTCGAGCAGGCTCAGCAGGCGCGTGAAGTCATGGTTGAGGCCGCGGCCGAGTCGTCCGACGAGATGATGGAGAAATACCTCGAAGGCGAGGAACTGACCAACGAAGAGATCATCAAGGGCCTGCGCTCGAGCACGCTGAAAAACGAAATTGTGCCGGTGCTTTGCGGCACGGCGTTCAAGAACAAGGGCGTACAGGCGCTGCTGGATGCGATTGTCCAGTACATGCCGAACCCGACCGAAGTGCCGCCGATCAAGGGCATCCTGGACAACGAAGAAGAAGGCCATCGCAAGTCCAGCGACGAAGAGCCGTTCGCGGCACTCGCATTCAAGATTGCCACCGATCCGTTCGTCGGTTCGCTGACCTTCTTCCGTGTTTACTCCGGTATTTTGAAGTCCGGCGATACGGTGCTCAACCCGATCAAGAGCAAGAAAGAGCGAATTGGCCGCTTGCTGCAAATGCATTCGAATTCGCGTGAAGAGCTCAAGGAAGTCCGGGCCGGCGATATTGCCGCCGCCGTGGGTCTGAAGGATGTTACGACCGGCGACACGATTTGCAATCCATCGCACATCATCACGCTGGAGCGGATGGAGTTTCCCGAGCCGGTAATTGCCGTTGCGGTGGAGCCCAAGACCAAGAGCGACCAGGAAAAGATGGGCGTTGCGCTGTCGAAGCTTGCGCAGGAAGATCCATCTTTCCGGGTGCACACGGATGAAGAATCCGGCCAGACCATCATTGCGGGTATGGGTGAGCTTCACCTGGATATCCTTGTTGATCGTATGAAGCGTGAATTCAAGGTCGAAGCCAACGTCGGCAAGCCGCAGGTTGCTTACCGCGAAACCATTCGCAAGTCCGTCGAGTCCGAAGGCAAGTTCGTTCGCCAGTCGGGTGGTCGTGGCCAGTACGGTCACGTCAAGATCCGGCTCGAGCCGCTTGAGCCGGGCGGTGGATTCCAGTTCGTCAACGAAGTCGTTGGCGGCGTCGTACCGAAGGATTACATCTCTTCGGTCGGCAAGGGTATCGAGGAGCAGATGAAAAATGGCGTGCTTGCCGGTTACCCACTGGTAGATTGCAAGGCCACGTTGTTCGACGGCTCGTATCACGAAGTCGATTCATCGGAAATGGCGTTCAAGATTGCCGGTTCGATGGCAATGCGCGACGGGGCACTGAAAGCAAGCCCGGTGCTGCTCGAGCCGATGATGAAGGTCGAGGCGATTACGCCGGAAGAATACATGGGCGATGTCATGGGCGATCTGAATCGTCGTCGTGGCCTGGTCCAGGGCATGGAAGATGCGCCGGCCGGAAAGATCATACGTGCGCATGTTCCGCTGGCCGAAATGTTTGGCTACGCCACCGACTTGCGCTCGATGAGCCAGGGCCGGGCGAATTACACGATGGAATTTCTCAGTTACGCGGAAGCGCCGAACAGCGTTGCCGACGAAGTCATCAAGAAAACCGCCTAAGAACGCGAGAGGAAAGAGCAATGTCCAAGGCAAAATTCGAACGCACCAAGCCGCACGTCAACGTCGGCACGATCGGTCACGTGGATCACGGCAAGACGACGCTGACCGCGGCGCTGACCAAGGTATCGTCAGAAGCACGTGGCGGCGAGTTCCGGGCCTACGATCAAATCGACAATGCTCCGGAAGAGCGCGCCCGCGGTATCACGATTGCCACGGCGCACGTGGAATACGAGTCGGACAATCGCCATTACGCGCACGTCGACTGCCCGGGCCATGCCGATTACGTCAAGAACATGATCACCGGTGCGGCGCAGATGGACGGCGCGATCCTGGTGGTTTCGGCCGCTGACGGCCCGATGCCGCAGACGCGCGAGCACATCCTGCTGGCCCGCCAGGTCGGTGTGCCGCAGATTCTGGTGTTTTTGAACAAGGCCGACATGGTCGACGACGAAGAGCTGCTCGAGCTGGTTGAAATGGAAGTTCGCGAGTTGCTGAGCGACTATGACTTTCCGGGCGACGACACGCCGATCATCATTGGCTCGGCGTTAAAGGCGCTCGAGGGCGACGAGTCCGAAATCGGCGTACCGTCGGTGGTCAAGCTGATCGAGGCGCTGGATGACTACATCCCGACGCCGGTTCGCGACACCGAAAAGCCGTTCCTGATGCCGATCGAGGACGTATTCTCGATTTCCGGTCGCGGCACGGTGGTGACCGGCAGAATCGAGCGCGGCATCGTCAAGGTTGGCGAAGAGCTCGAAATCGTCGGCATACACGACACCAAGAAGACGACCTGCACCGGCGTGGAAATGTTTCGCAAGCTGCTCGACCAGGGCGAGGCCGGCGACAACGTGGGCGTGCTTCTGCGCGGCACCAAGCGCGATGATGTCGAGCGCGGCCAGGTATTGGCCAAGCCTGGTACGATCAACCCGCATACCAAGTTCGAAGCCGAAGTGTATGTCCTGAGCAAGGACGAAGGCGGCCGTCACACGCCGTTCTTCAAGGGCTATCGTCCGCAGTTTTACTTCCGCACCACCGATGTCACCGGTGCCGTGGAATTGCCCGAAGGCGTCGAAATGGTGATGCCGGGCGACAACGTGAAGATCCAGGTCGAGCTGATCGCGCCGATCGCCATGGAAGAAGGCCTGCGCTTTGCGATTCGCGAAGGTGGCCGGACCGTGGGTGCCGGCGTCGTGGCCAAGATTCACGA
>JAVVET010000046.1:0-26802 GCA_032251235.1 Wenzhouxiangellaceae bacterium
GAGTCGGGAGTCGGGAGTCGGGAGTCGGGAGTCGGGAGTCGGGAGTCGGGAGTCGGGAGTCGCCTTGCTATGCTGCAGGGAGATGTCCGCGGTTTGCCGACTCGGTTGTTTCGAGGAGTTCGAACAACCGGAGTGAATCGATTTCGGCGGGGCGGGCCGACCGACGTGATCTGGATCTCCGGATTTTGCGTAGCGCAAAATGACGCAAATCAGGACCGGTTCAGCATGGAATCGATATCCAGGCGAACCGCAGCGGCTGCCGGAAGATTGTGCTGCGGTGGCTGGATCGTACAGAAATAATCAGATGTGAGGTCCGCCGGATCAATTGGCGGAGGCCGCCAATGCCCTGCAGTGTGCACCCCGGGACGGTGCATGAATGTCGCCGGCCGTGATCGGCTGACGGTGGTCGGGGTGAGAGGATTCGAACCTCCGGCCCCTGCCTCCCGAAGACAGTGCTCTACCAGGCTGAGCTACACCCCGGGCCAAGCGCGAAAGTATACGCGAAATGCGTGGGTAATTGCAATGCCTGGATGTCAGGCTGAGGGTGCCTCGATGATTGTTCGTTATTCGTTGTGAAAATTCACGATCCGGGCCATGGAAATTGTTAAAATGTTGTAATCGATCTGTAAATAAAAACCGGTAGGGTGCACATTGATTCGGCCCGAGCGGGTCGAGCGACGATCGCGGAAGTTTTTTTGCAACTATCTTTTTGAGGGAGTGCTCGTTAAATGAATATGTCCAGTCTGGCGACCGCAGCGCGGCGCTGGTTCGCAATTTCTGTTGTCGCAATGATGATCCTGGCCACGTTGCCGGGTTTTGTCGCGGCCCAAACCACTTCATCGAACATGCGCGGCCAGGTGGTTGGCGATGATGACGAGCCAATTGCCGGAGCGCAGGTGATGATCCTTCACCAACCTTCAGGTACCGTCTCGCGCGCAGCGACCGGCCCGACCGGCCAGTTCTTCCAGAGCGGTCTGCGCGTCGGCGGCCCCTACGAGGTCCGCGTCAGCTCCGATGGCTACCAGACCGTGGCCCGCGAAGGTGTTTATCTGGAACCGGGCTCGCAGGATCCATTCCGTTTTGAATTGGCCGAGATGTCGGCCGAACTGGGCGCCGTCCAGGTCACCGGCGTGGCGCTCAGCCAGGCCGTCGTACTCAACAACGGCGTTGGCTCGACCTTCAGTGCACGCGACATTGCCAACCAGCCCTCGGTCGAACGCGATGTCATCAAGACGCTGCTGCGCGATCCGCTGGCACAGTCCGACGGCGAGGGTCAGCTCTCGGTCGCCGGCGTCAACCCGCGTTTCAATGGCCTGGCCATCGATGGATCGCTGCAACAGGATGATTTTGGCCTCAGCGACAGCACCTACGCGACGGCTCGTTCACCGATCAACCTCGACGCGGTCGAATCGGCCACGCTGGTGGCCTCGGACTATTCGGTCACCGCAACCGGGTTTACCGGCGGCCTGGTGAACGTCGTGACCAAGTCGGGCACCAATGAGATCGACGGCAACATCTATTACGCCTACCGCGACGAAGACTTCGTCGGCAACAACTTCGACGGCGGTCGTTTTGAACCGGCCGAATTCGACGAGGAAGAATACGGCTTTACGCTGGGTGGGCCGATCCTCAAGGACAAGTTGTTCTTTTTCGTCTCCTATGATGAGTTTGATGCCAGCACGCCGGTCGATTTTGCCCGCGGCGATGAGCAGGACGGCATCGATCCGGCTATTTTCGGCGAACTGAACCAGATTATCCAGGACAGCCTGGGCTTTGATGCCCAGGGTCGTCCGTTGTCTGCATCCGTTCCCGAAACTTCCGAACGTACGCTGGTCAAGCTCGACTGGAATATCAACGACGATCACCGTGCTTCGGTCACCTGGCAGGACACCGAGGAGGACGGTACGCTGGGGGTTGGCAACAACAATTTCGAATCGGCTTTTTATGACACGCCGACCAAGCTCGAGTCCTATGGGCTGCAGTTGTTCTCCGACTGGAGCTACAACTTTTCGACGACTTTCCGGGCCAACTTCAAGGAATTCGAGCGTGGTCAGAACTGCCGCGCCGGTCCGGATGTGGGCGAACTGCGCATCCGTCTTCGTCCGGAACAACTGGTCGGCACCGACCTTGAAGGGATGCTGGCGCCGGACACCGGTCAAACGACCCTGACGGCCGGCTGCGATCGTTTCCGCCACGCCAACGACTTCAGCGACGAGCGTTTGCAGTTGTTTTTGTCCGGCGATTACTTCGTCGGCAATCATGTCATCACCGCTGGCGCCGAATGGGAAGACTATGACTTGTTCAACCTGTTCGTGGAGCGTTCGCGCGGCCGCTTCACGTTCGACAGCCTCGATGACCTGATCGCTGGCGATGCAGCCGTCGAATTCCGCAGCGTGCCGTCGTTGGAGCCGAACGACGCCGCGGCGGCGTGGGGCTACGAAAAACTGTCGCTGTTCGCCGGCGACCGCTGGGCGATTACGCCCGATTTCGAGCTGTCCTACGGCCTGCGCTACGAGCGCTTTATCCAGGACGACGAGCCGCTGTTCAGCCAGGATATCCAGAACCGCTTCGGGGTCGATACGCGCGCGAACCTCGACGAAAACGACTTGATCATGCCGCGCGTCGGCTTCCTGTGGACACCGTTTGCCCGCACTGCGGTATCGGGTGGGGTTGGCCTGTTCGCCGGTGGCAATCCCCAGGTCTGGATTTCGAATGCGTTCCAGCCCCCGACCAGCCTGGTCTCCGGTAATTTCTCGAATGTTGATCCAAGCCAGATCCCGCAGGAATTGCTGGACATGGCGGCAGTCGCCGACACGACCGTCATCGATGTCATCGACGAGGGCTTCGACACGCCTTCGGACTGGAAGGGATCGCTCCGGGTCGAGCAGGGCTTCGACCTGAATATCGGTGGACTCGAGCTGGGCCGGAACTACCGCTTTACGGCCCAGTACCTGTATACGCGAACCAACAAAGGCTTCCGCTGGCAGAACCTGGCCCAGACCGATCTGGCCGATGCACTGCCGATTGGAACCGCGCCGGACGGTCGGCCGATCTTTGCCGACCTTCAGGACCTGGGGATCAGCAACCTGACCCAGTTGACCAATTTTGACAATGGCGAAAGCCACGTCGCGACGGTTGCGGTCGGCAAGGCCTTTGAAAGTGGTTTCAATTTTGATGTCAGCTATGCTTTCCAGGACATCGAAGCGGTTACCGAAGGCGGCTCTTCGCGCGGTATTTCCTCGTTCCGGGGCATCGACGATATCAACCCGAACGACCCGAGCGCGCGGATTTCGCCGTTCGAAGTTCGCAATTCGTTCAAGTTCAATTTCGGCTACGAGCGGGCCTTTGTCAGCAACCTGGTCACGCGCCTGGATGTTTTCGGACGCTTGTTCAGCGGTGATGTCTGGACGCCGAATTTCGACATCGACAGCAACAACGCGCTGTTTGGCCGCCCGGGCGATGGAGAAAGCCCGTTCGACAACCGTCCGCTGTATATCCCGGACCCGGTTGGCGACGCCCGGACCGTGTTCGGTTCCGGCTTTGACCAGGCCGGCTTCTTCAGTTTTATCGAGGAAAACGGGTTTTCGACCGGCCAGATCGCCAAGGTGCATTCGCGTCGCTCGAGCTGGAACAACATCTGGGACCTGCGCTTTCAGCAAGAACTGCCGGGCATTCCCGGGCTTGGACGCCTCGTTGGCGACAACCGCTTCAAGGTTGTTCTGGATATCGAGAACTTTGCCAACCTGATCAACAGCGATTGGGGCGCCTTCAAGGAAGGACCGGGCTTTACCGATCTGCCGCTGGTGCGCGCCGACCTGGTTTCGGCTGCTGACGTGGCGGCCAATGGCATCGATGATGCGACGGCACTGACCGGTGACGCGCCACGGCTGGCTTGCCAGCAACAGAGCGATTGCCTGTTCCGGTTCAACAGCTTTCGTGAGCGCGATACCAGCTTTACCGTTCCGGAAGATTCGGTTTACCGGATTCGCCTGACGCTGCGCTACGATTTCTGAGCCGGCTCCAGGCGCCTTGGAAACGTCAGGCGTTTGTAGATCGCTCATGATGACAGGCGCCCGATACTGACGGCTGTGGCCATGCCGCAGCCGCGATCAACCGAAAGCCAGCCGCCTCGAAGCGGCTGGCTTTTTTTCTGGTGATGGCAGGTCCGGCAAACAGCAGCCGGCCGCGAGCAGCCTGTCGGACTTAACGCTGATCTGTTATTGATGTACTGCCGCGGAAAAGCCGGATTGGGCCAGAGTTCCTGCTCTTTTTCGCTAAATAGGCCAGCATGCGCCTCAACAGATCAAAAAATTTGACTCCGACCGGCTTTTCATCGCGTTGGATCGGTCAAGTCCGACAGGCTGCTGGCAGCCGCGTGCTGGCCCGAATGCATCGACTCCGATACAATCGTGCGTCTGCGCTCGTGCATTCATATAAGCTGCATTCATATAACAAGAAGGAATACGATTAATGAGCAATCTTCCGGCAAGCGACCCGAAGCGGAACTGCAGAACCGAAACGCATTCGGCGCGCGTCTATCCGGCCGGCAGCCTGAATATCCTGTCGCGCGAAGAGGTTACGCGGCTTTCGGACGCCAGCGAGGAGGTTGGCGACCTGTTGCGTCGCTGTGCACTGGCGGTGCTCAACAGTGGCAATGCCAGCGATGATGCCGAAGCGATGCTGGCCCAGTACAGCGACTTTTCGATTCGAGTCGACCAAGTCAATCGCGGCATTCGGATGGAACTGGAAAACGCACCGGCCTGCTCGTTCGTCGATGGTGAAATCATCCACGGCATCCGTGAACTGTTGTCGGCCGTGGTGCGCGATATCGTCTATTTCCATACCGAGATTCGTCCCAATCCGTATTTCGACCAGAACTCGTCGGAGGGGTTGAGCAACACGGTGTTCGAAATCCTTCGAAACGGGCGCCTGCTCAACGTTGACCGCGACCCCAACCTGGTGGTTTGCTGGGGCGGCCACTCGATTCCGGATCACGAATACGATTATTCCAAGGAAGTCGGCTATCAACTCGGCTTGCGTGGCATCGATATCGGCACCGGCTGCGGACCCGGTGCCATGAAGGGCCCGATGAAGGGCGCCACGATCGGCCACGCCAAGCAGCGGCTGCTGCCGGGGCGTTATGTCGGCATTAGCGAGCCCGGCATCATCGCGGCTGAATCGCCCAATCCAATCGTCAATGAACTGGTGATTTTGCCGGACATCGAAAAAAGGCTGGAGGCATTCGTTCGTCTTGGCCATGGCATCGTGGTGTTTCCCGGCGGCGTCGGCACAGCCGAGGAAATCCTGTACCTGCTGGGCGTGTTGCTGAACCCGGCCAACCGCGATATGCCGTTTCCGCTGGTATTCAGTGGTCCGGCGTCTTCGGCCGACTATTTCGAGGAAATCGATCAGTTCGTGCTGCTGACGCTGGGCGAGGAGGCGCGTGCCCGCTACGAGATCATCATCGACGATGCCGAGGCCGTTGCGATCGCGATGAAAGAGGGTCTCAAGCAGGTGCGTGACTACCGGATCGAGACCAAGGATGCGTTCTATTTCAACTGGTTGCTGGAGATCGACCCCGGATTCCAGCACCCTTTCGACCCGACCCATGAAGCGGTCGCAAAACTGTCCCTGGCGCGCGACCTGCCGCGCCACGAGCTGGCCGCCAACCTGCGTCGCGTGTTTTCAGCGATTGTTTCGGGCAACGTCAAGGCCGATGGCATCCGCCGGATTCGCGAGCATGGGCCGTTCGAAATCCACGGTGCGGTCGACATGATGGAGGCGCTGGACCGGCTGCTGAATCGCTTCGTGCGCCAGCACCGGATGAAGCTGCCCGGCGACAAGGCCTACCAACCCTGCTACCGGGTTGTGCGCTGATTCCAGGCCAGCCAGCGATGCTGCGGCCGGCCGCAGCACACGTTATTCCGAGTCGTCGGACTCGGCCGATGGGGTCATCCGTTCGCGCAGTTCCTCCAGACGCTCGCTGTTGAATTTTTCGTCATCATCGAGCGCCAGCCCCGGTTGCATCAGCGCGCGCAGTTGACCGAGCTCGATGCCGCGGGTCGGGATCAGCGTCGCGTCTTCAAGACGCATGAAGTCGCGCTCGGCGCGCTGGCGGCGCTGGTGGGCCAGGATGTCGCTGGCGTCGATGCGCGCGCCGGGGCCCTGAAAAGTCATTTCCTCAACCAGCGCCTGGAGTTGTTCATCGCCACGGCCATTTTCGCCGCCCAGGCCCGGTTGCGGCCAGCGGGCCGCATATCGGCCGTCCATGTTGACCAGGATTTCCAGCGCGCAGCCGTCCGGATGACCTCGAACCATGGCGGTTTCTTCGTCGACGATTAAAAACAGCAGGTAACGCGGCCGTTCGTCCCACGGAGCGCTTTTTGGAAAATAACATTCGTTTGCGCTCAGGCCGGATTCATTGACGATGACCAGGCCACCGAAACGGTCGGGCGCCTTGTAGCGGATCAGCGGACGAAACCAGGCCTCGCCGTCGATCGGCAGGCTGCCTTCATATTCATAGTCGACCCGTTCGAGCTGGCCGATCATGACCAGGTCGGAAGAAGCCGCGCGCTGGGCCAGCCAGTGGGCTTGTTCCAGTGGCGGCTGCTGGGCATGGCCGAGGCTGACCAGCAGAAACGGCAACAGGTAAAAGAATTTTTTCATTTCGATATGGACCCGGATGATGAATTGGAGGTTCCCCGCCGTTGCCGCAGCTTGTTCACGAGCGGTTCGCCGCGTGGCATGGGGCTGTCAGCTGTCGTAGCTGGGGCATTTTGTGACCCAATGCACCGCAAGCGCTGGGAGCCTGCGCGACCGGGCAAAACGCCGCGGAAACAGGGCCTGGCAACGTCGCAGTCGGTCGGTGGTTGGACAAGGCCTTGTTATTGAAGGTCATGGCTTGCAGCGCGATCGCCACTCATGGCCTGGCCGAGTTGCAAACGACTGCCGGGCTGAAGATCGCTGCGCCAGCGCGGGAAATTCGGGCCGGTCAGGACGATGACCGTCGAGCCCCAATGGAATTGGCCGATCTCGACACCGCGTGGCAATTCCAGTGGTGTTTCGAAGTGCCGGGCTGCTATTTTTCGATTCGGGCGCCAGTTGGGGCTTTCGTCCCAGCAGGTCTCGATTCCGGCGACCAGCATGGCCGCAACCAGGACCACGGCGACCGGGCCGCGGGAGGTTTCGAAAAGTGCGACCAGGCGCTCGTTGCGCGCATAGAGTCGGTTGATTGTCTGGCTGGTTGCGGTCGAAACGCTGAACAATCGCCCGGGTACGCGCACTTCGGCCGCAAGCTCGCCGTCGACCGGCATGTGCACGCGATGGTAGTCGTGCGGCGCCAGGTATACGGTCGCGAACTGGCCGTTGTCGAACCGCTCGGCCCAATCGCTCAGCGTCAGCAATTCGGCGACCGAGAAATCCCGGCCCTTGGCCTGCACGATGCGTCCCTGGTCGATGCGTCCGGCCTGGCTCAGGGTGCCGTCGCAAGGGCTGGTGATGATGCACGGGTCGGTCGGAAAGCGGCGCAGGCCGGGTTTGAGCGAGCGAGTGAAGAACTGGTCGAACGAGATGTAGGCTTCCAGCGGATACTCGGCTTCTTCGACCTTGACCGGGTACATGCGGGTAAAGGCGTCGATAAACGGTCGGGCCAGGAATCGACTGTTCGAAATAATATTGGCCGCGCGGGTCAGCGCGTGTTGCGGCAGCAGGTGCTGTGGCCAGACCTTGATGCGTTGCCAACGTGAGATCGACTTGTGCTTTGACATCGGCTTAGGCGCCACGGCCAAGGTCGAACAGGTCGGCGGCCACGGCATCGCTATCGAGTGGCTGGGTGAAGCGGCCGATCATGCGCCCCTGCGGGTCGACGATCACGACCATGCCGGAGTGGTCGACGCTGTAAAAGCCGGTGTCATCGGGCGCCCGGCGCACATACATCGCGCCAAGCTGCGATGTCAGCTGCGCCAGCGCCTGGTCATCGCCGGTCACCGCCCGGAAGTCCGGGTGAAACCAGGTGACATATTCGCCCATGGCCTGGCCGCCGTCGCGCTCTGGATCGACCGAGACGAAAACGACCTGCGGCTTGTTGGCCACGCGCATGGTTTCGAGTTTTTGCATCGCATCGGCCAGAACGCCGAGCGTGTCGGGACAGATGTCGGGGCAGTTGGTGAAACCGAAGAAAATCAACGAGTGACGGCCCTGCAGGTTCTGGTCGGTGAAGGCCGCTCCATCGGCGTCGATCAGCTCGAACGGTGCCAGCGCGCGCGGCTGGGGATAAATCGACGCGCTCTGAAATTCGGTTTCGGTCTCGAACATCGAGCGCGCCGCGACCAGCCCGACCAGCATGGCCAGCAGCGCCACAACGGCCAGCAACAGGGCACGGCCGGACTGCCGCCCGGATGACGGCTGCGCTGTCTGGATAGTCGGTTGTCCAGGACGGCGACCGGAATGCGGGCCGGGGGCTTGATTCGACTTCATGGAAAAGGATATTGGGCGCGTTGTCGGCATAAGCAACAGTATAGCAATGGACTATACTTTGCCCCATGCAGGAGGCCAGACAGATGCCCGCGCAAGGCACGATACTCGACTGGGTCCAGCGCGCCGCCGCGACCATGGAAGCGGCCGGTCTTTATTTTGGGCATGGTACGGCCAACGCCTTTGACGAGGCCTGCTGGATGGTGACCTACGTGTTGAAACTGCGGCCCGATTTCGATGCCGCCAGCATGCAATTGAAGCCCCGGCCGGCGGCCATCGCCGAACTGAACCAATTGCTGGACCAGCGCATTGCCAGCCGCAAGCCGCTGGCCTACCTGATCGGCGAGGCCTGGTTTGCCGGCCTGCGCTTTGACGTCGACGAGCACACGCTGGTACCGCGCTCGCCGCTGGCCGAATTGATCGCAGGCGGGCTGGACCCGTGGCTCGATCTCGACCAGCCGCTGCAGGTGCTCGATATGGGCACAGGCTCGGGCTGCATCGCTGTGGCGCTGGCACGACACTGGCCGAAGCTGGACATCGATGCGGTCGATATCAGCGAGCACGCACTCGACGTCGCCGAGCGCAATATCCAGCGCCTGGGCGTGGCCGACCGGGTTCATGCACGGCGCTCGGACCTGTTCGCTGCGCTTGAAAACAAGCGCTACGATCTGATCATCAGCAACCCGCCGTATGTGCCCGAGGCGTCCATGCAGCGCCTGCCCGACGAGTATCGGCACGAGCCGGCAATGGCATTGGCCGCCGGCCGCGACGGGCTCGACATCGTCCGCCGACTGTTGTCCCGGGCCCCGGACTACCTGGCGCCGCACGGCGTACTGGTGGTCGAGGTGGGCGAGGCAAGCGCGGCGGCAGGGCGCTTGCTGGCCGACACCGAAGCGGTGTGGCTGGAATTCGAGCACGGCGGCGAAGGGGTTTTCCTGATCGATCGCGCAGCCTGCCTGCGGTTCAAAGCGCAAGCCGTTGCGAGCTATTCAAACCAGAGCAAAAAATCATGAGTTTCAATCGCTTCGGTCGATTGCTGTCGGTCACCACGTTCGGCGAGAGCCATGGCCCGGCCATCGGCTGCGTCATCGACGGCTTTCCGCCCGGCCTGGAAATCGACGCGGTCGAGATCCGCCAGGCCCTGCTGCGCCGGGCCACCGGACGGTCGCGGCATACCTCGCAGCGGCGCGAACAGGAAGACGTGCAGATTCTTTCGGGCATGTTCGAAGGCCAGACCACCGGCGCGCCGATTGCGCTGGTGATTTACAACACCGATGCTCGCAGCAAGGATTACAGCAAGATCTCCGGGCAATTCCGGCCCGGCCATGCCGACTACACCTATCATCACAAGTATGGCCTGCGCGACTGGCGCGGCGGCGGCCGCTCCTCGGCCCGAGAGACCGCCATGCGCGTGGCTGCCGGCGCCTTTGCCGGCAAGTACCTGGCGCAGAAGTTCGGCATCCGGATCACCGGCTGGCTGGCGCAGCTGGGCGAGCTGGTCTGCGACCAGCGTTTCCTGCCCGAATCGATCGACGACAACCCATTTTTCTGCCCCGACCCGGCCCGCGTGCCGGAACTCGAGCGCTACATGGATGACTTGCGCAAGCAGGGCGATTCGGTCGGTGCGTTGGTGCGGGCCAGCGCCGAAGGCGTGCCGCCGGGCTGGGGTGCGCCGGTTTATGCCAAGCTCGATGTCGACCTGGCCGCAGCCATGATGAGCATCAATGCCGTCAAGGGCGTCGAAATCGGCGCCGGTTTTGCAAGCGTTGCCCAAAAGGGCAGCGAACACCGCGACGAAATGACCCCGGATGGATTCCTGGGCAACCAGGCCGGCGGCATACTCGGCGGCATTTCATCGGGCCAGCCGGTGACCGTGGCGGTCGCTTTCAAACCCACCTCCAGCCTGCGCCTGCCAGCCAGGACCGTCGATCGTGAAGGCCGGGCGACCGAAATCGTCACCACCGGCCGCCACGATCCATGCGTCGGCATCCGGGCCATTCCCATTGTTGAGGCGATGCTGGCGCTGGTGCTGATGGATCACTTTTTGCTGCACCGGGCCCAGTGCGCCGATGTCGGGCCGCAAGTGCCGCGAATCGAGTAAACCCCGTGAGTCAAGCGGGCTGAACGTCGCGCCGGGCATCGAGTCGAAACGAACCGGGCGATCGGCGTCCAAAGCGGCAGCCACGCCGATGTCGTAGTGCAATGATCGCGGTGGCACTGCTGATGTTCGAGACGCGATCGTCGCCCACTTATCCATGCTCTGAAACAGGAATCAAAAGATTTGTCCAACTCAACGAAGACTTACAAGGTGGCCGTCATCGGCGCAACCGGGGCAGTCGGCGAGGTCTTGCTGGCCTTGCTGGCCGAGCGGAATTTCCCGTTTTCGTCGGTCGTGGCGCTGGCCAGCCCGCGTTCGGTCGGTGAAATGGTTGATTTCGGGAAACGATCGCTGACGGTACAGGCGCTGGACGGTTTCGACTTTTCCGGCATCGATTTCGCGTTCTTTTCGGCCGGCGGCAGCGTCTCGGCCGAGCATGCGCCGCGAGCGGCGGCGGCCGGTGCCACGGTCATCGACAACACGTCGCATTTTCGCATGCATCCGGAAGTGCCGCTGGTGGTGCCGGAAGTCAATCCCGAGCGAATCGCGGGCTGGTTCGAGCGCGAGCCGCGCGGCGGCATCATCAGCAACCCGAATTGTTCAACCATACAGATGCTGCTGGCGATCGCGCCGATCCACCGTGCCGTTGGCGTGGCGCGAATCAACGTGGCGACCTACCAGGCGGTTTCCGGCGCTGGGCGAAAAGCAATGGAAGAACTGGGACGCCAGACCATGGACAAGCTGAGCTTCCGTGAACCCCGAGCCAATGTCCTCAGCGCCCCGATCGCCTTTAACGTGATCCCGCGCATCGATGTCGTCGAAGCCGACGGGGCCACCCGCGAGGAGCGCAAAATGCACTTGGAGACGCGCAAGATTCTCGATGACGACGCGATCGGGGTCAACGCCACGGCCGTGCGTGTACCGGTTTTTTATGGCCACAGCGAGGCCATTCACCTGGAAACCCGTGCCCCGATCAGCGTCGAGGATGTGCGAGGCCTGCTTCAAGCCAGCGAGGGGGTCAGCCTGATCGAGGGCGATACCGATCCCATGCCATTGGTGCATGCATCGGGCCACGATCCGGTTTTTGTCGGCCGGATCCGACGCGATGACACGCACCCGAATGGCTTGAATCTGTGGGTGGTGGCGGATAATTTGCGCAAGGGCGCGGCGCTGAATGCGGTCCAGATCGCCGAGAATCTTGTCCGTCAGCGGGTTTGACGGCGTGTACCGTCGGGCTGTTTCAATCGTTCCGCGCTTGCTATACTCTGGGCCATTATTACAAAAGCGATTCGGGGAACATCAGATGAGTCGGTGCAAACGATTCTGGACAGCACCAATGGCGTTGCTGCTGGCAGTGTGCATGCCAATGGCGGCACAGGCGCTCGGCTTGGGCGAGGCCCGGGTCGACTCGTTTCTGAACCAGCCGCTGGACGCCAGGCTGCGCCTGCTCGAAACCAGCGCCGAAGAACTGGATTCCCTGACCGTCAGAATGGCGTCGCCGGCAGATTTCGAGCGCCTTGGCCTGATGAGCACTTCGTTGGCGCTCGACATCGATGTCACCATCGATCGGTCGCAGACGCCGCCGATCGTTCGACTCCGGTCCGATCGCCCGGTCAGCGATCCGATCGTTCAACTGCTGGTCGACGCACGCTGGGCCAGCGGCCGGGTGCTGCGCGAATACACGCTGTTTCTGGATCCCCCGACCATCGATCTGGCGCCGCCGCGAGCCGCGCAAGCGCAGCCCTCCCAGGCTCGCGAACGCGAGGTGCCGGCTGCGGTCGAGACGACCCGCCCTGCACAAGCAGAGCCTGCGCCGCGCCGGGCCCAGTCGGAACCGCAACCCGACCGGCAACCGGAACGCCGACCGCAGTCCCAATCGGTTCGGGTGGCCTCGGCCGGCAGCTATGGGCCGATTGCGGGCGGTGAAACCTTGTGGGGGATTGCCCGGGATAACCGTCCTGCCGCCGACATCGGCATGAATCAAATGATGCTCGCGATCGTCGAACTCAATCCAAATGCGTTTCGCAACGGCAATATCAACCAGTTGCTGCGCGGTGCCGAACTCGAACTGCCGGATGCCGAAACCGTGCGCGCGATCGATCGAGCGGCTGCTGCGGCGGCGGTTGCGGCGCAAAATCGCGCGTTCAACCAGCGTCTTGCCTCCGATGTGCCGATGGTCTCGGATGCGGCCAGAAGCCAGGCGCCCGACCCGGATGCTTCGACCGAGGCTCGGAGGCAGCAATCACCGGAACCGTCGGATGGCACGATCGACCACCGGCTGGCACTGGTGCCGCCGACCGAGCAGGAGGGTGGTTCCGGTCTTTCCGGCGACGAGAATGAAGTCGGCCGGCTCAGGCAGCAACTGGCCCGTACCGAAGAAGAATTGTATGCCGCGCGACAGGAGGCAGAGGAGTTCCAGGCCCGTCTCAGCGACCTGGAAGCGCTGGTGCGCGAAAACCCCCAGGGCATCGGTGTGCGCGATGCCGATCTGGCAGGCCTGGAGCAAACGCTGCGGGCCGCCCGTGAAGCCACTGCTGGGGATGCCGATGGCTCGATGCGTTCCGAAGTTTCGGGCGAACTCGACGAATATCTCGAGCGGTTCGAACAGGCCGCCGCAGTTGGCTCCTCTTCGCCCGACATGACGATTGGGGCGGCTAGTGATTCGACCAGCATGGCATCGGACACGGCCAACGCGGCGCCGATGACGGCAGCCGAAGAGCCGGTCGAGCCGCTTCCCGCCGCGGAGATTGCGCCGCCGGTTACCCAGGTGGGTAATGGCTCTTCCGACAGCTTGCTTCGCCAGCCGGCGTTCCTGGTGTCGGTCGGGTTGCTTGCGCTGTTGCTGTTGATTGCCGGGGTGTGGCGCAGCGTGGCGCGATCTCGCAAAGGCTCGGTCGAGCGTGCCGAACCGCGAGTGACAGCATCCTCGCCGGCTGCACCGCCGCGGCAGGCAACCGACCCGGTGGCCCAGGCACGCCAGGCTGTGCTTTCGAAGCCTGACGACCTTGCGGCCCACCTGGCCTTGCTGCATACGCTTTCGGCCCGGGCCGACGAGAACGAATTTTCATCGGCGCTGGAAGACATGTTCGAGCATGTCCAGCATGGCGATGAGCCCGAGTGGCATGAAGCGCTCGAGCTTGCCGGACGCATCGTTCCGGGCCACGGCCTGGTCAAGGGCAGCGCCGACTGGACCGCAGATGCATCGCGCGACTCGGTCTTGTCGGCTGAACCGCGCTCGGAAATCGACGACGACAGCGAAGTCGACGACCTGATGTCTCGCCTCGATGCCGATCTGGACGAGACCGGCGACGACAGTGACTGGCTCGATCAGCAAGACGACGAAGACGCGACCGATACGACGCCACGCCTGCGCGACACCGAGGAGAGATCGGATACCCTCGGGAAAGGTGACCAGGAAGCGCCAGCGCAGGCATCCGACAGACTTTCCGACGAGCCGGTCGACTTCGACGCGTGGCTCGACGAGGACGCCGACCACCCCGTCGATGAGGAATTGCCGACCGATCAGCCGGCCGCCGATGACCGGGTCGCCGATGAGCCATTTTCCGACGAACTGCCGTCGAGTCCGGAACCGTCCGAACAGGTGTCGGATGATCTCGTTCTTGATTGGCCCGAATTTGGCGATTCAGATCAAGAACGGGCCGCCAGGGCGGTAGACGAAAGTGCACCGCCAGCCGATCAGGACCGGGGCGCAGAAGAAGATATTTTCGGTCCCAGCGATGACGACGTCGATGTCAAGCTCGACCTGGCGCGCGCGTATCTGTCGTGGAACAGCACCGATTCGGCGCGGACTCTTCTCGAAGAAGTGGTGCGTGAAGGCAACGAATCGCAAAGCGAACAGGCACGGCAGTTGCTGGATGAGTTGTGATTCAACCGGCTGGAAATTCGGCTTGGCTTTCGTTCAGCCATTGATTGGAATGCGCTGGCTGGAACGGCGCGGCCGGCCAGCGTCGGGCCGAGCTGGGAACATCGCTCCGGGCGGATCTGGAGATATTGCGCCAGGCGGACCGGAACACGTTGCAGCAAACTCCTAGAACGCGCATTGCCCTGGGTGTTGAATACGATGGCAGCCGCTTTTACGGCTTCCAGCGCCAACGCCAGCAGCCGACCGTCCAGCAATCGCTGGAGACGGCACTGGCCCGGGTGGCCGATCATGCCATCACCATCCATTGCGCCGGCCGGACCGATACCGGCGTCCATGCCCTGTGCCAGGTAGTGCATTTCGAGACTTCGGTCCGGCGCAGCGAGCGCTCGTGGGTGCTCGGCTGCAACGCGCACCTGCCGGCCGGCGTGAGCGTTCTCTGGGCGCGCGAAATGGATGACGATTTCCACGCCCGTTTCAGCGCCCGAGGGCGTTCCTATCGGTATCGCATCTTGAACCGCTGGGTTCGCCCGGGGCTGCTCGAGGGCAAGGTCTCCTGGGAACGCCGTACGCTGGATGCGGAGCGAATGAACGCCGGTGCGCGCCTGTTGATCGGAGAGCACGATTTTTCGAGCTTTCGGGCCCCGGCCTGCCAGGCCAGCCACGCGGTCCGGGAGATGCGGCAGCTCGAGGTTGCCCGTTTCGGTGACGAGGTACGAATCGACCTGACCGCGAACGCTTTTCTTTATCATATGGTCAGAAACATTGCCGGCACGCTGATCGAAGTCGGCTGCGGCCGGCGCGAACCCGAGTGGGTTGGCGAGGTGTTGCTGGAACGCGACCGGGCCGCCGCCGGGGTCACCGCGACCGCCGACGGACTGTATTTCATGGGTGTACAGTACCCGGATTATCCGGATTTGCCGACCCATGATCCGGCGCCGTTTCCGCGGGGCTGGAATTTAAGTTGAAGAGAGTGTTGAGTCAATGCCGATACGGGTAAAAATCTGCGGGGTCACCCGCCCGTGCGATGCGCAATCCGCGGCCGCGCTGGGAGCCAGTGCGATCGGGCTGGTATTCGTGGAAAGAAGTCCGCGTGCGGTCGACATCGAGCAGGCGCTTTCGATCTGCCGGGCGCTGCCGCCGCTGGTCGGCGTGGTGGGCCTGTTCATGGATCCAGAGGCCGATTTCGTGCGCACGATCGGCGACCGGGTGCCGTTGAACTGGCTGCAGTTTCATGGTGACGAGCCGGCCACGTTTTGCCGCTCGTTCAACCGGCCCTATATCAAGGCCTTGCCAATGGCTTCACCGGAAAAGGTGGACTATGACAGCTGGCCGGATGCCGGTGCTTTATTGCTGGACGCGCATTCGGCCGGTGCAATGGGCGGTTCCGGGAGCACCTTCGACTGGACCGGCGTCAAACCACCCCGGCAGCCGTGGATTTTGGCCGGCGGCCTGAATCCGGATAACATCAGCACGGCGATCGAAGCGCTCGAGCCTTCGGCAATCGACGTTTCTTCGGGTGTCGAATCCGCTCCCGGGATCAAGGATGATAATCTGATGACAAGACTCATGAAAGGAATTCCGCATGGTTGATGTGGCTGAACAACTGGGTTCAAGTGGAGATCCGAAGCAGGCCTTGCCGGACAGCAGCGGGCATTTTGGTGAATTCGGCGGCCGTTTCGTATCGGAAACATTGATGGTCGCGCTCGAGGAGCTCGAGCAGGCCTGGCTGAAGTATCGTGATGATGCCGATTTTCAGGCCGAGCTCGACAGCGATCTGTCGCATTTCGTCGGCCGGCCCTCGCCGCTGTATTTGGCCGAGCGGCTGACCCGAAAGGCCGGTGGTGCGCAAATCGTGTTCAAGCGCGAGGACTTGAACCACACCGGGGCCCACAAGATCAACAATACGGTCGGCCAGGCCTTGCTGGCGCGCGCGATGGGCAAAAAGCGCGTGATCGCCGAAACCGGCGCCGGACAGCATGGCGTAGCCTCGGCAACCGTGGCGGCCAGGCTGGGCATGGACTGCGTGGTTTACATGGGCGCCGATGACATCAAGCGCCAGGCGATCAATGTGTTCCGAATGAAGCTGCTGGGCGCCGAGGTCATCAGCGTCGAATCCGGATCGCGAACGCTCAAGGATGCGCTCAACGAGGCGATGCGCGACTGGGTGACCAATGTCGACGATACCTTCTACATACTCGGCACCGTTGCCGGGCCGCATCCATACCCGGCGCTGGTTCGCGACTTCAACGCCGTGGTCGGACGAGAGGCGCGGGTCCAGTTCGCCGAAGAATACGGCAAGCTGCCCGATGTGCTGGTCGCCTGCGTCGGCGGTGGTTCCAATGCCATGGGCTTGTTTTACCCGTTCATCGATGACGCCGAGGTCCAGATGCATGGCGTCGAGGCGGCCGGCAGAGGCTTGAGTGGCACCGAGCACGCGGCCAGCCTGTGCGCCGGGCGGGTCGGGGTGCTGCATGGGTCCCGCACTTATCTGCTCGACGACGACGCCGGCCAGATTCGCCACACACATTCGGTTTCTGCCGGCCTCGACTATCCCGGGGTCGGCCCGGAACACGCCTGGCTCAAGGATTGCGGTCGCGCCCGTTACGTCGGCATCACCGATGACGAGGCGTTGGAGGCATTTCACATGTGCACCCGCATGGAAGGCGTCATGCCGGCACTTGAAAGTGCGCATGCGGTGGCATGGGCAATGAAACTGGCCGCCACGATGAAGCCCGATCAGACCATTTTGGTCAATATGTCGGGGCGCGGCGACAAGGATATCCACACCGTCGCGGACCTGGAAGGAATCAGCATTTGACTACTGCAAGCAATCGAATCGACCGGCGCTTTGCCGAACTCGCCGAGCGCCGGCGCACGGCCTTGATCCCCTACATCACGGCCGGCCATCCCGATCCGTCGATGTCGGTGGCGATCATGCACCAGCTGGTCGAAAGCGGCGCCGACCTGCTGGAACTCGGCGTCCCGTTTTCCGACGTCATGGCCGATGGCCCGGTGATTCAGAATGCCTGCGAAGTTGCCCTGCGCAAGGGCACCACGCTGGATCACGTTTTCGACATGGTGCGCCGGTTTCGACAAAGCGATGACCGCACGCCGGTCATTCTGATGGGCTACATGAACCCGCTGGAACGCCGCGGCCTGGATTTGTTCGCCACCCAGGCATCTGCCGCCGGCGTGGACGGCCTGCTGATCGTCGATTGTCCGGTCGACGAGGCCGCCGAGACCTGCAGGGTTTTTCGAGAGCACGGCATGCACCAGATTTTCCTGGTGGCGCCGACCACCTCGACGGCCCGGATCGAGCGCATGGCGCCGCTGGCCGGTGGCTTTATCTATTATGTTTCGCTCAAGGGCGTGACCGGCTCTGCGTCGCTTGATTCTGCGGCTTTGGCCCCGGCGGTCGACGCCATTCGCGCGCGCTCGGATGTGCCGGTGGCGGTTGGGTTCGGGATCAGCACGCCGCAACAGGCAGCCGAGGTGGCCGCGGTCGCCGATGCAGTGGTCATCGGCTCGGCGCTGGTGCGCCAGCTGGCCGATGCCGCCGATACCGATCGCGCGCTGGAAATTACGGCCAGCTATCTGGGCAGCATCCGGCAGGCCATGGACCAGGTCGGGGCCGGTGATGCCGCCGGGGCAGTACGGGCATGAGCTGGTTTCAGAAGTTGATGCCTTCGCGCATCCGGACCGAGGGCGGAAAATCGCGCAAGGTACCCGATGGCCTGTGGATCAAGTGCAGAAAGTGCGAAGGCGTGCTGTATCGGCCCGAACTCGAGCGCGCCCTGATGGTTTGTCCCAAGTGCGACCATCACATGAGCCTTTCCGGCCGGGCCCGGCTCAATGCGTTTCTGGATTCGAGCGGCAGACAGGAGCTGGCCGCGAAGCTGCGCCCGGTCGACGCGCTGAAGTTTCGCGATACCAAGCGCTACCGCGACCGCCTGACGGCCGCTCAGCGCGTGACCGGTGAAACCGATGCGATGGTGACGATGCGCGGCACGCTGATGGAGCTTCCGCTGGTGGCCTGCGCGTTCGATTTCAAGTTCATGGGCGGCTCCATGGGCTCGGTCGTCGGCGAGCGCTTCATGGCCGGCGTCAACGCCGCGCTCGAGCATCGGCAGCCGCTGGTATGCTTTGCCGCATCCGGTGGTGCGCGGATGCAGGAGGGCCTGTTTTCGTTGATGCAAATGGCCAAGACATCGGCCGGCCTTGCGCGCATGAATGAAGCTGGTCTGCCGTATATATCGGTGCTCACGCACCCCACAACCGGCGGGGTTTCGGCCAGTCTCGGCATGCTCGGCGATATCAATATTGCCGAGCCCAATGCCTTGATCGGCTTTGCCGGGCCGCGGGTGATCGAACAGACCGTTCGCGAACAGTTGCCCGAAGGGTTCCAGCGCTCGGAATTTCTGCTCGACAAAGGCGCCATCGACTTGATCGTGGACCGGCGTCAACTTCGCCAGAAGATACATGAACTGCTGACCCTGCTGCTTGGCGGTTATGGCGATGGTCGTCCGCGCGTGGGCAGCGTTGAGTCCAGGCCCGCCGAGGCGGACGAGCAGGAGGATGTATCAGCCTCAACCGCTGCTGATGACCTTTTGCGCCCCGAAGATTGAGCCGACCCGCTGATCGCCTGGCCCCCGCCTCCGGGCCCGTACGTGGCAGCGCAGGTTTCGAACCGGCCGGTGCGTGCCGACCGACGCGACATCGACGTGGCTGTCGTGATGCCTGGGAGCCTGTCGGACTTGACCGATCTTCGCTGAGGGAAAGCCGGTTGGAGTCAGATTTTTCGATCTTTTGAGGCCAATAGTGAGTTTATTTAACGATAAAGAGCGGAGAATCTGGCCCAATCAAGCTTTCCCGCGGCAGTACATCAATAACAGATCAGCGTTAAGTCCGACAGATTCCCAGGTGCGATTGACGTGATGCCCAGCGAAGAAACGCTGCCGAATTCCCTCGAGGGCATGCTTGATCTACTGGAGCGGCGCTCGCCCGAATCGCGCATCGAGCTTGGCCTGGAACGCGTGCGAAAGGTCTGGGCCAGCATGGGCGCCGATCTGGGTTCGATCCGCATCGCGATCGTTGGCGGAACCAACGGCAAGGGCTCGACGATCGCTTTCATGGAATCGATCGCGATCGCCGCCGGCTACCGCTGTATGGCTTACAGCTCGCCGCATATCGTCGACTTCAGCGAACGATTTCGTCTCGACGGCCAGCCCGCCGGGCGCTCGGCGATTGCCGTCGCGCTGCGCGCGGTCGAGCGCGCGCGCGGTGACCAGCAGCTGACCTGGTTCGAACACGTCACGCTCGCGGCACTGGCGTTGGCCGCCGGCGAGCGGGTCGATTGGTTGCTGCTCGAAGTGGGCCTGGGTGGCCGGCTGGATGCAGTCAATATTGTTGAACCCGACGTTGCCGTGATTACCTCGATTGGTCTGGACCACCAGCAATGGCTGGGTCGGACGCGTTCGGCGATTGCGCGCGAGAAATGCGCAATCGCGCGTGCCGGCCGGCCGCTGGTGGTGGCCGAAAAGCGACTGCCGCCGGGCATGCGTGAACACCTTGTCGAAACGCGGGCCGATGTTCGGCTGGCCGGTCGCGATTTTGACTGGCGCTGGAGCCGCGGCGGGCTCGGAATTCGGCATGGACAACGGCGTATCTTCGGTCTCGAGCCCGGCCTGGCCGGCCGTCACCAGGGCGGCAACGCGGCGGCAGCAATTGCCGCGGCACTCGCACTCGACCCCGGCATCGATACGCAGACCTTGTCCAACGGAATTGGCCGGGCACATTTGACGGGCCGTTTCGAGAAAATCGCCTCGAGCCCGGATGTGATCGTCGATGTAGCGCACAACCCGGCTGCTGCGCGCGTGCTCAGGCAGCAGCTGCAGCGAATCACCGGACGCAAAATCGCGGTATTTTCGGCCTTGCAGGACAAGAATGTCGAAGGCATCGTTCAGGCCCTTGCCGGGGTCATCGATCATTGGTATGTTGCCGGCCTGGAGGCGCCCAGGGGGCTGAGCGGACCTGGATTGGTGAAACGAATGCGTACAGCGGGTGTCGGTGGACGTCTCGAAGCGTTAAAATCGGTCGCTGAAGCGCTGGCCCGGGCGCGCACCGGCTGCGGCCCGCAGGATTGCGTCATCGTGTTCGGATCGTTCATGACCGTTGCCGCCGCGGTTGAAGTCATCACCAAAGAGAAGTCGTAAAGCCATGGACAAGGTCTTGAAGCGCCGCCTGATCGGAGCCACCATTCTGATCGCTTTAGCGGTCATATTTTTACCGATGTTGCTGGTCGATCCAGACATGGTGGAAGGTCGCGACAGTGCCGAAGTCGACGTACCGCCGATGCCGGAATCCGCGCGCGAAGTGCGGCGGATTCCACTCGACCCGCAAACTGCGCGTGTCCGGGAGTCGGAGCACAACGCCGGCTCATCGGCGACGGGAAATGCATCGAGCGAGTTTCCAGATGCCGACGGGCGCACGGCTGTTCGTAGCGATGGCAGTGACGATAGCCGGGATCCGGGCCGGGATCAGGAAGACCGGCCGTCGGCGCAGATCTCGGACGAAATCGTGCTTCGTCCGGAACTGGCCGAGCCGGATTCGGCTGCCTCGGACGACGAGGCTTCCGTTGCCGCCGAGCCATCACGGCAAGCCGAATCGGTGCCGCCACAGCGCGCGTCGGACGAACCGGAGTCGCTGGCCGACGGTCCGGAATCGTCGCTGGGCGAATGGGTGGTCCAGGTTGCCAGCTTCGGG
This sequence comes from Wenzhouxiangellaceae bacterium, assembly GCA_032251235.1. Lineage (GTDB taxonomy): Bacteria > Pseudomonadota > Gammaproteobacteria > Xanthomonadales > Wenzhouxiangellaceae. The sequence continues at coordinate 21,216 of JAVVET010000046.1, forward strand.
TCGCGCGATTCGGCCGAACAGGTTCGCGGTCAACTCGAAGCCCTCGGGCATATCGTGATTCGCGATGAAATCGTTCGTGGACAGAGCTTGCTGTATCGCTTGCGCACCGGTCCGTACGCTTCGCGCCAGGCCGCCGAACGCGCGCGCGAACAGGTTGCAGCCACGGTGGCCGGCGTGTCGCCGATGGTCCGCAAACTCGATGAGAATCTCGTGGCCGGAGAAGCGGCGGGTTTCGCCGTGCAAGTGGGCAGTTTCGTGAGTGAAAAAAATGCCGACAACGAAACTGCCCGGCTTTCGGATCTTGGTTTCGAAGCCTTTCGATTCAGTGAACAGGTCGGCGAGCGTACGATCTGGCGGGTCCTGGTTGGGCCCGTGGACGACCGCGAGCAAGCCGACAGCATGAAGTCCCGGCTGGTCGAGCGGGCCAATGTCGAAGGGCTGGTGGTCAGTTATCCATGAACGCAGCCGACCTGGCGATTCTGGGCATCCTGGCAGTCTCGGTAATCGTCAGCCTGTTGCGCGGGTTCATCAAGGAAGTCTTTTCGATCCTGGTCTGGGCCGCAGCGATTTTTGCCGCGTTCCAGGTTTCAGGTCCCTTTGCCGAGGCCCTGGAGCCGATGATCGAATTGCCGTCGGCGCGCATGATCATTGCGTTTTCGGCTGTGTTTCTGCTGGTTCTGATCATCGGCGGCCTGGTTGGCTATTTGATTGGCCAGATGGTGGAAAAGACGGGTTTGTCTTCTACCGATCGGTTGTTTGGCGCGGTGTTCGGACTGGCCAGGGGCGTGCTGATCGTCGTGGTCGCAGTGATGCTGGCGCGCCTGACGCCTTTTATTCAGGATCCATGGTGGCAACAATCGCGTTTGCTGCCCTCTTTTGAACAACTTGCAATCCAGGCGGGCCGATACTTGCCCGAACCGATGCGCCGGGTGATGGAGCAGGCCGATGAAGACGGCTTGCAGTCACCGGCCATGCTGGATCTCGATCAAATTTCGGAGCTTTAAAACATGTGTGGTGTAGTCGGTATTTTTGGCCGCCGGTCGGTCGCGGCAAGGTTGTACGACGCTTTGACCATTTTGCAGCATCGGGGTCAGGATGCAGCCGGCATTACCACGCTGGACGAGCGGCGAATGCGCTCTGCACGCGGCCTCGGGCTGGTGCGCGATGTTTTCGATGCCAAGTCAATGGATGGCCTGGCCGGCGATATCGGGATTGGCCATGTACGCTATCCGACCGCCGGCTGCGATCGGCCCGACGAAGTCCAGCCAATGTACGTCAATGCTCCCTGGGGCATCGCACTTGGTCACAATGGCAACCTGATCAACAGCGAGGCCCTGAGCGAATCGCTGTTCAGGCAGGACCGGCGCCATCTCAATACCGAATCCGACTCGGAAGTGTTGCTCAACGTGCTGGCCCATGAACTGTCGGTGCATTCGGAAAAGGAACCGGGCGCCAAGCAACTGTTCGCCGCCGTCGAAGGTGTTCACCGGCGCTGCAAGGGCGCTTATGCCGCGGTCGCCCTGATTGCCGGCGTGGGCATGCTGGGTTTTCGCGATCCGCACGGCATTCGTCCAGCCGTGCTTGGCAAGCGCGATACCAGCGATGGGGAGGAATACATCATTGCCTCGGAGTCGGTGGTCCTCGATATCCTGGGGTTCGACTTGATTTCCGACCTGGCGCCCGGGGAGTCGGTGCTGATTACATTGCAGGGTGAACTGCTGCGCCACCAGAGCGACCAGGCCCGGCCGCACACGCCGTGCCTGTTCGAATACGTGTACTTTGCCCGGCCCGACTCGATGATGGATGACCTGTCGGTTTACAAGACCCGCCTGCGCATGGGCGAGGTGCTGGCCGACAAGATCCTGCGCGAATGGCCCGATCACGATATCGATGTCATCATTCCGGTGCCCGATACCAGCCGCACGGCCTGCCTGCCGCTTGCGCATCGCCTTGGCGTCAAGTATCGCGAAGGGCTGATCAAGAACCGCTACATCGGCCGCACCTTCATCATGCCCGGACAGGCCGAGCGGGCCCAGTCGGTTCGGCGCAAGCTCAACGTGATCGAATTGGAATTGCGCAACAAGAATGTTTTGCTGGTCGATGATTCCATCGTCCGCGGCACGACGTCGCGCCAGATCATCCAGATGGCGCGCGAGGCCGGCGCGAAAAAAGTCTACCTGGCCTCGGCATCGCCACCAGTGCGTCATCCCAACGTGTATGGCATCGACATGCCGGCGACCAGCGAGTTGGTGGCGGCCGGCCGGAGCGTGCCGGAAATTTGTGAAATTATCGGTGCCGACCGCCTCATTTACCAGGACCTGGAAGACCTGGAGCGCGCCGTGCGCGGCAAGAACAAGAAGCTGGCGGGTTTCGATTCCTCGTGTTTCGACGGCCACTATGTCACCGGGCTGGAAGATGGCTATCTCGAATCGCTGCAGCAGCGGCGATCCGATTCGGTCCGCGAGGCGCGGCGTCAAACCGCCTCGTCCTGATGTGATACCCGGCGGATTCACCGGGTCTTGATGGGTCCAGGGTAAAAATTGAAAGCATGACTGATACTGCAATCCTGTGGTTCCGCCGCGATCTCCGCCTGGCGGACAACCCGGCGCTGGATTTCGCCTGTGCCCGCTTCGATCGTATCGTTCCGGTCTATATTCATGATCCCGATAGCCAGGCGCCGTGGCAGCCCGGAGCGGCCAGCCGCTGGTGGCTGCACCATGCGTTGCTCAAGCTGTCCGCTGGCCTGTCCGAGCGCGGCGCCGAGCTGCTGGTTCAGCAGGGGCCGGCCGGCGATGTGCTCGGAGGCCTGGCCGGGCGCTTTAAGGCCGATGCGGTTCTCTGGAACCGGCTCTACGAGCCCGCCCTCGTGGAACGCGACCGGCGAATCAAGCAGGCTTTGACCCAACGCGGTATCGAGGCGCGGAGCTTTCGGGCCGCGGTGTTGTTCGAACCCTGGGAGCTGACGCGCGATGAAGACCGGCCCTACCGGGTTTTCACGCCGTACTGGAAGCGGATGCAGAAAGACTGGCGGCCGGTCAGGCCTCGGTCGGCACCGGACCGGATTGCAGGCATCGACAGTTCCGGACTCGATGAGCGGGGCCAATCTTCAGGCAGGCAGTCCATTGCCGATTTGGGGCTGGTTCCCGAGCACGACTGGCCCGATGGTCTTGCCGCCTGCTGGCAGCCCGGCGAGGCCGGCGCGCAGCGCCGACTGGCCGCATTCTGCGACGAAAGCGTCGAGCGCTATGACGATGCGCGCAATCGGCCCGATTGCCAGGGAACCTCCCGATTGTCGCCCGATTTGCACTTCGGCCACCTGTCGCCGGGGCAAATCGTTCATGCGCTGGAAGCCTCGGGCGAGTTGCCCGGCCAGGCCGGCGCGCTGGCTTTTGTTCGCGAACTGGCCTGGCGCGAATTCTCCGGGGTGCTGTTGCAGCATGATCCTGAATTGCCCGAACATCCCTTGCAAACGCGTTTCGAGGCATTTCCCTGGCGATCAGCAGATGATTATGCCGACGATCTCGAAGCGTGGCAGCAGGGACGCACCGGGATTCCGCTGGTAGACGCGGGCATGCGCGAGTTGTGGCAGACCGGGTGGATGCACAACCGCGTGCGCATGGTGGTGGCGTCCTTTCTGACCAAGAATTTGTTGATTCCCTGGCAGGAAGGTGCACGCTGGTTCTGGGAAACCCTGGTGGACGCCGATTTGGCCAACAATACCCAGGGCTGGCAATGGACTGCCGGTTGCGGCGCCGATGCGGCGCCGTACTTTCGCATTTTCAACCCGGAACTTCAAGCTGAAAAATTCGATCCGCAAGCAGCCTATATCCACCGATGGTGCCCGGAACTGAAGGGCCTTGGCGTGAAGCAACTGGCCAAGATGGACCAGGAAATGCGCGATGCACGGGCTTACCCGCGTTCGCTTGTGGATCTCAAGTCAAGCCGGCGCCGGGCGCTGGAGGCTTTCGAGACCATCAAGAATTGAGTTGGCGGCTTTCAGCTTTTGGTCGACGCCGAACCCTTGCGATAGCACCAGTGCCACGGTTCCCATTCGATCCTGTGGCGATTTTGATTCGGATAGGATTCCTGAAAACCGTACATCCCGGCCTGGGTCTTGAGCCACTCGTAGGCGCGGGTCATCGAAAATTCCTGGGTCAGTGGAGTAATGCCGGGTGCGGTGATGTCGAGTGCGCAGGCAGCATGGTGTTCGCTGTAGCCGGGCGCCGCTGAAGTCGCCAGTATTTTGTCGATGGGCCGGCCGGCGACCAGTTTCTTGCGAATCAGTTCGGCCTGGTAGGCGACGCTCCGATAGCCCGAAACAGGCTTCAGGTCAGCGTTCTGACGCCGGGCATCGGCCTGCATGGCTTTCCAGGCGGCGGCCGCCTCTGCGGTCAATTCGGTGTCTCGGCTGAAAATGTCCGGACCGATCGAGACTCGTCTGGGAGCCTCTTCAATGATGCGCAGACGATGCTTGACGCCGTAATTCGCGGCAATGCCGAGGTCGCGGTGCAAACGCGCGACATCCTGGTGGCCCGGGCTTGCATCGTCGAGTAGCCGCTTGGAAAGATTGACCGGCTGGTGACTGTCGGGCAGGCCGGTCGCACGGTATCCCATACGTTCCATAAAGGCCCAGGCCTGGGGCTTGACGGTACAGTCCAGCCGTTGGATACCGAACGAGCGAGCGGTATTTTCGATCGCCTCGATCAGGTCCCGAGCGGTGTCGGCGCGCGCGTTTTTCGGGTCCAGGTACATCGCCATCAGGCGTGCATGGTCCAGGTCGAGTGCGGCCACACCTGTCAGCTTGCGCTGGTCGATCGCCAGCAACAGCGCTTCGTCCGGCAACAACCTGGCCAGGCTTTTTCTGATATTGGCACTGTCTGCGACGTCAGCCGATTTCGCGCTGGCGGACTTCATGAGATCGGGCAGGCGGTTGCGCACCAGTTCCGCAATTTTTGGCAATTCCGCGACGCGCGCGGAACGGATGCGTAGAGGGGTTTCTGTCAAGGTCATCGCAAGCTTCACATGCTATATTGCACAAAATGACGAGTCCCCCAAGTCTCGAAGTTATATTTCGTTCCAGCATAGTATCGCTTAATTGGCTGGCTGTTGCAGCAGTCATGTTGCTGATCCCGATGCACCGCCTGGTCACGCCGATGTGGTCGGAGCCGATCGTCGAGCGAATCTTTCCGGATGGCCGGGTTGAACTTGCGTTTGCCGACCATGGCGTCAATGATGCAGGCTCGGTTCGCTCGATCCCGCTGACCGCAGCGCGCATCGAGCTCGATCGCGGTCGCCAGTTGGTCGCTTATGTCACAGCCATTCGACTGGAATCGGGCCGCCTCGAGTCGCCTCCCCAGGGCCTGATCTGGCGCCCGCCGGCCGAAGATTGTCAATTGGCGATCAGTTCGTCGTCGGGTGATACCGAGTGGCTCGAATGCCGGTCGGTCGAGCAGGTCGTTCTTTGGAACCGGCTGAATCTGCTGCAGCGTGCCAGGCTGAGCGCGGCGCCCGCTTACCGGCGCTGGCGGAAGAGCTGGTTAGCTGGTTAGCTGGTTAGCTGGTTAGCTGGTTAGCTGGTTAGCTGGTT
>JAVVET010000047.1:0-20587 GCA_032251235.1 Wenzhouxiangellaceae bacterium
TGTACGAGCCGTACATCAGGCCGCGGAACATGTGCAGGTAGACGACGATGAAGAAAAACGAGGCGCCGGTGGAATGCAGGTAGCGGATCAGCCAGCCCCATTCGACGTCGCGCATGATGTACTCGACCGAAGCGAACGCCGAGGCCGCATCGGGCTTGTAAAACATGGTCAGGAAAATGCCGGTGAGGATCTGGTTGACCAGCACCAGCATTGCCAGGGAGCCGAAAAAGTAGAAGAAATTGAAGTTCTTCGGCGCGTAATATTCGCTGATGTGGGCCTTCCAGAACGACGAAACCGGGATGCGCTGGTCGATCCAGTTGCCCAGTGCGTCGACGTTTCGGGAAAGACTGCTAGCGGGTTTGGCCATGTTCAGACTGCTCCTTCGGGGTGCTGACCAATGATGACATGCTCGTCGTCAATGAAAGAGTACGGCGGTACCACAAGGTTGGTCGGGGCCGGGACACCGGTATAGACGCGACCGGCCAGGTCGAACTTTGATTTGTGGCATGGGCAGAAAAACCCGCCGACCCAGTTTTCCTCGAATGGTTGAGCCCCGACTTCCGGAATGAACTCCGGCACGCATCCAAGGTGGGTGCAGTGCAGATTGAGGACCGCGATCTTCGGTTTTATCGAACGATGGATGTTGGCGGCGTATTCCGGTTGCTGGCTGGCTACTTCAGAATACGGGTCGCGCAATTCGTCATTGATGGTCGGCAGATTTTCGAGCGTCGATTCGCTCCTGCGCATGATGCCGATCGTCTGGCCGCGCCAGACCAGGCGCATCAACTGCCCGACTTCGAGTTCGCCGATAAAGGCTTCAACCGGGGCGCCAACGACACGCGCACGCGCGCTGGGCTGCCATGATTTTACGAACGGCCAGGCGACAAATCCGGCGCCGACGGCACCCATGATTCCGGTGCCGGCCAAAAGCAGCATGCGTCTGCCCTTGTTGGGTGATGGGTCCAGAGACGCAAGCGATTCTTTGTCGGTCATGAACAAAACTCCTGAAGCGAGCAGGCTGACCCCGCTGTTGCCGGGCGCCGTATTGGGTTGCAGACTGACCGACCCCTGAGCCGGACGAATGTGCAATTGGGCAAATCAAGGCCGCATTTTACCGAATTTTAATACGTTTCGGTTTGGTCATTGGTATCCTGCGCGGCATTCGAAAAAGCGAGCATGGTTCGGCGTCTGCCGCAGCATCGCGCGCGATTGCAGATTTCGGCGCAGCAATTCTTGACGAATCGCCGATACCGTAAAGTCTTTCACGATATCATTACCGGCTTGAACGTGGTATCCGATGATTCTGGAAGAATCTGGCCCGCATGAACGTAATGCCTGCAAACTGCACCTGGGAACGCAAACCAGGGATGTGACCGGCACGACAATGAATGTCCCGATCTTCAATCGCTCTGTCGTCGATCAGCCGGAACGGGCCGATCGCCAGCCTTTAAAATACTGCATTAACCAGGATTTGTCTGGGCAATGAAACGAATCGCCAAATTTTCTCTGCAGGTCGTCGTGCTGGGTCTCGCGCTGGCATTCCTGGTGGTGTGGTTTCGCCCGCAATTTCTGCCAATGGGCCAAACCGACGGCAATCCGGCGGCCGTGCAGTCCTACGCCGATGCGGTCAGCCTGACGGCACCGTCGGTGGTCAGTATTTATACGCGGACGATGGTGAGCGAACCGTTGATTCGAGAGGGCGCCGACCCGCTATACGAACGGCTTTACGGCAATCGCCGGGTGATGCGTCCGAGAAGCGGCCTGGGTTCGGGCGTGATCGTCTCCGAAGACGGGTTCATATTGACCACGGCCCATGTCATCGACGGGGTCGACAATATCTTCATTGCGCTGTTCGACGGCAGCGTTGCCGAGGCCAGCGTCATCGGCACCGATCCGGGCACGGACCTGGCCGTTCTGAAGGTCGAGCTGCAGGGCCTGCCGGCGGCAGTTTTCGATACCGAGACCAGCCACAGGCCCGGCGACGTGGTGCTGGCCATCGGCAATGCATTCGGCCTGAATCACACGGTAACGGCCGGCATCATCAGCGCGACCGGCCGCGGCGACCTCAACCTGACCGCTTTCGAGGATTTCATTCAAACCGATGCAGCGATCAACTCGGGCAACAGCGGCGGCGCGCTGATCAAGCCCGACGGCAAGGTCATCGGCATCAACAGCGCATCGCTGAACCAGGACATGGGCGCCCAGGGCATCAGTTTCGCCATTTCGGCGCGCCTGGCGACTGATGTCTTTGCACAGATCATCGAATACGGTGGCGTGCGCCGCGGCTGGCTGGGCGCCAGCGTGATCAATCCGCCACTGGTCGTCCTGGAAGGCGAGAGTCAGCTGTCAGGGGTGCAGATCGCGCGGATTTTCCGCGGCGGGCCGGCCTGGACGGCGGGATTGCGCAACGGCGATATTCTGCTGTCGGCAGATGGCGAGCCGGTCGGCAGCGCGCGCGAATTCACGCTGCAGATCGCCGAGCAGGATCCGGGCGAGGAGGTTGAACTGCTGGCCGTGCGTAACGGTCAGCGTTTCGTAACCTCGGTGCGGCTGATCCAGCAGCCGCCGCTGCAGGGATGAAAATCACTGCAAGGCGCCTGCGCGCGCGCCTGACGGCGGCGGCCGCCGCCAGCCACCCGCTCGCGATGTTTTCCAGCGATTTTCCGCCTCGTCGACCACTGCTTGACGACCAGGCTTGCGCGGAAACCGGGAAACTGAGTCAAGCCTTGGGCAACGTGACTCCTCGCTGGCCCTGGTACTTGCCGGCGCGGTCGGCGTAGCTTGTTTCGCATTCCTCGTCCGATTCCAGAAACAGGAACTGGGCCACCCCTTCATTGGCATAAATGCGGGCCGGCAGCGGCGTGGTGTTGGAAAACTCCAGCGTTACGTGACCTTCCCACTCCGGTTCCAGCGGCGTCACATTGACGATGATGCCGCAACGCGCATAGGTCGACTTGCCGAGGCAGATGGTCAGGCAGTTGCGCGGGATTCGAAAATATTCGATCGTCCGCGCCAGCGCAAACGAGTTTGGTGGAATGATGCAGGCATCGCCCTTGAAGTCGACGAAGCTGTTTTCGTCGAAATGCTTGGGGTCGACGATGGCCGAATTGATATTGGTGAAAATCTTGAATTCATCGGCGCATCGGACATCGTAACCATAACTGGATGTGCCGTAGGAAACGATTTTCTGGTCATGGCGATGGCGAACCTGGCCCGGTTCGAACGGCTCGATGAGGCCCTTTTCCAGGGCCATGCGCCGGATCCAGCGGTCGGATTTTATAGTCACGCAGCACTATCCTTGTTGTTTTGACAAAAACCGGTTCGCCGCAGGCCCGGAGCAGCTGTCGCGGAACAGCGGCTTCGGCGATGGGCCCGGTCCAGATATCGTCGGTCCAGTGAACCGGCATGCCGGATCGAGGCCGGCCAACGATCTGGCTGCAGCTTATTCGGTAATGGTGATCTTCGGCATGCGGATTTCGGTGTTGACCGACTGGCGCGCCAGCCGGCCGGTGGCGCGCCGCGCCATTTCCCGAAAGCGCAGTGCGACCGGGTGTTCCGGGTCGACCGCCACGATTGGCCGGCCCTGGTCGGTCGAGCGTCCCAGTTCCGATTCCAGCGGCAGTTGCGCCAGCAGCGGCAGGCCGGTTTCGGCCGCCATGCGCGCGCCGCCGCCGTGACCGAAAACCGCTTCTTCGTGGCCGCAGTTCGAGCAGATGTGGGTGCTCATGTTTTCGACGATGCCCAGGACCGGCAGCTTGACCTTGCGAAACATCGCCACGGCCCGCCGCACGTCGTCGAGCGCGACATCCTGCGGGGTGGTCACGATGATGCTGCCGGCGACCGGAATGCGCTGGGCCAGCGTGAGCTGTACGTCGCCGGTGCCGGGCGGCAAATCGATGATCAGGTAATCCAGGTCCTGCCACAGGGTTTCGGACAGCATCTGGCTGAGCGCCTGGGTGGCCATCGGTCCGCGCCAGATCATGGCCTGGTCGACATCGACCAGCACGCCGATGCTCATGGCCTGGAGGCCGTGCGCATTCATCGGCAGGATGCGCTTGTTGTCGGTGGTCTCCGGGCGCCCCGAAAGGCCGAGCATGCGCGGCTGGCTGGGGCCGTAGATGTCGGCATCGAGTACACCCACCGAGGCGCCCTCGGCCTGAATGGCCAGGGCCAGGTTGGCCGCGACCGTCGATTTCCCGACCCCGCCCTTGCCCGATGCGATGGCAATGATGTTTTTGACCCCTTCGATGGGCTTGAGTCCATCCTGTACCGCGTGGGCATTGATGCGGCTGCGAATTTCGACCGTCACCGCCTCGATTGCGTCCTGGCCGTGCAGGCGGGCCCGGATGCTGCGCTCGAGCTGAGCGGCCCAGCCGAGGGCCGGGTAGCCAAGCACGATTTCGATCGCGGCCTTGTTTCCCGAAACCGCCACGGCGGCGACGGCATCGCCGAGTGGCGCGCCGGTGTTGGGGTCTTCGATCTGGCGGATTTCGGATCGGATGCGGTCGGCAATTGATTCAGGCATTGAATCCTCTGTTGGCTTATTCGGTTTTTTCAGGAGGCCGTGGCTGGCTACGGCTGCGGCGCGTCATTGCGGCGGTCAAAATCAGCCGCAGCGAGTCTTCGAACGGCATGTCGATGGGTTCGAGCCAGTCGCGCGGAACAAAAATCGTATACCCGGCGACCTGGTAGCTCAGCGGCAGGTAGACGGCAACCTCGCCGTCGCGGCCGAACGGCAGATCCGAGAAATCCTCGCGCGTAACATAACCCATGATGCCGAGCTTGAGATCCGGGTGGCGCACCATCACTGCCTGGCGCGATCGCTGGCCGGATTCGCTGCTGAAGTAGTCGACGAAATCCTTGGTCGCCCGGAACACCGGCTTGACCAGCGGCACGCGATCGAGAATCGATTCGCCCAGATCGATCAGCTTGCGAAACAGCCAGACCTGGTTGAGCAGGCCGATCAGAATGACCAGCGCGATGCCGCCGACCAGGCCCATGCCGCGCAGATACCATGCATCCGGAATGACCAGTTTGATCAGGTAGCCGACACCGTCCTCGGCAAGCCCGGCCAGCCAAAGAACGATCAGTAGCGTCAGCGCGATCGGGATGATCGTGGCAAGGCCGGTCAGGAACAGGCGCATCAGGCGCTGGACCTTCGGCAGTTCGCGGTCCTGGGTCTCGCTCACGGCTACAGGTCTTCGAACTTGCGCTTGAGCGATTCGCGGTCGTCGACAACCAGGCGCTCGAGTGTCCGAATCCTGTTTTCCAACTGCTCCATTTCCTGCGACTGCGCGCCGCGCCCGGCGGCGCTTGATTCGCGCTGGGCGGCCAGCCAGTGGCGGGTGATGGCGGCCACGGCCCAGATTGCGACAATTGCAACGATTGCGGAATACAGGTTCATTGGCGATTGATGTTGATGTGGAGACCGCTATTGTAGCGTTTCGAATCCAGTCATGATCGTCGGCAAGCGCCGCTGCTGCGCCGTGGTGCCGGTTTTTGCGGCTGTTTGGCGCCGGCCTGGAGGGTTCAGGGTGCGCTTTCGGGCAGCCCGGGCCCGTGTCCGGCTGCAGGGGATGGATGCTCGACCCGGATCCGCTCCATCAGGTAGCACAGGCAATCCTGGCGAATCGCGTCGTGATCGGTGGTCAGCATCGCCGGCATGGCCGGCCTGCGCGTGACCAGTTCGCCGTCGACCACCTGGAACCAGGACGCGGTGTTCTCGACCCCTTCGATATCGACGGCGTGCAGCGAGTGGCCATTGCCGCGTGTTCGCGCCAGCCGGGTACCGGGCGGGAGCTCGTTGAAGTTCATCTGGTCGAGCCGCGGCTCGAATCTCAGATCCGCCGGGTCGCCATTGAAGGTGAACGAATGGCGCTCGGGAACCCGCACCACGGTGGTGACCTGGAACAGGTCCAGGTCTTCCGGATGCGGCAGCTCGGTCGACAGCGAGTCCATGTTGAGGATGTTTTCGACAAAGGCCATGGCGTGGTCGGTGCCGCCGAGCCGGTTTGGCCGCCCGCATTCGAGCGTCACGGCCGGACAGAATTGTCCGAAGGCATCGGATTGCACGCCGGTCGGCTCGGTGAAGAAAACGACGGTGCGGGAAAAACGGCTGGCCAGGTTGAGCCGCTGGGCCTCGATTCGGTTGACCGCGGCGTAATGGGGGTTTTCGCCGGTATTGTTGTGAATGTCGATGCTGGCAAAGGGTTTGAGTGCACGTACATGCCGGGTCAGGTCGGCCAGCATGGGCTGCCAGCCGTTGGCATCGATGACCGAGCCCGGCCAGCAGCGGTTCATGTCGGGTTGATCGGGCAGGTGGCGCTTGTGCTGCTCGGCCGCACGAACGTTGCCGATGAACAGCACCAGGCTGCGCGGCAGCGGATCGCGCTGGTAACGGCCACTCAAAAGCCGTCGAATGGCATCCCAGCCGGACACCTCGTTGCCGTGTTGCAGCACCGAGACGAACAGCGGGTCGGGTTTGCGTCCGGGCAGATGGATCAGCGTCGGCCCATCGAGGTGGCGCGCCAGCGCCGGAGCCGGGTGCTCAAGCAGGCGCGACGGTAAATGGTCCAGCATGTTGACTTGCATGAATTCGGTAAAATCGACTTTCGGTATTACGATATGACAGGATAGGCTATATCATCACGAGCCGCTGCAAAAGCTCTTGAAAAAGAATTTTCCCATCCCAAATCGTCCCATCCAGGACGCCAGTGCGGAGTGAACGCATGATTGAAGTACACAAGCTGACCCGTCGCTACGGGGATTTTACCGCGGTCGACCGGCTCAGTTTCTCGGTCGGACCCGGCACCGTGCTGGGCTTTCTCGGTCCCAATGGGGCCGGTAAATCGACCACCATGAAAATGCTCACCGGGTTTTTGCCGCCGACCTCGGGGACCGCAGGCATTCATGGGCATGACATCGTCGAAGACTCGCTGGCCGCGCGCCGGCTGATCGGCTATCTGCCCGAGGGCGCGCCGCTGTACGGCGAGCTTTCGGTCCAGCGCTTTCTGGATTTTGTCGCTGCTGTGCGCGGCTTTCGCGGCGACGAGGCCGCGCGTCGGGTCGGTCGGGTAGTCGAGCGTCTGCGCCTGGAGGAGGTTCGCCTGCAAACCATTGAAACCCTGTCCAAAGGCTTCAAGCGCAGGGTCGGGCTTGCCCAGGCCATCATCAGCGACCCCCCGGTATTGATACTCGACGAGCCCACCGACGGGCTGGATCCGAATCAGAAGCAGCAGGTGCGAAGCCTGATCCGGGAAATGTCGGAGGACAAGATCATCATCATCTCGACCCACATCCTGGAAGAAGTGGACGCCCTGTGTTCGCGCGCCATGATCATCGCCCGCGGCCGGCTGCTGGCCGACGACACGCCGGCCTCGCTGCTGGCCCGATCGCGCTATTCGCGCGCGGTCAGCCTGGCCTGCGACGATTTGCAGGCCGCGGCCTCGGCGCTCAGCGAACTGGCCGAAGCCGGAGAAGTGGAAGTCCGGCGCGGCCTGGTCACGGCTTTTCCGTCGGGCCAGGGTGATCTGTTCCAGGCCGTATCGCTGCTGGCCCGAGAACAGGGCTGGCGGGTTTCGAGGCTGCAGCTGGAAGCCGGTCGGCTCGACGACGTGTTTCGTCGCGTCACCCGCGAAGATATCCGTGAACACGGTCGGGAGGAAACGGCATGAGCAGCAATCTCCTGGTCGTACTCAAGCGCGAACTGGCAAGCTATTTCGCAACCCCGGTGGCGTTCGTGTTCATCGTCATCTTCCTGTTGATGGCCGGTTCGTTCACGTTTTATCTCGGCAATTTCTTCGAGCGCGAAATTGCCGATCTGCAACCCTTTTTCCAGTTCCATCCGTGGCTGTACCTGTTTCTGGTGCCGGCCATGGGGATGCGATTGTGGGCCGAAGAGCGCAAGTCGGGCACGATTGAACTGTTGTTGACGCTGCCGGTCACCGCCGGCGAGGCGGTACTGGGCAAGTTTCTGGCCGCCTGGCTGTTCGTCGGCCTGGCGCTGGCCCTGACTTTCCCGATCTGGATCACGGTCAACGTACTGGGCCGCCCGGACAACGGCGTGATCCTGGCCGCCTACCTGGGCAGCTGGCTGATGGCCGGCGGCTTCCTGGCCATCAGCGCCTGCCTGTCGGCGGTGACGCGCAACCAGGTCGTGGCCTTCATCATCGCCGTGGTGGTCAGCTTCGGCTTTTTATTATCCGGTTTGCCGATGGTGCTCGACGTGTTCCGTGGCTGGCTGCCGCAAATGGTGGTCGACGCGATTGCCAACCTGAGTTTCCTGAGCCATTTCAACTCGATTTCCAGAGGCGTGGTCGATTTGCGCGACGTGGTTTATTTCGCGCTGGTCATCGGTTTCTGGCTGATGGCCAACCGCATCGTCATTGAAATCAAGAAGGCGCAATAGCCATGAGAAAAATCTATTCGTCGAGCGCTCTGGTGCTGCTGGCGGTCCTGTTCATCGTGCTGACCATGCTCAGCGCCACGCTGTTTCGCTCCTGGCGTGCCGATTTGACCGAGAACCAGCTCTACACCTTGTCCGAAGGCACGGTCAATATCGTCAAGTCGCTGAAAGAGCCGGTTACGCTGCGTCTTTATTTCAGTGATTCGGCCAGCGAGGACCTGCCGCAGATTCGCCGCTACGCGACCCGGGTCTGGGAGTTGATGCAGGAAATCGCGAACCGTTCGGACGGCATGGTCGAACTGCAACGGATCGATCCGGAACCGTTCACCGAAGCCGAGGACGACGCCGCCCGATACGGACTCGAGGCCGTGCCCCTGAGCCAGGCCGGCGACGTGCTCTACCTTGGCGTGGTCGGAACCAACACGATCGACGGCCTGGAAGTATTGCCCTTTTTGTCGCCACAGCGCGAAGCCTTCCTTGAATACGACCTGGCGCGGATCATCGATGCGCTGTCCCAGGTCGAGCTGCCGCGCGTCGGGCTGATCAGCGGCTTGCCATTGAGCGGCGGTATCGATATGCAAACCGGACAGCGCAGGCCAAGCTGGGCGATTTTCGATCAGTGGAATGAACTGTTCGACATTACTCCCATCGAATCCGGCGCAAGTGAGCTGCCCGACGACCTGGACGCGCTGGTGCTGGTGCATCCGCGCGACTTCGACGACGAACTGCTCTACGCGATCGACCAGTTCGTGCTTGGCGGCGGCCGCCTGCTGGCGTTCGTCGACCCGTATTCGGAAGCCGATCCGGGCGATGACCCGTCGGATCCGGCCAGTCGATTCATGGCCGAGCGCTCATCGTCGCTGGGCCCGCTGTTCAAGGCCTGGGGCATCGCTATGGATGACGAGTATTTCGTCGCCGACCTGGCGCGTGCGCTGCAGGTCAACCTGCGCCAGGGCGAGCCCCCGGTGCGTCACCCGGCGATTCTCGGGCTGACCGAAGACGATCTGAGCGATCGTGACATCGTTACCGGCCAACTGAGCCTCGTTAACGTCGCCAGCGTCGGTTACCTGGAGCCGGTCGGTGAGCCGGAGCCTGGTGTCGTCGGGCCTGAGTTCGAGCCGCTGATTACGTCCAGCGAACGATCGGGCCTGCTCGAAACCGAGCGCTTGCGCATGATGACCGATCCGGCGGCGCTGGCCGACGAACTGGGCATCGACGACCGCCGCTATACGCTGGCGGCCCGCCTGACCGGCACCGCGACGACCGCGTTTGCCGGGCGCGACGAGCCGCCGGGCCTGGCCCAGGGGCCGATCAACGCGATCATCATCGCCGACACTGATCTGCTGGCCGACAACCTCTGGGTGCAGCGCCAGAGCTTTTTGGGAACCGACTTGCTCAATCCGTTCGCCGACAACGGCGCGCTGGCGATCAATGCGCTGGAAAACCTTCTGGGCAACGTCGATTTGATCAGCATCCGCAGCCGGCAGACCTCGAGTCGGCCGTTTACGCTGGTTGACGACCTGCGCCGTGAAGCCGAGGCCCGCCTGCGTGCCACCGAGCAGCGCCTGGAGCTGGAACTCCAGCAGGCCGAGAATCGCCTGACCGAACTGCAGCAGTCGCGCGGCGATTCCGATCTGAGCATTTTGACCCCCGAGCAGGAGGCCGCAATCGACCGATTCATGGAACAGCGGCTGGAAATCCGGCGTCAGTTGCGCCAGGTCCGGCGCGAGCTCGACAGGGAGATCGAAGCGCTGGGCTCGCGCGTGAAAATCATCAACATCGTGATGATGCCGCTGCTGGTGATCCTGCTCGCGCTGGTGGTGGCCTGGCGACGGCGCAAGGCCCAGCACAAAGGAGTCCGGCTATGAAGCGCAAACAGCTGATCATCCTCGCGCTGCTGACGCTGGCCGCAGTGGTGCTGGTTCTGGTCCTCGATCCGTCCGGTCAGGGCGCGCCCGACAATCCGGATGCCGGCTTGCTGCCCGGCCTCCAGGACCAGGTCAATGACATCGATGCGATCGATGTGATCGCGCCGGGAGGACAGCGCAGCGTTACATTGCGGCGCGACCAGGCCCGCTGGCGGGTCGGCGAAAAGGACGACTACGAGGCGGATTTTGCGCAAGTGGCAGAGTTGTTGCGCGTGCTGCGAGAGGCCAGAATCGACGAGGCCAAAACGGCGAACCCACAGTGGTATTCGCGCCTGGGCGTGCAGGATATGACCGCACCGGATGCTTCGGGCCGGCGGCTCGATTTCCCGGGCTCGCCGGTCAGTTCGGTGATCATCGGTCAGGCCGGCCCGACCGGCAGCGGCAGCTATGCGCGGCGCGCCGACGAGCAGCGCAGCTGGCTGCTCGATCGGCTGATCGAGGTGCCGATCGACCCGGTGGCCTGGCTCGAGCGCAGCATCATGGATATTGGCTTCGAAGACCTCGCCGAAGTCGTCATCCGGCACCCGGATGGCGAAACCGTGCGGCTCAGGCGTGCCGGCGACGAGGATCCGGAATTCGTGCTGCTCGAGGTTCCCGAAGACGCCCGGGCCGGACCGGCGCGCTTGCGCAAGGCCATTGCCAATGGCCTGCGCGGGCTGAACCTCGAGGACGTCAGGCGCCACCAGCCGCCGCTGCCCGATGACGCCGTTCGGGTCTTGTTCGTGACTATCGACGGGCTCAATTTCGTCGCCGACGTCTGGCAGGACGATGAATCGGCCCACTGGATTCATTTCACGGTCTCGGCCGAAAATTCTGCCACCGATGTCGAGGCGGACCCACTGCCGAGTGAAGCATCCGATCCAGCCGGGTCGGACGATCCATCCGCGATGGCCGAAGCCGAAGTCGGCCTCGATGAAGCATCGGCTGGCGACGACATGGACGACGATGCCGCGACCGAGCGGCTGGTCAGTGCCGTGGCCGTCGATGCCCGGCTTTCGCCCTGGGAGTTCCGGATTTCCGAGCGTCGTTTCGAGGACCTGACGCGACGCATGGACGCGCTGCTCGAAGCGCCTGGGGAATCGACGGAATAGCACAGCTGCCCGGGTTGATCCGGGTCTGAATCCAAGAGGCGAATAGTGAGTTTATTTAACAAAACCTGATTAGCGTCGTGTCTCAGTGATCGCGATCGTTCATGCTCGTCCACGAATTTGGGTGAGCTCCAGAGGCAGGATCCGGTGGGCATCGATCGCTTAAGGCCTCGCCACGCGTCGAACTGGAGCGAGCGATGCCCGCCGGATCCGGTGTCGAAGGCGCAAACTGGAGACTTGCTGAGACACGACGCTAGTCAGGTAACAAAAAAGAGTGAAGAATCTGGCCCAATCCGGCTTTTCCGCGGCAGTACATCAACAACAGATTGGCGTTAACCCCAATTTGCATAAAATTTCGGATTCAAGAGCTCGTAGAGTCGTGATTCCGGGCTCTGCGCGCAGTGTTGACAACCGGAGCGTAGCTTGACGCTACGTGAGGATTGGCAACGCGAGCACAGCCCCCGGAAATGCTGCTATACCGGGCAGCGTAGCGGTTTTGGACCGAAATTTTATGCAACGTTGGGGTTAAGTCCGACAGGCTGCTAGATTCGACAACAGCGGCCTTCGCCGCGCGTCAGGTCGAGCAGGCTTTCGGTAAAGCCGGCCTGCTGCTCGGCCGGCAGCGAGCAGACCATGCACAGCCGGGTCGTGGTCCAGCGCTCGTCGAGCTTGTCGGCGCCGTAATGGTCGAGCAGCCGGTGCAGCGCATCGATGCCGGTAAACGGCACCTCGCATCGAAGCGTTACGGTCTGGATTATTTTTTCCAGCGGTGCCAGGCCGAGCGTTTCCAGAGCCGTGCCGCCATAGGCCCGGGCCAGCCCGCCGGTCCCCAGTTTGATGCCGCCAAAAAAGCGGCTGACCACGACCACCGAATCATCCAGTTCAAAGTGGACCAGGCCGGCAAGCATCGGCCGGCCGGCCGTGCCGCCGGGTTCGCCGGCGTCGTCGAAGCGCACCAGCGGGCCGCAGCGAAAGGCCCAGCAGACGTGCCGACAACCGGGTTCGCCGTGGGTCTGGATGAAGCCCAGCGCTTCGGGCTCGGATGCGGCCGGTCCGCACACGCCGATAAACCGGCTTTTGCGGATGGTCTGTTCGAAGCGCGCCGTACCGATCAGCCGGTTCATGCCCCGGAGCGGTCGTCGCCCGGTTCTGCTTCGGCCGTGCCGATCTTCAGGACCTTCGAGTCGATGCGCAGGCTGCGCACGCGACTGGTGATGAGCTGGCCCGGATAAAAGTCGTCCCGGCGCGACAGCACGTGGCCCTGTTGATCTTCGATAATGGCATAGCCACGGGCCAGCACGGCCAGCGGACTCACGGCCTGGAGCGCACGAGCGGTTTCGCCCAGCTTGTTGGCGTGGCGGTTCAGATCGGTCGCGATGGCGCGTTCGAGTCGCTTTTTCAAGCTTTGCTGGACCGGTTCCAGCCGCGCCAGCATACGCTGCGGATTGCGTGTCTGCAGACGCCGATCCAGGCCCTGGAAGTGCGTTCGGGCGTTGGACAAGACCAGCTGGCCGGTGCGCAGCAAGCGGGCCGACAGCGCATCGATGCGGCCTGCCGATTCGGCCAGCCGGCGCGCCGGATGCTGTCCGGCCAGGCGCCGCCCTGCAGAATCCAGGCGTTGCCAGGCCTGTTGCAGCTGCCGGCTCTGGGCGCGCAGCAGGCGTTCGCGCAAGGCCTCGACCTGTCGTTTCAGCGCCGGGCCATCCGGTGTGACGGCCTGGGCTGCAGCCGTTGGCGTGGCGGCGCGGACATCGGCCACGAAATCGGCGATGGTAATGTCGGTCTCGTGCCCAACGCCGCTCACGATCGGGATCTTCGAGGCATGAATTCTGCGCGCCAGGCGTTCGTCGTTGAAGGCCCAGAGGTCCTCCAGCGAGCCGCCGCCGCGCGCCAGCACGATGACATCGGCACGACCCTCGCGCTCGACCGCGTCCAGGGCCCGGATCAGGCTGGGCACGGCCTGTTCGCCCTGGACCTGGGCGGCATGAATCCGCACCGTCGCCGCCGGCCAGCGCTGCCCGAGCGTGATCAGGATGTCGCGAATGGCCGCGCCACTTGGCGAGGTGACGACGGCGATCTGGTCGGGGTAGCGGGGCAGATCCTGTTTGCACGTCGGTTCGAAAAGCCCTTCGGCCTCGAGTTTATTCTTCAAGGCCTCGAAAGCCTGTTGCAGCGCGCCGCTGCCGGCTGGCAGCAGGGCATCGGCGATCAGCTGGTAATCGCCGCGCGGTTCATACAGGCTCAGCCGGCCGCGTACCAGAACCTGGTCGCCATTGACCGGCTTGCCGCCGACGTTGGCGCGCTGTCCGCGAAACAGTGCGCAGCGAATCTGGGCGCGACTGTCCTTGAGCGTGAAGTACCAGTGCCCGGAAGCGGGTTGCGACAGGTTCGAAATTTCGCCGGCCAGCCAAAGACGAGGAAAACCGGCCTCGAGGTGGACGCGAACCTCGTGGTTCAGTTCGCCGGGCTGGTAGACGCGGGTTTCGGGGCCTGGGGCAGGGATTGGCATGGTTCCGGATTATACGCAGGCTGGGCCCGGCGCCCGCGCTGATCTGGAAGCGCCGGGAGCAGCATCGACACGAAGGTCTCGGTACTGCGCTGCCACGAAAACCCGGCGGCGAATTCGACGCAATGCTCCGGTGCCACCGCGAGCGCGCGAAAGACCGCTTCGTACAAATTTTCGTCCATGGCGCCGTTGCCGCCGTCGACGATCAGGTCGATTGGCCCCGGCACCGGAAATGCTGCCACCGGCACGCCGCAGGCCATGGCCTCCAGGATCACCAGCCCCAGCGTGTCGGTCAGGCTGGGAAAAACAAAGACATCGGCCGAGGCCAGCATGCGCGACAGCGCCGGGCCGTGCCGGTAGCCCAAAAACCGTACTTTTCCGTATCGCCGCCGGTAGCGGTCCAGCGAAGGCCCGCCGCCGATCACGACCTTGCTGCCCGGCAGGTCCAGGTCCAGAAATGCCTCCAGGTTCTTCTCCGGTGCGACCCGGCCCATGTAGAGCGAAATGGGCCGCGGCAGGTTGAGTTCATCGCTGGGGCTGGGGCGAAACAACTCGGTGTCGACGGCGCCGGGCCAGACCTCGAGATTTCTGAAGCCTTGCGCCTGCAGCAGCCAGCGCTGTGTCTCGGTGCGCACCAGCGTGCGTTGGGCGGCCGAATGGAACCAGCGCATCATTGCGTAGCCGGCGCGCAACGGGATCGGCGCGCGCATGCGCAGGTATTCCGGAAAGCGGGTGTGGTACGAACTGGTGAAGTTCAGCCCATGGCGCAGGCACCACGAGCGCGCGGCGATGCCCAGCGGGCCTTCGGTCGCAATATGGATGGCATCGAAACTCGAGTCCTGGAAACAGCGCCGAACCGCTCGAAGCGGGCGCAGCGTCAGCCGGATTTCTGGATAGCTCGGGCAGCCCAGCGTCAACCTGCCTTCGGGGCATAGCACGGTTACCTGGTGTCCATCCTGTTCGAGCTGTTGGCGGGTCTTGACCAGGGAGCGCACGACGCCGTTGACCTGCGGCTCCCAGGCATCGCTGACCAGCAGGATCTTCATGCCGCGATCTTCGGTCTCAGCGGCTCCATGCGCTTGAGCACGCACGGCTTGTCGGCCAGTTTCAGCAGCTCCAGCGTGCCGTCGTGGTATTCGATCAGCGCGGTACAGCTCTCGACCCAGTCGCCGCAGTTCATGTAGGTGATGCCGTTGAGCCGGGTCAGCTCGGCACGATGGATGTGACCGCAGACCAGTCCGTCGACCTGCTGGCGATGGGCCTCGTGGGCCACCGCGCTTTCGAAGTTCGAAATGTACTTGACGGCCTTTTTGACCTTGTGTTTGACCGCTGATGCCAAAGACCAGTAGTCACTCCCGAACCGGGCCCGGCACCAGTTAACGTAGCGGTTGATCCGCAGCAGGAAGTCGTAGCCGGCCGATCCGATCAGGCCGATGAATTTCGAGTTGACCACGGCCGAGTCGAATTGATCGCCGTGCATCACCAAAAGCCTGCGGCCGTCGGCGGTTTCGTGCACGATGCGGTCGTGGATCTCGACGTTGCCCAGCGTCATGCCGTCGTAGGCACGCATGGCCTCGTCGTGATTTCCGGGCACGTAGATCACGCGGGTGTCGTGTTTGGCCTTGCCGAGGATCGAGCGCAGTACGTTGTTGTGCGCCTGGGGCCAGTGGCGTTTCTTTTTCAGCGACCAGAAGTCGATGATGTCGCCGACCAGGTACAGCGTGTCGCAGCGCATGTCGCGGATGAATTCAAGCAGGTATTCGGCGCTGCAGCCCGGATAGCCCAGGTGGACATCGGAAATCCAGATTGTGCGAACATTACGCTTGAGTCGAATCCTGTCGGCGTTTTGCATCTCGTGAAACTCCGGTGACCGTTGATCAAGGCTCGCGCAGTGCGCTTGCAGCGGTATGACAGCGGCTTGACGAATCGATGACAATGGATAAGCGCAACCGAATGTGTCGCTGTCTTTCAGGCAAGCAACATACCTCCAGCCACAGGAAGTTCATTCATGAAACCAGTTATTGCTCTTTTTGCAGCCTTGTTCGCATCGCTGGCCTGCCAGGCCGCCACGCCGGCCGGCATGATCGTCAATGGCAAGATCCACACCATGGCCGACGGGGCTGGCGCCAGCGTCGAGGCCATGGCCTGGGACAGCCGCGGCCGGATCGTCGCGCTGGGAGACAGTCAGGAGCTGCGGCAGGCCTGGCCGGAAGTCGAGGCCACCGATCTTGGTGGCAAGCTGGTGATTCCGGGCCTGATCGATGCCCACGGCCACATCATGAACCTGGGCTTTTCGATGTTGAATGCCGACCTGGCCGGTGCCGACAGCATCGGCGAAGTCGTGCGGCGGCTCAAGGCGCATGCCGCCGACCTGCCTGAAGGCGCCTGGCTACGTGGCCGTGGCTGGGACCAGACGCGCTGGCCGGGCAGCCAGTTTCCCACCGCTCGCGATCTCGACGCGGCCTTTCCCGAACGGCCGGTATTGCTCGAACGCATCGACGGCCACGCGGCATGGGCCAACACGGCCGCGATGGCGCGCGTCGAGCGCGATCTTTCCGGCGACTGGCAGCCGGCCGGAGGCCAGATCCACCGCAACGACAACGGCACCGCCACCGGTATCTTCATCGACCGTGCCGAAGAGGTCTTTCGCGACATCATTCCGCCGCCGTCGGAAGCCGAGCAGGCGCTGGCGCTGGACCGGGCCCTGCAGCAAATGGTCAGCCTGGGTCTGACCGGCGTGCATGAGGCCGGCACATCGCTGAATTCGCTCAGACGCTACCTGCACCGCGACGCGGCCGGAAAGCTGCCGATCCGCATTCATGCGATGGCCGACGGCGACAGCGAAGCGCTGGCGGCGCTGTGCCGAATGGGCACGGTCGGCACCGAAAGAGTCCAGATGCGCGCGGTCAAGCTGTACGCCGACGGTGCGCTGGGTTCGCGCGGGGCGGCGCTGCTGGAAGAATATTCCGATGATGCCGGCAACCTCGGACTGTTGTTCGAAACCGACCAGTCGCTGCAGGACCAGGTCGACCGGGCCATGGGCTGTGGCCTGCAGGTGGCCATCCACGCCATCGGCGACCGCGCCAACCGCCAGGCCATCAACGCGATCATCAAGGGCCAGCAGAAATTCCCCGGCAACCCCGGACGGCATCGCGTCGAGCACGTCCAGATCATCCACCGCGACGACATCCAGCGCCTGGCCGAGGCCGGCATCATCGCCAGCATGCAGCCCACCCACGCCACCTCCGACATGCGCTGGGCCGAGGACCGCATCGGTGCCGAGCGCCTGTTCGGCGCCTACGCCTGGCAGCGGCTGCGCCAGGCCGGTGCAAAACTGGCCTTCGGCTCCGATTTCCCGGTCGAAAAGGTCGACCCCCTGCTCGGCATTCATGCCGCCGTCACCCGCCAGGACACCGAAGGCGAACCGCCCGGCGGCTGGTTGCCCGATCAGCGCGTGACCGTCGAGATTGCCGTCGACGGATTCACCAGCCAGGCCGCCTGGGCCGGTTTCGCCGAAAGCCGCGTCGGCAGCCTCGAGGTCGGCAAGCACGCCGATTTTGTCGTGCTCGACCAGGATCTGTTCGAAATCGAGCCCGCCATGATTCCAGCGACCAAAGTGATCATGACGGTGCTCGACGGCAAGCCGGTCTATCGAGCCGAGTGAAGCCGGGCTCCTGGACGATCCGGGCCGGCGGGGCGGTCATTTTTAGTTTTCAGGTCGCCATTTGCGTACAATCCATGCCAATCCAAACTCCCGAGTCAATGAATGTTATCCGAGTCTGATTCCCACCGCCTGATCCTGCGCCAGACGCGGGTCGAGGACTATGCCGATATCGCCGAGATCATGAACATGGTCTATGCCGGCGACCTGGAAGGCGCCTGGACCGAGGAACAGTTCAAGTCCCAGATTCGGCGCTTTCCGGAAGGCCAGCTGTGCATCGAGGACAACGGCAAGGTCGTGGCCGCAGCGATCAGCCTGGTGGTCAAATACAGCCGCTGGGGCCATGACCATCGCTACTGGGATATCGTCGGCGACGGCTATCTGACCACCCACGATCCCAAGGGTGATGTGCTCTACGGCGTCGATGTCTTCGTGCATCCGGCGTATCGCGATTTGCGCCTGGGCCGGCGTCTCTACGATGCGCGCAAGGAATTGTGCGAGCAGCTGAACCTGCGCGGCATCGTGGTCGGCGGGCGCATTCCCGGTTATACCGATTATCGCGATGAGCTTACACCGCAACAGTACGTGGCCAAGGTCCGCGCACGCGAACTGGTCGACCCGATCCTGACCTTCCAGTTATCGAACGATTTCCAGGTCCGCAAGATCGTCAAGGGCTACCTGCCCGACGACCGCAAGTCGGCCGGTTATGCCACTTTGCTCGAATGGGTCAACATCTATTTCGAGGAACCGCGCTCGGGCTTGATCGGCGGGCGGCCTTCTGATGTTCGAGTCGGGGCGGTGCAGTGGCAGATGCGCCCGACCCGTAGTCTCGAGGATTTGTTCGGCCAGATCGAGTATTTCGTCGACGCCGTTTCGGGCTACCAGGCTGACGTCGTGCTGTTTCCCGAATTCTTCAACGGGCCGATGATGGCGCCCTGGAACGACCAGGGTCCGGCCGAGGCCGTGCGCCAGCTGGCCGGTTATACCGAGGCGATACGCGAGGAAATGTCGCGCCTGGCAGTGTCCTACAACATCAACATCGTGGCCGGCTCGATGCCCGAATACGACGGCGAAAAGCTGCAGAACGTCTGCTACCTGCTGCGCCGCGACGGCACCTGGGACCGCCAGTACAAGGTCCATGTCACCCGCGACGAGGTCAGTTACTGGGGCCTGCGCGGCGGCGACAAGGTCAAGGTCTTCGATACCGATTTCGGCAAGATCGGCATCCTGATCTGCTACGACGTGGAGTTTCCGGAACTGCCGCGGCTGCTGGCCGAGCAGGGCATCAACATCCTGTTTGTGCCCTACTGGACCGACACCAAGAACGCCTACCTGCGGGTGCGTCTGTGCGCCCAGGCGCGCGCCATCGAAAACGAATGCTACGTGGTCATTTCCGGCTCGGTCGGCAACCTGCCCAAGGTCGAAAACATGGACATCCAGTACTCGCAGGCCGCGGTCTTCACGCCCTCGGATTTCGCCTTCCCGCATGACGCGATCGCAGCCGAGGCCACCGCCAACTCCGAAACCATGCTGATCGCCGACCTCGACCTGGACAACCTGCGCGAACTGCGCTCGCACGGTTCGGTCAGGAACCTCGCTGATCGGCGATTGGACTTGTACGAGTTGAAGTGGAAATAGGACTTCGGTAGTCGGAAGTCGCCGCCGGATTTTTCCGACTACTGACTACCGACTACCGTATTTGCGGAAACCGTCATTTTCTCTTCTGCCTGAGCTTTTCCACCATCGCCTTGAGCGTAATCTGCGTATCTTCGCGGAACCAGAAATCGGCGAAGGTGTTGGTGTCCAGCGCCTTTGGGTCGTCGAACAGCGCGCCCAGGTCGGCGCGGCAGAGCTGGCGGGTGGCCAGCATGGCGTGTTGCGGCAGCGCGAGCTGGGCGCGGCACCAGTCGATTGCACGGCCGATGACATGATCGGGTTCCTGCAGTTCGTCGACCAGGCCATCGGCCAGCGCCTGTTCGGCTGAAATCATCTGGCCGGCGACCAGGTGGCGTTCGGCCGGGTAGGGGCCGATCAGGCGCACCAGCGCCTGGTGAATGACCGGCGGCACTACCAGCCCGACCTGGACTTCGTTGAGCCCCAGCTTGAAATCGCCGCGTGCCTGGATGCGGTAGTCCGAAAACAGTGCGATCACCGTGCCGCCGGCCGGGCTGTGGCCGGTGATCGCGGTTGCGACCGGGATCGGCGAGCGCGCCAGTGCTTCGAGCAGGCCGAACAGCGAGGACCAGAAGCGTTTCATGCCGTCGCGATCCAGGCCAAGAAGTTCAGGCACGTCGAGACCGGCGGAGAACAGGCCCGGGCCGCCCGACAGAACCAGTGCGCGGGTTTCATCGTTCTGCGCCAGGCGCACGGCCTCCAGCAGCGTATCGATCATTTCCGGGTTGAGCGCGTTGACCGGTGGGCGCGCGAGCTGCAATTCGCGTATCCGGCCGTCGTGATTGATGATGTCGAGCATTAGTTCAGTCCTTGTTCAGGCGGGGTTTTTTATAGTGTAACCGTCCGCACAAACCAAGGAGTTGACATGCAGATCAGATGGTACGGATTATTGATTCCCGCAGCGTTGATGTTTGCGCTTGCCGGAAGCGCCGACGCCGGTGGATATGGCGACGAAAAAGGTCATTCGCCTTATGCTGCAGATGCATCCGGCGGGGCCTATCGGCATGACGACGTCCATTACAAGTCGCGCCACCGGGGCTACCGCGGCTCGAGCTATCGCGGCGGTCGACATGACTATCGCAGAGGACGCGGCCATGGCGCTCGACACGCTTCTCCGAGAGCCCGTCATGGCTATCGTTCCGGCCACCGCTCAGGCTATCGATCCAGCCATCGCTATGGCCGGGGCCGGAGCTACGGTTATTCGCGCGGCTCGCATTATGCCAAACCGTATTACCGGGGCGGCATTACGCTGCATTTTGGATATTGAATCGAAAGGCGTGAAGCGACAGGCATGAATCGACAGGTGAAAATGAAAAAGACCCCGGA
>JAVVET010000047.1:20687-26269 GCA_032251235.1 Wenzhouxiangellaceae bacterium
ATGAAAAAGACCCCGGAAAATCCGGGGCCTTTTTTCAGTGCTTCGAAGCGCCGATACTTGCACGGTCGGCATTTAAACTGCCGGTCATTTGGCGCCGATCTTGCTGTAAGCCAAACCAAGCACAAGGCCGAAGATGATGTGCAGCATCAGGGTGGCCACGGCGGCCATCATGCCCATGTTCATCGCAAACATCCCTGCGCCCATCATCGGCATGATCACGACCATCATGACCAGCCAGCCGACGATACCCAAAACGATTCCCTTGACCGCGTCCGATCCGCCGGGCAGCATGCCCCTGAGGTTGGCATAGGCCAGCCCGTAGAGCACGGCGCCAATGACGAAATGCGCCACCCAGCCCATCATTGCGCTGCCGCCCATTTTGCTGGCGAGCATAGCCACGACATTGAGTTCGGGCATGACGCCCATCATGCCTTTGAGCATCATCAGGATCGACAGGACGATGGTTGCAACCAGGCCGGCAATGATTCCGCGTACGTTATTGTTCATATTGGATACCCCGTAGTGAAGTGAGTTTGAGCCCGGACGGATCCGCAGTTTGCGGACCGTTTCACGGGCCCATCAAGTATAGGCCGGACCCGGCCGGGTAGCAAATCGGGAAGCCCGGTCCGGTTGCAGGGCGCGGGCTTTAGACGATGGCTTCGGACAGGCTGCCCTTGGCTTCCAGCCAGG
The DNA here is from genome assembly GCA_032251235.1 of Wenzhouxiangellaceae bacterium. Classification (GTDB taxonomy): domain Bacteria; phylum Pseudomonadota; class Gammaproteobacteria; order Xanthomonadales; family Wenzhouxiangellaceae. Next base: position 21,378 of record JAVVET010000047.1, read on the forward strand.
CGCGGCGGTCGGGTGCGCGCTTGCGCGCCAGCAGCATGTCCATCAATTCCCGGGTGCCCGCATCGTCATCAACGGTCATTTGTAACAACCGGCGCGAATCGGGATCGATAGTCGACTCGCGCAACTGCAGCGGGTTCATCTCGCCCAGGCCCTTGAAGCGGGTTTCGTTGATCTTGCCTTTCATGCCTTCGGCCTGCACGCGCGCCAGGATGCCGGTGCGTTCTGCCGCATCCAGAGCGTAGAATGTCTTTTTGCCGACATCGATCCGGTACAGCGGCGGCATCGCGATGAAGATGCGGCCGGCGTCGACCAGCGGCCGGAAGTGCCTCAGGAACAACGCCGACAGCAACGTCGCGATATGCAGTCCATCGGAATCGGCGTCGGCCAGCACAATCACCTTGCCGTAGCGCAGCTTCGAAAGATCGTCCGAACCCGGATCAACGCCCACGGCGATTGACAGGTCGTGGATTTCCGTTGATGCCAGCACCTGGCTCGGGTCGGTTTCCCAGGTATTGAGGATCTTGCCGCGCAGCGGCATGATGGCCTGGAATACGCGGTTGCGCGCCTGCTTGGCGCTGCCGCCGGCCGAATCGCCCTCGACCAGGAACAGCTCGGTTTCTTCCAGGTCGGTCGAGGCGCAATCGGCCAGTTTGCCGGGCAGGGCCGGCCCGCTGGTGACCTTGCGGCGGGCCACCTGCTTGCGCTGCTTCGATCGCTTCAGCGCGTTGTCGATGGCCAGTTTGGCGATCGCCTCGCCCTGGCCGGTGTTCTTGTTCAGCCACAGCGAAAACGAATCCTTGACCAGTCCCGACACGAAGCTCGAGGCTTCCCGCGAAGACAGTCTTTCCTTGGTCTGGCCGGAAAACTGGGGCTCGCGCAACTTGACCGACAACACGAAACTCAGTCGCTCCCAGATATCTTCCGGTGCCAGCCGCACCGCGCGCGGCAGCAGGCTGCGGATTTCGCAGAATTCGCGCAGCGCCTCGATCAGGCCGGTGCGCAGGCCGTTGACGTGCGTGCCGCCGGCAGGCGTCGGAATCAGGTTGACGTAGCTTTCCTGGATCAGTTCGCCTTCCGGTACCCAGGTCAGGGCCCAGGCCGCCTCGGTTTCATCACCGCTGAAGTCGCCGACGAACGGCTCATCGGGGATGCGCTCGAGATCGGCAAGCGAGCCGGCCAGGTAGTCGGTCAGGCCATCCTCGAAATGCCATTCCTCGCGTTCGCCCTTTTGCTGATCATCGAGCGTGATGTGCAGGCCGGGGCACAAGATGGCCTTGGCTCTGAGCAGATGGATCAACCGGGTTCTGGAAATGTTGGGCGAATCGAAATAGCCCGGGTTCGGCCAGAACCGGATCAGCGTGCCTGAATTGCGCTTGCCGACTTCGCCAACGGGTTTAAGCGCCTGCGTGGTGTGTCCGTTTTCGAATGCGATTTCGTATTCGGTGCCGTCGCGCTTGATGCGACATTCCAGGCGGCTGGACAAGGCGTTGACCACCGACACGCCAACGCCGTGCAGGCCACCGGAGAATTTGTAGTTCTTGCCCGAAAACTTGCCGCCGGCGTGCAGCCGCGTGAGGATCAGTTCGACGCCGGAGATCTTGTGCTCCGGGTGCGGGCCGACCGGCATGCCGCGGCCGTCGTCGGCCACCGAAATCGAGCCGTCGGTGCCCAGCGTGACGTCGATCCGGCGCGCGTGGCCGGCCAGTGCCTCGTCGACCGAATTGTCGACGACCTCGGCAATCAGGTGGTTGGGCCGCGTGGTGTCGGTGTACATGCCGGGTCGGCGCCGCACCGGGTCGAGCCCCTGCAGCACCTCGATATCGGCGGCTTCATATTTTGACATTCGGAGTTCGTCCTCTGGGAGCCAGGAATTCGTGGTCTGAATCGTTCAAGAAAGCGTTTTAAGCGTCGTGAACGCGTGGCTGGCGGTGGCCGCCGGAGCGCAGAATCCGCAGTGTACCGGGTGGGTACATGAGGAATTCGAGCACCGCCGGACGCCGCCGCGCGCGCGCAACAGCTTTGAACGCTTTGTTCAGTCGCCCTTGATGATAGCCGGGCCTTTGCCCGCGGTCTTCTCGTAGACGCCCTTGTCGATCTTCTTGTACTGCGTAAAACCGGCCTTTTCGATGCTCGATGGCTGAAGTTGATGGGCTTTGCCCGAAACCACGTGCGGCGGTGAAATCAGTCGCCGAACGCCGGCGCCGCAGTTTGGGCAGCTCTCCAGCCTGGGTTCGCTCAGGCGCTGCAGCACGGTAAACCGGGCGCGACAATATTCGCAGCCCGGGCGGGTCGGGTTTTCCTCACCATCGTCGTCGCAGTCGTAAATGTATTCGTAAAAGGGCATGGCAAGCGCAAATCGAGCAGGTTGGCGATAATGTGGGCATGATGACGGGTTTCGACAAGGAATGGTAGCCAATGGCTGAATCGGAAAAGAAAGTCGCCTTGATCACCGGTGCCGCCGGTGCTCTGGGCGCGGCACTGGTCGAACAGTTGATGGCGGGCGGTTGGGACTGTATCGCGCTCGACTCCAATCGGCGGGCGCTGGAACGCCTGCACGATCGGATCGCCGCGGCGGCGGCGCAGGATCCATCGCGCTCGGCAGCGCAAGCGCCGCTGGTGGTGCCGCTGGACCTGGCCGGCGCCGGGCCGCAGCATTTCGATGAACTGGCCGAGGCGCTGGACCAGCAGTTCGGACGGCTCGACCTGCTGGTCCACGCCGCGGCCGAATTCAAGTCGCTGCGCCCGATCGAGCACTACCCGGCCGATGAATGGATGCAGATTCTGCAGACCGGCCTGACCGGGCCGTTTCTGCTCAGCCAGGCACTGCTGCCGATGATGCGCGGCACGGCCGGCAGTCGCATGATCTGGATCAGCGACGACCCGCAGGGGCGGCAAAAAGCCTACTGGGGCGCCTACGGCGTTGCCCAGGGCGGCCGGCTGGCGCTGGCATCGATACTGCGCGCCGAATGCAGGAGTGATGGTCCGGTAGTCGAGACGATCGACCCGGGACCATTCCACAGCCCGCTGCGCTCGCTCGCCTGGCCGATCGAGAACCCGGCCGAGCTGCCGTCGGCCGGTGATGCGGCCAGAACGGTCCTGCAGGGTCTTGTTTGATCCTGAAAAAGCCAGCGTCATCAGAATAACGTTGTTGTTCGATCGTTCCGATTGACTTTTTCTCCGGGGGGGGGGTAAGGTCTGCATTGTCGAACGTTTGAAATCGTTTTGTGCATCAAAACAATGTTGGCTAATTTGGGCGGATGGTGTAATGGGCAATTTGGGTAGCTGTATTCGATTGTTTCAATTGGGCTCACTCGTGTTGATCCTGGGTCCAGGTTCTGCTTCTGGCGCTGCCGAAGCCGAATCCTGGTGGCAATTCTGCGAGCCATGCCATACCGACGCCGATTTCCGCACCGCTGCGATTGAAGCCCCGGGCGTGTATTCGATCATTTATGTTACCAACCGGGATACTGAAATTACCCGCAAATTCAGTCGTTTTTATTTTCGCGAGGATCGATTCGGCGATACGTCGGTCATGATTGAAGTTGCTCCTGTTGAGTTCCCGCCGATGCAGAAGCAGGTCTTCGATACGGCCGTCCAGGGTGCCAACGAGGGCTCCGCTGAATTCCAGCGGGATGCGATGAACGGGGTGATGCCTGCCGGCGATCTGGACTCTGTGCTCGGAGAGTTCGAGGCGGATCGATTGACCTTGAATACCGGTTTCTTTTTCGGCCTGCGGCAACATCTGAAAGACGAAAACTTCCTCCCGACCCTCACTGAAGTCAGCTTTGAGGCGGGGGTGCAAATTGCAGGCACCGGCGTTCATCGAGGCGAGGGCCAAGGCATTCGGCGCACCGAACTTAATATTACGGTTACCTATGATGATGGCACTGTACTTCGAGTGGTGCAAATGCCCGACGGTACGTTCACAGAATTGGAAATTCGGGATGCCGATGGTACGATTTTGCCGGTTGAGAATCCGACTAAACCTTTGACGACTCCAATCGCTACCGAGTTTCTCGACGGGCGGGAATACAGTGTCAGCCAGCGCAATCTCGCCCCCGGTTTCGTCGATACGTTTTTGGAGACGATCGAGGCCCGCTCGGGTGGGCTGTTGATTTGTGAGTGGAAGATTCTGGGCGCCGGTAATACTCAACTGCTTTGCCGCAGGGTTTCATAAGGTCGATCTCGCGGAACCGGGTTTATTAGACAGGACGGGGTTCGGCGCTTCGGGCGCGCGCGGCCCGAAATGCATCGGACAGGTGCCTCGCGTTTCAGAAATTGCGACATTGAATGGCATGATTGGATATCATGATTGCAGACCTCCGCCAAGGCTGGTGCCATGTCCGAAGACCTGTTCGAAAAGATCGTCCGCCGCGAAATTCCCGCCGATATCGTGTTCGAAAATGACGAATTGCTGGCCTTCCGCGACGTCAATCCGCAGGCGCCGGTGCACGTGTTGATCATTCCCAAGCGCAAGATCCGCACGCTCAACGACCTCGAAGACAACGACGCCGGCCTGGTCGGCCGCATGGTGCTTGCGGCTACCGAAATCGCCAAATCCGAGGGGATTGCCGAGGACGGCTACCGCTTGAATTTCAACTGCAACGAAAAGGCCGGGCAGTCGGTCTGGCATATTCATCTGCATTTGCTCGGGGGGCGGAAAATGGGCTGGCCGCCCGGCTGAAATCGCCTGCAAAGCTGGTGTACCCCGCCGCTATTCCTGTAACTTTCAGCGAGTCGGAAAGCGCTTAGCTGCAAGGCAGGTCTCGCAGGGAATGGCAGCGTCCTTTGCAAGAGACCTAACACCGCGGATGAGTGCTTTCCGGCTCGCCCTTCGGGATCGCGCCTTGCACTGTCGGCTCAGGCGCGCTCTGAATGTCACCGGAATAGCG
>JAVVET010000048.1:0-4593 GCA_032251235.1 Wenzhouxiangellaceae bacterium
GACGATTGGGATGACGATTGGGATGACGATTGCGGGACTGATTCGGGCGATCGCCGTTTGCCGGCCTCAAGAGCCGCTCGGGAATCGGCTTGGCTTGGCACGGCGACCGGCGAATAGGTCGTCAGCTTGCCTTCGTTTTCGGTGCGAAGGCGGTATTCGGCGTGCTCTGGCGGATGATCTGAAAACTGGCGCTCGCCGTTCTCGTCGAGCCATTCATAAATTTGCGCATCTGAAACGGCCGCGGCGCCCAAGGCGGCCAGAATCATCAGTCGGAGAAGAAAAACGCCCATCCGTCGCTCCTGTCTGGATTTCTCGAAGAATGCTGCGCCAACAGCGGCAAGCCCATTAAATGGCGTCAAGGGCTCGAACAAGCACTACATTATGCGTGCTGCCGGGTTTTTCTGTGGCCCACTAGCGTCGTGTCTCAGCAAGTCTCCAGTTTGCGCCTTCGACACCGGATTCGGCGGGCATCGCTCGCTTCAGTTCGACGCGTGGCGAGGCCTTCAGCGATCGATGCCCGCCGGATCCTGCCTCTGGAGCTCACTCAAATTCGTGAACGAGCATGAACGATCGCGATCACTGAGACACGACGCTAATCAGGTTTTCTTGTATGGGTCGGGCTCGTCAGGCTTCCGGCTGCCGTGGTTGATTCATTGCCTGTTGCGTAGCGACGCGTTTGAATTTCCGGTCATCGCCACGCGTTGGGTCGGCCGGTCCGCTCCGGTTAGTGCAGCGGTGCTTCGCTGCCGGTGTCGCTCAGGCAGATCTGCGGGTCATTTTGCTGGGACCTTGCGGTCTGGAACAGCCACGCGACTGAAAATTCGCCTGGCCCATCGGGTCAGCATTGGCTTCCCGGAGCGGATTTTGCAATGATGTCGGGCAGTGACCGGCCAGTCGCGAACAACACGTCATGCAGTTCGATGTTGCAGCCCGGTGCACGGCCTCCCAGGCAGACGGTAAATAATTTCTTCGGACTGGTTTCGTTCACGGGTTGCGCGCTCATGGGTTGTGCCGAGTTGATGGATATCCGACAAGCTTGATCATGCTGCCGTGAGTTCGTTGCGAGCGGCAAAACCTGCTGTCCCGGACGTGCTGCGCCTATCGATCTGCAATTTCGCGCGGGCCGAGCGTTTTGACCGCCTTGACGGCGGGCAGCCCGGTTCGATTCGGTTTTTGATCCCGCATGATAATCGTTTTCCGATCGATGGCTCGTTTCTTGAAAGGGCATTGCAAAAAGCCTTTAGCCCGGGCTTGACGCTGTACAAGGCGTGGCATTACCGCGATGGGCAAATCGTTGGTTCGGGTACTTGCATTGAAAGGTGCGGTCTGCTACTTTAACATCGTCGTAACATCTGTGAAGATTGAACTTTCGTCCATTGATATCGAAGCGAGGGATTAGATATGCAAATGAGCAAGCGACCAATATCGAACGGAATCCGGGCCGGGCTTGCCGTGGTGCTGGCAACCGCGGGCCTGTCCGGGCTGAGCTGGGCCCAGGACGCAGTAGAGGAGGAAGAAGGCGCCGAGCTGGATCGGGTCCAGGTGACCGGTTCGCGCATTCGCCGGGCCGACACCGAAGGCTCCAAGCCGATTCTTCGGATCAGCCGGGAAGACATCGAAAACAGTGGCCTGACCTCGCTGGGTCGATTGCTGCAGGAACTGTCGATTTCCGGGTCGGCCATCAACACGGGTTTCAACAGCAGCGGCAACTTCGGCTTTCCGTCTGACGGCGGCGGCATCGGTGCCGGCTCCACGCAGCTGAACCTGCGCGGGCTGGGCTCGAACCGCACGCTGATCCTGGTCAACGGCCAGCGCTGGGTGCCGGGCGCATCGGCCAGCGGCGTCGCAGCTGCAGTCGATCTCAACACCATCCCGATCACCTCGGTGGAAAGCATCGAAGTGCTCAAGGACGGCGCATCGACCATTTACGGCGCCGACGCGATTGCTGGCGTCGTCAATATCATTACTCGCTCGGATTTCAGCGGCCTGGAAATGAATGCCTATGGCGGTCAGTTTGTTGACGAAGAAGACGGCGCACAGCAGCAATACGATTTATCCTTTGGTCAGACCGGCGAGCGCTCGCAGGTGTTTTTCAACCTCAGCTTTACCGACCAGAGCGATGTCGAAGCTGGCGATCGCGCGCTGTCACGGTTCCCGGTTCCAGGAACGGGCCTGACGCGCGGCAGTTCCGGTACGCCGCAAGGCCGCTTTATTTTTGATATTCCGGGTGTGGCCGACAGCTTCGGCGGGCTGTGCAGCCCGATCGACACCAATGACGACGGCACGCCCGATGCATCATCGTGCGATGTCACGACGCCGCGCGGTTCGGTCTTTCCCGGCGGCGTTCCGCAATTTCCGAACGATTTCATTCCGTTCTCCAACGAGGAGCGCTTCAATTTCGCGCCGTTCAACCTGGTCCAGACCCCGAGCGAGCGTATCAGCCTCTGGGTCGAAGGCCGTTATGACTTCATGAAAGGCGGCGCCGCCAATATCTCCGGCTACAGCCGCTTCTTGTTCAATAACCGTGAGTCGACCAACCGGGCCGCTCCCGAGCCATTGTTCTTCGGCCCCGGCGCCGGCTTCGGCAACGCCGCGGATTTCACCAACGTCGATCAAACCAACCCGTTCAACCCGTTCGGCATTACGCTCGATGCGACCGAGAACTTCGTTCTGCTCGGCCGGCGCCCGATCGAGGCCGGTCCGCGCCTGTTCAGACAGGATGTCGATACCTGGTATTTCAATAGCGGACTGCAGGGCGATTTCGTTGCTGCCAACCGGATGTTCAACTGGGACATGAACGTGGTGTTCTCCGAAAACGAGGCCAGTCAGACCAAGAACGGTGCGTTCCGGCTGGACCGGCTCGGCCAGGCCCTGGGGCCGGTCGAAGACTGCGTCGGCGCGCTCAACGGTTGCGTCCCGCTCAACCTGTTTGGTGGCCAGCAAGGCGATGAAGTGCCGCGCTTTAACGGCGGCGGTGGTTCGATTACGCAGGAAATGCTCGACTTTATCGGCTTCGTGCAAAAAGACAGCAGCAAGCAGGAGCTGTTCGATTTCAACCTGAACTTCGCCGGCGACCTGATCGAACTGCCGGCCGGCTGGGTCGGCTTTGCGGTCGGCTACGAGCATCGCGACCAGGAAGGCAGCTTCTCGCCCGATCCGATCGTCGCTGCCGGCGACAGCAACGGTATTCCGGCGCAACCGACAACGGGTGATTTCGATGTCGATTCGTTCTACGGCGAAGTGGTCGTTCCACTGCTGTCCGAGATGCCGCTGGCGCGGCTGCTAGAAGTTTCCGGGTCGGTTCGCGTAGCCGATTTCAGCACCTTCGGCAGCGAGACCACGGCCAAGGTGGAATTGCGCTGGCAGCCGTTCGAACAACTGCTGTTGCGCGGCACATATTCGGAAGGGTTCCGTGCGCCAAGCATCGGTGAATTGTTCGGTTCCGAAGCGCGTTTCGACGAAGTGCTCAACGACCCCTGCAACACCAACAACTTCCCGAATCTATCGGCAGACCAGCAGCAAACCTGCATGGCCGAGGGCGTCCCGCAGGGTGGGAACATCCAGACCAATACCCAGATTTCAGTCACCACCGGCGGCAACGAAAACCTGGATGCCGAAACCGCAGACAGCTATTCGGCCGGTTTCCTCTACAGCGCCACCTGGGTCGAAAACATCCCCGCCATCGACGTGCTCGATCTCGGCGTGAGCTGGTATCGCCACGAGCTCGATGACGCGATTCGCGCGGTCGATGCGCAATTCCTGCTCGACGAGTGCATTCGCACCGGCGATGACTCGTTTTGCGACAACATCGAACGCAATGCGACCGGTACCATCGCCGGCTTCGACAACCGCCTGACCAACATCGGCGGGATCGAAACCGAAGGCTGGGACTTCACCGTCAACGTCCGCGGCGCGGACACCGGCTTCGGGCGCTTCGGGCTGGACTGGAATACCACCTTCATCGACGAATTCGATGAAATCGTGCCGTCGGCCGGTGGTGGCTTCCAGGCCCTGGATCGGACCGGCGTGGAATTCAATAACGCCTCGATCGTCGAGTGGCGTTCGAACGCGAACTTTTTATGGGACCTGGGCAGCTGGAGCGCGGTCTGGACCATCCAGTACATCGATAGCCTGACCGAGTCGTGCTCGGACTTCCTGGACGGAACGCCGGACAGCCTGGCCAACCTGGGTTTGTGCACCAACCCGGAACCGACCCAGCTCGACGGTTTCGGCGAAGTGCCGACCAACAAGCTCGGGTCCACTACCTACCACGACGTCAACCTCAGCTACGACACCCAGATCATGGGTACCGGTGCGCGCGTGACGATCGGTGCCGAAAACCTGTTCGACCGCGACCCGCCGGCCTGCAGAAGCTGCTCGCTCAACGGTTACGATCCGTCCACGTTCCGGATCCCCGGTCGCTTCCTGTATGCCCGTGTGGGCCTGCGCTTCTGATCGCGCAATCTTTTTGCCTGCATGAAAAAAGCCCCGGCATCTGCCGGGGCTTTTTTTGGACTGCCAATCGCAGGCGTCGATGATCTTCGAATTCTGCGCAGGCCGGGATGACCGGGTTGGTCGCTTCGTCGCTTCGTC
>JAVVET010000048.1:4693-24972 GCA_032251235.1 Wenzhouxiangellaceae bacterium
GTCGCTTCGTCGCTTCGTCATTTCAGTTTCACAGCGTCATTGGCGCTTGAATGCCTTTGGATTGAACCGACGCAGCATGCGCATGTATTGCCAGGTAAAGCCCGGCCATAGCGTGGTGTTGCGGCCCGAATCGGGGTGCAGGTACCAGCTTGAGCAGCCGCCGGAATTCCAGACCGTGCCAGACAGCTTTCGTTGTATCCAGTCGTTGTAGCTTTTTTGGGCTTTCGGGTCGACCTCGAGCACCTCGAAACGACCTTGCCGGCGCTCGGCCAGTGCGCGCAGTATGAATTTGATCTGGGCCTCGATCATCACGATCACTGAATTGTGCCCCAGCGCGGTGTTGGGACCCATCAGCATGAACAGGTTCGGAAATCCGGATGCGGCAATGCCGCGCCAGGCTTCGGGGCCGTGTTTCCATAACGCGCCGAGGTCGGCCCCGTTGCGCCCGGTGATCATGCCCGCGGGTATGGGCGCGGTTGCGTGAAAGCCGGTGCCCAGGATCAACACGTCTGCCGGTCGACGGGTGCCTTCGGCGTCGACGATCGAATCGGCCTCGATGCGCCGGATGCCGATGTTGACCAGTTCCACGTGTTCGCGGTTCAGCGCCGGGTAGAAGGTGTTGGATAGAATCACGCGCTTGCAGCCGATGTCGTAGCCGGGCTTGAGCTTGCGGCGCAGTTCCGGGTCGGCGACCTGGCGCCGAAGATGCCGGGCGGCCAGCCAGCGGTGGAAAACGGCCAGCCGTGTGCTCCAGGCCAACCCCGGCACGCGCGCCTCGGAGATCAGCCAGATCCCGAGGCGTACCAGCTTCTGCAACAACGGAATGCGGCGATACAGCCTGCGCCGGGCCGGACCGATTGCGGCATCCGGGCGCGGCAGGATCCACTGCGGGGAACGCATGTAGACATCCAGCTGACCGGCCCGGTCGGCGATTTCGGGAACGAACTGGGCGGCCGATGCGCCGGTGCCGACCACGGCTACGTGCTTGCCGGCCAGATCGACCGACCCATCCCATTGCTGGGAATGGAATACCGGGCCCCGGAAATCTTCCAGGCCCTTGATATCGGGCCAGGCCGGGCGTGACAGGCCGCCGATGGCCGAAACCAGAATATCGGCGCGCCATTGCCGGCCGTGGCTGTCGGTCAAGTGCCAGCCCCGATCATGCTCGCTCCAGCGGGCCGAATCGATGCCGGTTTCCAGCACCAGGCGGTCGGCCAGGCCAAAGCGTTCGGTGCAGCGCTGCAGATAGGCCTGGATTTCGGCGCGCGGCGCGAAACGACGGGTCCAGTCCGGGTTGGGCGCGAAAGACAGCGAATACAGGTGCGACGGCACATCGCAGGCGCAGCCGGGATAGCGATTGGCCCACCAGGTACCGCCGATACCGGCGGCCCGGTCGAAAATTGCGAAATTGCGCTCGCCGCGCCCGGCCAGGCGTGCACCCAGGCCGATGCCGCCGAAGCCCGCGCCGATGATCGCGATGTTGAGATGTTTTTCAATGGGCTGGGACATTTCGAGGCTACGACCGGATGATGTGCACGGATTGTAACTGCCGCGTAGCTGTGGCCTGTGCGCGGTTGTTCGGCCTCTCTCCGGCCAATGAATCCCGGCCAATGAATCGGTACAATGGGCCAGCCTTTCAACGCAGCTGCGAAAAGTACCTGGACGACCCTATGAGAACAGCTCGACTCGTGACGCGGGCAGAAAACCGGCTGCTGGATATCGGACGAAAAAGCGGATTTTTGCCGCAGCAGCGCATGGCATCGGAAATCGATCGATTCAAGGCGCAGTGGGCATCCGCCGATCCGTTTCCGCACATCTGCGTCGACAATTTTTTCGACCAGCGCACCATTGAAATCATTGCCGACGAATTTCCCGGCCCGGAGCAGCAGCGCGATTGGGTCGAGTTCCGCCTGCCCAGCGAATGGATGAAAAACGCCACGGCCAGTGATCGCCAGATCCCGTTTTTCACCCGACAGTTCCTGTACGCGCTCAATTCGCGCAGCTTTGTCGCCTGGCTTGAAGAATTGACCGACATCTGGGGCTTGATTGCCGATACCGAATTCATGGGCGGCGGCCTGCATGCGACGATGCCGGGCGGCAAGCTGGGCATCCACACCGACTTCAACAAGCACCTGCGCAACAAGCTCGACCGGCGCCTGAACCTGCTGTTGTTTCTCAATCGCGACTGGGAACCGGAGTGGGGCGGCCAACTTGAATTGTGGGATCGAGAGGTCAAGCGCTGCGGGCAGAAAATCACGCCGCTGTTCAACCGTCTGGTGATCTTTGCGACCACCGATTTCACCTTTCATGGCCACCCGCAGCCGGTGGCCTGTCCGCCGGAGACGTTTCGCAAGTCCATTGCACTGTATTACTACTCCAATGGCCGCCCCACCGAGGAGCAATCCGAGGCGCATTTGACCCAATACCGCGAACCGCCTTCCGATGCCGGGGCTTGAGTCGATCGGGTCGAAAAAGGTCGTCGTCCTCATGATGCAGGTGACCCGGCCCGGGATTGACCTACACTCGAACGACAAAACAGGGCTGGCCGGTGATTCGTGGCGCCAGTGATGTTTTCGGGAGGGAGTTGATCCATGGCCGATCGCAGCGATTCCGTTGATTCGAATGCGCCGTTTGACGATCTGATTCGGGCCGAACAGAATCGTCAGCTGTACGATGCACTGCCAACCACGCTGATCATCAGCGCGCTGGTGGCGATTTTGCTGGTTGTCACCCATTGGTCGATTCGACCGGGCGGAATCCTGCTGGTCTGGCTGGCGGCTTTTTCAGCGCTGTCGCTGTTGCGCCTGTGGCTTTGGCGCGCTTATGCAAGCCGGGACAGGCGGCCAACGTCGGAACGGACCTGGTACCGCGGCTTCTGGCTGCTGACGCTGGGCTCGGCGATGGTCTGGGGCAGCAGCGCCTGGCTGGTGTTTACGCTGGACTCGCCACACCATCAGACGCTTGTGACCTTTGTCATTGCCGGCCTGGCCGCCGGCGCCGTGCTGAATCACTCGACCCGGTGGCAAACCGCCTGGCTTTATGTGCTGCCGGCATTGCTGCCTTTCCTGGTTCGGTTCTGGATGCTGGAGACACCGTTTTCCGATGTCACGGCCGGCTTGATTGCGGTCTACGTTGCCGGGGCGCTGGGCATGAGCGTTCAAATGTCGTGCAAAAGCCTGGAGCAAATTCGAACGCAGCTTGAAAAAACCCGCCAGACCCGGCAGTCCCAGCGTCAGCGGGAACGCTATCGTTCGCTGGTCGAATCGACCAGCGCGATCACCTGGGAGGCCGACCCGGCGTCGCTGCAGTTGAGTTATATCAGCCCGGAAGTCGAGAAGATTCTTGGTTACCCGGCTCGGCGCTGGATCGACGAGCCCGGCTTCTGGCTCGACCATGTCCACGCCGAGGATCGCGAGTGGGTGCGCCGGTCAAGCACGCGTGCGGCCAGCGACGGGCAACATCATTCACTCGATTACCGGATGATCGCGGCCGACCAGCGCGTGATCTGGTTGCGCGATGTGGTCAACGTGGTCGTCAGACACGGTCAGCCGGTCAAGCTGGTTGGCGTCATGATCGACATCAGCGAACTGAAAAAGACCCAGCGCAACCTTGAATACGTATCGGGTTTGCAGCAGCGAATGGTCGATGCATCGAGGCTTTTCATGCAGGCGCCGGAAAACCGGCTCGACCCGGCGATTTCCACGACGCTGGCGAATCTCGGGGCATATTGCCAGGTCGACCGTGCCTATTTGATTCGCTTCAACAGCGATCTGTCGGCGTTCGATAATACGCATGAGTGGTGTGCAGAGGGAATATCGGCCGAAATAGCCGGCATGCAAGGCGTGCCCACGGACAGGATTCCCGAGATGCTGCGGCGATTGCAGCGCCGTGAAGTGGTGCACCTTCCCGACATTCAGCGGCTTGATGAACAATGGGCACGGGAGAAATCCATTTTAATGGAGCAATCGATCCAGTCGCTGCTGGTCGTGCCGGTGTTTTCGGTCGACCAGCTGGTTGGCCTGGCGGGCTTCGATTCGGTGCGTTGCAAGCGGTCCTGGAGTCCAGGCGAACGCTCGGCGATGCAGGTTCTTGGTGACCTGATCGGCGCGGCACAGGGGCGCGCCGAGACAGACCGGGCCTTGGCCGAAAGCGAGCAGATGCGCAGCAACGCCGAATCGCTGGCCGGCATGGGCAGTTGGGAATGGAGCCTGGAGCCCGATCGCTTCAGGGCTTCGCGCGAATGGTGCGCCGTGACCGGTTGCAGCCAGCAGTGGATGTCGCGCGACCAGGTCATCGCGTTGACACCCGATGTCGATGCGGCCCGGGTTCGCAAAGCGCTGGAGGAAACGCTGGCGACCGGCAAGCCCTACGACGTCGAGCATCGCATGGTGCGGCCGGATAATCAAAAGCAGATCTGGATCCGGGTTTATGCAGAACTGATTTACCGGGATTCAAAACCGTTCAAGCTGCAGGGCTTTGCCCAGGACATCAGCGCCCGCAAGCTGACCGAAGCGCAACTGTATCGACTGGCTCACTTCGACAGCCTGACCGAGCTGCCCAATCGCATGCTGGTGCTCGAACGCCTAGAGCAAAGCCTCGCGCAGGCCGTGCGCAAGCAGGCCCGGGTGGCCGTGTTTTTTCTCGATCTTGATCAGTTCAAGAAAGTCAACGACACCCAGGGCCACGAGTCTGGAGACCGGATACTGGTCGACGCCAGTCGGCGCCTGGTGGCGCTGTTGCGCAGCCAGGACACCATTGCCAGAATTGGCGGCGACGAGTTTCTGATCCTGATCGATGACGTCGAAGGTCCAGCCGACATGACCCATGTCGCGACCAAGATTCTCGAAGCCTTCAGAAAGCCGTTCGAGATCGAGCGGCGTGAATTCATGCTGACCGCCAGCATCGGGATTGCCGTGGCGCCCGAGGATGGCTTGACGGCCCGCGACCTGATGCGCAATGCCGATACGGCCATGTATCACGCCAAAAACGAGGGCCGCAATGGATTCCAGTTCTTCACGCCGTCCATGAACGACGCCGTGGCTCGACGACTGCGACTGGAGGAGGAGCTTCGATACGCGCTCGAACGCGGCGAACTGTACCTGGAATACCAGCCCCAGGTTCGCCTGGCCGACGACCGCTTCATGGGTGCCGAGGCGCTGCTGCGCTGGCGCCATCCTGTACTCGGACAGGTTCAGCCGGATGAATTTGTGCCGGTGGCCGAGCAGACCGGTCTGATCGACGAGATCGGGCACTTTGTGTTTGTCCAGGCCATTGCCGCCGTCGCGGACTGGCGCAAGCGTTTTGGTGGCACCCTGAGCGTTTCAGTGAACGTGTCTCCGCGCCAGTTCCGGGCCCCGGGGCTGGCCAATCTGGTGATCGGGCTGCTGCGACAGGCGCAACTGCCAGGCGATGCGCTTGCGGTCGAGATCACCGAGGGTGTCCTGCTGACCGGCAAAAGCCAGGTCCAGCGTGCGCTGGCGACGCTGCGCCGGGCAGGCATCGGGATCGTCATGGACGATTTCGGCACCGGTTACTCATCGCTGAGCTATCTTCATGATTACCCGTTCAATAGTTTGAAGATCGACCGGAAGTTCGTTGGCGATCTGGGTAACAGCTTGCAGGCGCGCCAGTTGGTGGTTTCTGCCATACACCTCGGCAAGGCTCTGAAAATGAGCGTCGTGGCCGAAGGGGTCGAGACCCGCCAGCAGCGCCAGATCCTGGTCGACGAAGGTGCCGAGCTGGGCCAGGGTTTCCTGTTCAGTCCGGCGCTCGGCAACGCGCGCCTGGTGGAGATGCTGGCCCAACCCGACGCGAGTTCGTTTCGCGTCGCCTGAAGGCCCCGGTCTGCGATGGGACCGGATTCAATTGCCGGGCCGATGCAGTTTCAGAAAGCCTTCGACGATCGATTCCACGTACGCGGCCCGCGCGGCGAGATCGCGTGTCGGTTCGACATGATAAAGCGTGCGCACCAGGTCCAGGCCCATCAGCATGCCCAGAAACATTTCTGCACTGCCGTCCGGCTCGGGGCAGGCGAGCAGCCCGCGCTGGTCGGCACCGCGCAGCCAGTCGGCCAGCCGGTCGCGGGTATTCAAGGGTCCGTGTCGATAGATCGAATCGCGAATCGATTGGGCCATGCCGGAAGAGGCTCCCAGCGCGTGGATGAACCTGATGTGTTCGGCGCTGAGCAGAAACCGGGTCAGGTCGCCGGCGAATTCGACCAGCGCGCGCTTCAGGTCGCCGGCAGTGTCCGGCTCGATGCGAAAGCGTCCGGCCATTCGCTCGGCTTCGGCTTCGGCCACCGCGGCCAGCAGTTCATCGCGGTTGGCGTAGCGCCGGTACAGCGTCGGCTTGGCCACACCGGCCTTCTTGGCCACCGCCTCCATGGTCACGGCGACCGGTCCCTGGCCGAAAAGCAGCTCGCGCCCGGCCGCGAGGATCTTGCGGTCCTTGGCCGGATCCGACGGTCTGCCCGGGTTTGTGTTGACCATTTTCAAGCGCTTTTCAATTACGATACGGTTCCGTATATAAAATAGCATGCAATGTTGAGGAAACGCTGTCGATGAATCGAATTGTCTTGTTGTTGGCCGGCGCGGCCATGGCTGGATGCAGCGGCGAACAGGCCGGGCCGCAAAACGCGCCGCCGCGGCTGGTTCAAACCACCGAGGTGCGTGCTGCCGACACCCGCCCGGCGCAGCTGTCGGGCCGGATCCGATCGCGTTTCGAGACGCCGCTGGCCTTCGAAGTCGGTGGGCGCATTGTTGCCCGCTCCGTCGATGCCGGGCAACGCGTGGAGGCCGGACAGCTGCTGTTTCAGCTCGACCCGCGCGATTTTGAGCAGTCGGTGCGCGTGGCGCGCGCCGATGTCGACGCAGCACGCGCCGAATGGGAAACGGCGAAGGCTGAAACCCGCCGCAACCGCGAGCTATTGGAGCGTGAATTCATCAGCGCACAGATTTTCGAGCGCGTCGAGTTGGCTGAAAAAGCCGCACACGAGACGCTGGATGCGGCAAGGGCACGCCTCGAGCAGGCTGAAAATTCGCTGGGCTACGCGACCCTTTCGGCAACCCGCGGCGGCGTGTTGATCGAGGTCAGCGGCGAGCCCGGCCAGGTCGTATCACCGGGCCGGGCCGTAGGCATCCAGGCGACCGATGGCGATCATGAAGTCGAAGTGTTTTTGCCCGAGGCCCTGGGCGTCCCATCAAGCGGCCAGCTGGTGGGCACGGTCGAAGGCCCGGTCGGACTGGTCTTGAGGGAGGTCGCCGGCGCGGCCGATGCGGCCACGCGCACCTGGCGGGCGCGATATTCAATTGTTTCCGGCGGCGCTGGATTGCGCCTCGGTGCCGTGGTCAAGGTGGCGCTGGACGTCGATGAATCCGGCCGCGATGTGCTCGAAGTGCCGGTGGCTGCGATCAACGAGCGTGGCCAGGGTCCCCAGGTCTGGCTGATCGAGGACGGCCGGGCCGAAGCCGTGCGCGTCACGCTGCTCGACATGAATACCGAAATGGCGCGAATCGTGGCCGACTTGCCGGCCGGTGCGCGGGTCATTTCGCTGGGTACGCATTTGCTGAAGCCGGGCATGCCGGTACGCGAATTGCCCTGATGTATGCGGCATGAGGCTTTCCAATGAGTTCGGCCCGGCGACCCGGCCGAAGCGCGCCGTAAACTTCCGAAGGCTGACCCAATGAGTATTTCCAGTTGAGCATCCCCAATCTTTCGCGGATTGCCGTCAAGGAGCGTTCGCTGACGCTGTTTTTCCTGCTGCTGGCCGTGCTTGGCGGTGCCTACGCGTTCGTGTCGCTGGGCCGTGCCGAGGACCCATCGTTTACCGTCCGGGTGCTGGTGGTTTCGGTCGAATGGCCCGGGGCGACGGTGTCTGAAATGCAGGACCAGGTCGTCGACCGGCTGGAAAAGCGGATCCAGGAAGTCGAAAACCTGAGAAAGATCGAAACCTCGATTCGGCCCGGGCGCGCGGATTTGCAGGTGGAGTTCGAGGATTTCACGCCCAGCGAAGCGCTGCCCGAGCTTTTCTACGAGGTGCGAAAGCGCATGTGGGACGAGCAGCCGCGCATGCCGGCCGGGGTCATCGGGCCGAACGTGAACGATGATTTTTCCGACGTGTTTTTCAGCCTGTTGTCGATCAGCGCGCCCGGTCTGCCGATGCGCGACCTGACCCGCGTGGCCGAACGCACGCGCGACCGGCTCAAGCGCGTCGACGGGGTGCAAAAAGCCTTGTTGATCGGCGAGCGTCCGCAGCGTGTGTTTGTCGAGTTCGATAACGCCGAGCTGGTCAACCTGGGTGTGGCGCCCGAGCAGATTTTCAATGCCATCGACGAACACAACGCGCTGGCGCCGGCCGGGCAGGTCGAGACCGCCGGGCCGCGGATCTATCTCAGGGTCGATACCGATGTATCGGAACTGGATGCCTTGCGCGCGGTGCCGATCCGGGCCGGCGAACGGCTGATTCGGCTGGGCGACATTGCCACGCTGCGACACGGCTACGAGGATCCACCGTCGTTCTTGATTCGCGCCGACGGCGACGATGCGCTGGTGCTGGGCGTGGTGATGTCGCCGGGCACCAACGGGCTGGAACTCGGCGAGCGGCTCGCAACGTTCATCGAGCGCGAACGCGAGCGGCTGCCGCTGGGCATGCAGGTCGAGGTGTTGACCAACCAGGCCAACGCGATCGCCCAGGCCGTCGAGCTGTTCCAGGTCAAGTTCCTGATCGCGGTGCTGGTCGTCATGGCGGTGAGTTTCGTGGCCATCGGGTTCCGCGCCGGGCTGATCGTCGGCATTGCGGTGCCGGTGACGCTGGGTGTGACCTTCGTGCTGATGAAGGTTGCCGGCATGAACCTGGACCGGATCACGCTCGGCGCGCTGATCATCGCACTGGGCCTGCTGGTCGACGATGCCATTATCGCCATCGAAATGATGCTGGTGAAAATGGAGGAGGGCTTGAAGCGCGTCGATGCCGCGGCGTTTGCCTGGCGCGCCACGGCCGCACCGATGCTGTTCGGCACGCTGATGACGGTGGCCGGTTTCGTGCCGATCGGCTTTGCCCAGTCCGGCGTCGGCGAATACGCCGGCAATATTTTCTGGGTACTGGCGTTTGCGCTGATCGTGTCCTGGGTGGTCGCGGTCACGTTCACGCCCTACCTGGGCGTGGCGCTGTTGCCCGAAACCGGAAGCAGCCCGCACAAAGGGCTTTCGACCGCTTACCAGACATCGGTCTACCGACGGCTCAGGCGGGTGATCCAGTGGTGCGTGAGACATCGTCTGGTGGTGGTTGGGGCAACCTTTGTCATTCTTGGCTTGTCGATGGCCGGCATGGCCGGGCCGGTGGCCAAACAGTTTTTTCCCGGCTCCGATCGGCCCGAGGTGCTGGTCAGCATTTTCATGCCCCAGGGCAGTTCGATCGGCGTTACCGACCAGGCTTCGCGCAAGGTCGAGGCGTTGTTGCACGATATGGACGAGGTGCGCTCGCTGTCGGCTTTTATCGGCGCCGGGGCGCCGCGTTTTTTCATTTCGGCCAATCCGGAACAGCCCGATCCGGCCTTTGCCAAGGTGGTCGCCGTGACCGAAAACGATCAGGCCCGCGACCGGGTGATCGAGGCCCTGGAGCAACATATCGAGGCCGGTGAATTTCCCGCCGCCCGCATCCGGGTCTCGCGCCTGCTGTACGGCCCGCCGGTGGTCTGGCCGATCGAGTTTCGGGTCGTCGGCAATGACCCGGTCCGGCTGCGCCGGATCGCCTACCGCCTGCGCGACCAGATGGCCGAGCACCCGAACATCGTCGACCCGCACCTGGAATGGGACGAGCGCGCGCCGGTCGCGTTCTTGAAGCTGGATATCGAGCGTCTGCGGCTGATCGGTTTGACCCCGGCCGAGGTGGCCGAGCAGCTGGAATTTCAAAGCCACGGACTGACCGTGGCCGAGATCCGCCAGGACATTCGCAGCGTCGCCCTGGTCGTGCGCGGCCTGAACGAAACAGGTCCGGTCGATCCCATGGGCCTGGAGCTGAGGACCGAAGACGGCCGTGCGGTGGCGCTGGCACAGCTCGGCGAACTGGAAATGCGCTTCGAGGAGCCGGTCATCTGGCGCTACAATCGCCAGCCGTTCATCGCCGTCCAGGCCGATATCCGAGGCGCGCAGCCCAATGACGTGACCGACGCCCTATGGGCCCGCTCGCAGGCGCTTCGGGAGCAATTGCCCGACGGCTACCACATCGATATCGGTGGTTCGATGGAACAATCCGGCAAGGCCAATGCCTCGATTCAGAAGCTGATGCCGCTGATGGTGGCCTTGATGCTGGTCTTCATCATGCTGCAAATGCGCTCGTTTCCGGGCACGCTGGTGGTCGTGGCCACGGCTCCGCTGGGCCTGATCGGCGCCGTGATGGCGCTATTGATCTTCGACCAGCCGTTCGGCTTCGTCGCGCTGCTGGGCCTGATCGGCCTGGCCGGCATCCTGATGCGCAATACCCTGATCCTGACCCAGCAGGTCGCCGACAACCTGGCCGACGATATGGCGCCGGCCGATGCGATCGTCGAGGCCGCGGTACGCCGCGCCAGGCCGGTCGTGCTGACCGCCATTGCCGCGGCGCTGGCATTCGTTCCGCTGACCTTCGACAGCTTCTGGGGGCCGCTGGCGTTCGTGCTGATCGGCGGGGTGCTCGTGGGTACCGCGATTACGCTGCTGTTTGTACCGGCACTGTACGCGCTGCAGCTGCGGCCGGGGCGCGATTGAACGGCCGGCAAACGGTGGCTGTTGATCCGGTTTACCCCAACATTGCATAAAATTTCGAATTCAAAAGTTCGGGGAGTCGTGTTTCCGGGGGCTGGGCGCAGTGTTGACAACCGGAACATAGCTTCACGCTGCGTGAGGATTGGCAACGCGAGCACAGCCCCCGGAAACGCTGCCGTACCGGGCAGTGTAGCGGTTTTGGACCGAAATTTTTGCAACGTCGGGGTTTAATGGCCCGTCAGCGGTCCTGGTCCGACGGGCGGGATTCGTTTGCCTCGGCCGCCAGGTCGGGCAGTTTCAAGCCGAGTTTCTTTGCCCGAACAGTCCATTTATCGCGCGCGGCCTTGCGCAGGTCTTCGATGGCATCGCTTTCGTCGACGATTTCGATGCCGAGCAGCGTTTCCAGCACGTCTTCCATCGTGACGACGCCGGAAAGCCCGCCGTACTCGTCGACGACCACGGCAAAGTGCTCCTGTTTGGCCAGCAACTGGCTGAACAATACCCGCAGCGAGATGAATTCGGGCACGAACAGCACCTCGCGTTTGAGGTCCTTGAGCTTCAGATCGCGCCGGCCCCGCACCAGTTCCAGCATGATGTCGGCCTTGAGTACGTAGCCGCTGATGTCTTCATCGCTTTCGCCGTAGACCGGATAGCGCGAAAATACCAGTTCATCGGAGTGTTCGATCAGTTCTTCCAGCGTGGTGTCGTGCTGAAATTTCTTGACCACCACGCGCGGGGTCATGATGTCCTGCACACGGATGGCGCCAAAGCGGATCAGGTTGAGAAAGATATTGGACTCTTCTTCCTCGAACACGCCTTCGTGGGTGCCGACCTGGGCCAGCGCACGGAACTCCTCGCGGCTGACGCTGGGCGCGCGCACGCCGCGCGAGAGCCATCGGGTGATCTGCTTGGACATCGTCACCAGTGGCCACATGATGATGATCAGGATCCGGCAGCTGTGGGCGGTGAAACCGGACAACTGTTTCCAGTAGGTCGCGCCCAGCGTTTTGGGGATGATTTCCGAGAAGATCAGGATGGCCAGCGTCACCAGCGCCGAAGTCAGTGTGACCCAGGTGCTGCCGAATACGATCAGCGCCTGGGCGCCGACGCCGGCCGCACCGAAGGTGTGGGCAATGGTGTTCAGGCTCAGAATCGCCGACAGCGGGCGGTCGACGTCGCGCTTGAGGTTTTTCAGCAGCCGGCCGGACTTGCTGCCGTGTTCGTTCATGATCGCGATATGGGCCGGCGTGACCGAAAGCAACACGGCCTCCAGGATCGAGCACAGAAACGAGATGCCGATCGCCAGAAACAGGTAAAACAGCAGCAGGGTCATTAAAATTCGAATTGAGCGGGATGACATGCATTCTAAGCGCTGGGCGCCTGCCGGGTTCGGTCAATTGTGTTTTGCCTTGCCGCCGGTGTCATCGACCATTGCAGCAAGCATCCGGCAATGGTCGATTTTGTCTTGGAGCTGGTGCATCGAGAGGTTCTTTTGGCGATGGCCGGTGCCGGCTCATGGCATCCCCGGCGTTGGACCCGAAACGATGGAGAAGACCCATGCAGATTTTTCAAGGCGTTTCAATCAACGATATCTCACCCCGGGGGTTGATCACGCTGCTGCTGGCGGGCCTGCTGACGACCGCTTGCTCGACGCCGGCCGGGCCGGAGCAGGCTCAGGCCCAGGACCCGCAGATCGTACTCAGGCCGTTCGAGGCCATGCGCGACAGATCCGCAGAGCCGGTGGCCTGCACGCTTGGTTTTCAGATCATCCATCGGCCCGGCATTGCGCAGCACTCGCGTGAAATCCTGTACCGCTTCGGCCTGGAAGCCGAATCTGGAAAACCATTCGAAGCGCTGCAACTCGGCGGCGGCCCGGTTGAATTGCCACGTCCCGACTATGATCCGAGAGTCCGTGTCGATGGCCGCGGAAACGTCGTTTTCACGATCGAGCTCTACACCTTCAGCCCGTGTGCCGGCGACCAGGGCGTCGCCACGCTGGAAATCATTATCGGCGATTGCCTTGAAGGCGATTGTCCGCCGATGATCTACCAGCATCCCGACGCCAATCAAGTGGCCGTGATTCGTCAGGCCCGGGCCTGACTCACGAGATCCGCGCGGGCTTTTGCCGGGTGCGCGAAAGGCGGGCGAACGCGCGCGGGCCAATGTGGGTGGGGGAATGTAAACTGCGATGGCATTGCGTCCCGGAGATTTTCAAGCTTGACCACCAAAAGCCCGATCGTCTCGATCGCCGCGCTCGTCCTGACGCTGCCGGCGTTCAGTTCGTGGGCTCAGACGACGGTGCTCGAGCCCGTTCAGGTCACGGCCACCCGAAGCGAAAGCGCGCTGGTCGACGTGCCCGGTGCGATCAGCGTGTTTGACGGTGAGGACTTGCGACGCGGCCAGGCGCTGACGAGCCTGGCCGGCATGCTCGACCAGGTGCCGGGCCTGTTCGTGCAAAACGCCGGCAATTTCGCCCAGGATGTGCGCCTGTCGATTCGCGGTTTCGGTGCGCGCACGGCTTTCGGCATTCGCGGGGTCACGATTATCGTCGACGGCATTGCCCAGACCCTGCCGGACGGCCAGTCGCAGGTCGACAGCATCGACCTGGCCTCGATCGAGCGCATCGAGGTATTGCGCGGGCCGGCTTCGGCCTTGTACGGCAACGCCGCCGGCGGCGTCATCCTGATTACAACGACCCGCGGCGGCCAGGGCAGCCGGGCCAGCGCGCGCCAGACCTTGGGCGACTTCGGGCTCGTCGACAGCCATGCCGCGATCTCGGCCGGCGATGAAAATGCCGGGGTTCGCGTTTCGGCCGGGCGGCTGGAGCAGGACGGTTTCCGGCGCCACAGCCGGGTCGAGCAATACCGCGCTGCGGCGCGCATGGACTGGAAGCCGGCCCCGGCAACCCGTATTTTGGCGATGGCCGGCTATTTCGAAGCGCCGATGGAACAGGACCCGGGTGCGCTCACCAAACAGCAGGCCCGGACCGAACCGCGCGCTGCCCGCGATGCCAACCTCGCGTTCGACGCCGGTGAGTCGCTGGAGCAGTGGCGTTTTGGTGCCAGCCTGGATCATCGTTTCGGTGCGGTCGGGCAACAGCGGATCGCGCTGGCCGGCTTCGGCTTCCTGCGTGATTTCGAGAATCGCCTGCCGTTTGAAAGTGGCGGCCAGGTGGCTTTCGACCGGTCCTTTTCGGGCATCGATTTCCGGTATGAAAATTCCATTCCGTTGGCCGGCTTCGAGCAGACGCTGAGCCTGGGCATCGATTACCGCAAACAGGATGACGATCGACTTCGTTTCGACAATCTGCAGGGCCTGCGCGGGTCGCAGGTGCTGGATCAGCAGGAACAGGTCGGAGCCGTTGGGCTGTACCTGCAGCAACGCATCGAGCTTGCCGATGGCTGGGCGCTGACCGCCGGACTGCGCTTTGACCGCGTGCGCCTGGATGTCGATGACCGGCGCCTGGACGACGGCGACGATTCCGGTTCGCGAACCTGGCGCCAGGCCAGCCCGGGCGCCGGTCTGGTCTGGCGCGCGCGCGATGGCCTGACGCTGTATGCCAACGTCGGCACCGCGTTCCAGACGCCCACGACCACCGAACTGGCCAACCCGGAAGAACCCGGCAGCGGCGGTGGCTTCAACGAGGATCTCCAGCCGCAAACGGCCCGCAATGTCGAGTTCGGCCTGCGCGCGCGTCCTCATCGGCGACTGAACCTGGAGGCGAGTATTTTTCGCATGCGCATCGATGATGCGATCAGCAGTTTCGAGGTGCCGGAATTTTCCGGCTCGGGCCGTGATTTCTTCCGCAACGCCGGGCGTTCGACGCGCCAGGGCCTGGAGGCCTCCGCGCGGCTGCGCCTGCATGCCGATTTGAGATTGCGGGCGCACTACAGCTATTCGGATTTCACGTTCGACCGCTTCGTCGAGCCGGCCGGTGATTTCAGCGGCAACCAGCTGCCGGGCGTGCCCGAGCACCAGGGCGGCGTCAGTGCGCTGTACGAGCCGGTCGGCGGCGTGTTCGGCCGGATCGATTTGCGCTGGGTCGGCGATTTTTTTGCCGACAACGCCAACCGGGCGGTCAGCGACGACTACCTGCTGGTCGATCTGAGCGTCGGCAAGAGCTGGCAAATCCAGTACTGGAACATTGAAGGCTTCTTCGGCGTCGGCAACCTGTTCGATACACGCTACAACGACAGCGTGCGCATCAACGCCTTCGGCGGGCGCTTCTTCGAGCCCGGGCCGGATCGGCATTTTCATGCCGGGCTTGCGTTCGAATGGGGTGCCCGGCTGCAGAACGGCTGATGGTGGCCGGCGAGAGCCTGGGCGGCACTGGCATAATGGAGCGTGATTGACTGCGGGAGATGGTTTGATGAACATGAGCAAGGTCGTTTTCGGCTTCTTCGTATTGCTGGCGTTGACGCTGAACTTCGGGTTTTTCTATGGCGATATCGACAACCCCGAACATCATGATGTGTACGAACTGTTCGCGGCGCTGATCGTCGGCCTGATCGCGACCATCCTGAAGTTCGGTGAGCGCTCGCAAATGGGCGCGGTGCTGCTGGCTTCCAGCCTGGTGGTGGACTTGCACCTGATCGCCGCGGCCGTTATCTGGGCTTTGGCCGTCAACGTTTTCGACACCGGCCTGACGCCGTCGACGTTGGCCGCGATCGTGTCGCTGTCGGGCGGCGCGCTGCTGGCCAACCTGCTTTCGGTGGTGCTGCTGACCATGGAAACTGCCGGCCTGAGTCGGTAACGGCCGTGACGATGGCGGCGACCCGGACCGACACGCTGCTGTTCATGTTCTTCCGGCGCATGCGCATGCCGCTGATCGTGCTGATCTCGGCCTACGCGATCGCGACGCTGGGCTTTACGCTGATGCCGGGCGTCGACGACCAGGGGCAGCCCTGGCGCATGAGCCTGTTCGAGGCCTTCTACGTGGTCAGCTACACCGGCAGCACGATCGGTTTCGGCGAGGTGCCCTATGCGTTCACGCCGGCCCAGCGGATGTGGACGATCGTCAGCATCTACCTGACCGTCATCGCCTGGCTGTTCTCGGTCGGCTCGATCATCGCGCTGCTGCAGGACCCGGTGTATATGAACGCGCTGCGGCGCTCGCGCCTGGCCGGCGGCGTGCGCGCGACCAGTCGTCCGTTTTACCTGGTCTGCGGCTACGGCGATACCGGCCGCGTTCTGACCCACACATTGAGTGCGCGCGGCTACCCGGTGGTGGTTATCGACCGCCAGCGCGAAAAAATCAACACGCTGGCCGTCGAAGACCTCGGGGCCTCGATCCGGGCCTTCGACATGGACGCCCGGACACCGGACAACCTGGTCGCCGCGGGCCTGCGCAACCGCTGGTGTGCGGGCGTGATCGCGGTCACGGGCGACGACCAGGTCAACCTGAAGATCGCCATCAGCGCCAAGCTGCTCAATCACAAGGTCGTGGTCCATGCCCGGGCCGATTCAGCCCGCGTGCGCGACAACATGCGCTCGTTCAATACCGACCATGTCGTCAACCCGGTCGAAGAATACCGTCGCCGTTTCGAGCTGGCCATCAACGCGCCGGACCTGTTCAGGCTGCACCACTGGCTGACTTCCGGCCCGGGCGCACATCTGCCCGACCGGCCGTCGCTTCCGCGCGGGCGCTGGATCGTTTGCGGCTACAGCAACGTTGGCAAGGCGATTTATCGAGTGCTGGGCGACAACGGCATGGAGACGGTGCTGATCGACGCCGACCCCGATGCCGGCGATCGCCCGCCCGATACCATCCGTGGCCGGGGCACCCAGGCCGAGACGCTTGAGCAGGCCGGCATCGAGCGGGCCGCAGGCGTGGTTGCCGCAACCGGCGATGATGCCGACAACCTGTCGATATTGATCACGGCGCGTGCCTTGAAGCCCGATCTTTTCCTGGCCGCGCTGGAAAGCGGCTATTCGGGCCGGGTGCTGTTCCGCGCCGCCGGGCCGGATTTCGTCGGCCAGCCCAGCATGGTCGTGGCAGGAACCATTCTGGCAAGCATCAGTTCGAATCTGGCGGTGCCGTTCATCGAGGAAATGGTGCAGCAGGACAACGACTTTGCCCGCGCGCTGCTGGCAAAACTGTTGCGCCATCGCGAGCCAAAGGCGCCGGAATTTTCAGCCACGCGAATCAGCGCCCGACGCTCGCCGGCGATCGCGCACGCGCTGGAGCAGGGTCGGGAAATCAGGCTGGGAAAATTGTTGGTCAACCCCCGGCGGCGCGATCAGCGCTTGCCGCTGGAGGTGCTGATGCTGCGGCGCGATGATAAAAACATACTTTGCCCGGACGATGCCACCTGCCTGAAAATCGGCGACCGCCTGTTGGTGGCCGGTTGGCAGCAGGCCGCAACACGAATCCGGACGACGCTTGAAAACGAACACGCGCTCGAATACGTGCTGACCGGACAGGACTATCAAAGCGGCTGGGTCTGGCGCTGGTTCGAGCAGCGCTTCGGGTCATCGGAATTCGGGCACGACAAGCCGCGCTGAAGCCTCGAAGCCTTGTGATCAAAAGTCGTCACGATCGGCGCGGTCCGCCGGATGTTGCGCAATCGGCTGAGTGCTTTCGAATCTTTTATGGGCCAGCAGTCGGCGCTGAGCCATCCGGGCTGCAAGCGAGTGCCATCCATGGCCCGGGCTTGAATGTTTCCAGGGCCAACGAAGTCGATTTTTCCGGACGCGGACCTGCCGCCAGTTCAGCCGGCCAGGTTGTTTGGGCCGAATGCGTCGGGCAGCAGTTCGTCGATGGAATAGCTCTTCGCGATCCTGCCGTCGGGGTCGATCAGTACGATGCGGGTATCGGGCTCTGCGAATTCCAGGATGCGCTGGCGGCAGTCACCGCACGGTGGCGTCGGGCGGTTGCCTGCCAGGATGTAAACCGCGGCGATCCGTCGCCGGCCGGCGCATACCATGGCTGAAATGGCCGAGGCTTCGGCGCAAATGCTCTTGTAGTGGGCGGTTTCGACGTTGGTGCCGGCAAAATGGCGGCCATCCACGCTTTCGACCAATGCCGAAACCATAAAGCCCGAATACGGCGCGTAGGCCTGGTTTCGGCTTGCAATCAGCGTGGCGAGAATGTCGGGATCGAGTGTCTTCATCTTGATTTCCGGTCTTGCATCGGCAACTTTCCGGATGCGCCGATCGATTCATGGATCAGCGGCGCCGGCGTCGCATGCGTCTGGCCGACCGTGATGGCGCGACGCAGTTGCGCTGCGGCCTGCTCGGCGCTGCTGCGGGTGTTGGCATGGATGCGCGCCAGCGGCACCCGGTCATCGACCCGATCGCCGATGCCGGCAACGGCTTCCAGCCCGACCGATGGGTCGATCGGCTGACCGGCCTGGTGCCGGCCACCGCCGAGCTCGACCACGACCATGCCGACGGCGCGCACATCCATTTTGGTCACGAAACCCGCCAGGTCTGGAAACACATCCACGGCGATCGGCGCTTTCGGCAGCCGGGATTCGGGTTTTTCGAGCAGATCGGCCGGGCCGCCCAGGGCCGATACCATGCGCGAAAATCGCTCGGCGGCAGCGCCCGAGGTCAGCGTGCGGTCGAGCTTTTCGAACGCCTGTTGCGGCGTATCGAACAGGCCGCCGGCGACCAGCATTTCGGCGGCCAGCGCACGCGTGACTTCGAGCAGGCGGCCGTGATGGTGCCCGTTATGGCACCGATCATCACCGCGCAGTATCTGAATGGCCTCGAGCACTTCCAGCGCGTTGCCGGCGTTGTGCGCCAGGACCTGGTTCATGTCGGTGACCAGCGCCGTGGTCGGCGTTCCGGCAGCCTCGGCGACCTCAACGATGGTCGAGGCCAGCCTGATGCATCGTTCCGGCGCGCCCATCACGCTGCCGCTGCCGGTCTTGACGTCCATGACCAGCGCATCGAGACCTTCGGCCAGCTTCTTGCCGAGTATGGAGGCGACGATCAGCGGGATGCATTCGACCGTTGCGGTGACATCGCGCACGGCATAGAAGCGGCGATCGGCCGGCGCCAGGTCTTCGGTCTGACCGATGATGGCCACGCCGCAACGGGTGACCACCTGGCGCAGTCTTTCCGGACTGGGAAACGGATCGTATCCGGGAATCGAGGCCAGTTTGTCGAGCGTGCCTCCGGTATGGCCCAGGCCGTGGCCGGAGATCATCGGCACGTAGCCGCCGCAGGCGGCCACCCATGGGCCAAGAACCAGGGAAACGAGGTCGCCGACGCCGCCGGTGGAATGCTTGTCGAGTACCGGCCCGTTCAAGCCCGCGCCATGCCACTGCATGAGCGTGCCGGAGTCGCGCATGGCCAGCGTCAAGGCCACGCATTCGGCGCGGTTCATGCCGCGCAGATAGACCGCCATGGCAAAAGCACCGAGTTGCTCGTCGCCGACGCTGCCGTCGGTGATGCCGGCCACGAAGTCGCGGATCTGCTGCTCGTCGAGTGTCTGGCCGTCGCGCTTGGACCGGATGGTTTCGACCGGCAGGCTCAAGCGATGTGATCCGGGGATGCCCGATTGCCGGTCGATGATTCCCGGCCGGATCGATCAATTTCCAGCAGCAGCGCATCGAGCAGGCTCGACGCACCGAGCCGGAAATGGCGTGGCCCGACCCAGTCGGGACCCATGATGCGCGCGGCCATGTTCATGTAGAGCGCGGCCTCGTCGAGCGTGCGAACGCCACCGGAGACCTTGAGGCCAACGTTGCGCGAGCTGGCACTGATGGTCTCGAGCATCACCTGGGCCGCCTCGGGGGTGGCCTGGGCCGGGATCTTTCCGGTCGAGGTCTTGAGAAAGTCGGCACCGCCGGTAATGGCCAGTTCCGAGGCCCGCCGGATGGCGTCCGGCTTGCCCAGCGCTCCGGTTTCCAGGATCACTTTCAGCGGCCGGCTTTCGCATTCGGCCTTGCAGCGCTGGACCAGCTCCAGGCCGATGCAGCCGTTTCCGCCCAGGAACTCTCGCCATGGGAAGACCACGTCGACTTCGTCGGCACCGGCCAAAATGGCCTTGCGTGTCTGTTCGGCGGCGGTTTGGGCATCGGCCTGGCCGGTCGGAAAATTGGCGACCGTGGCCACCCGAATGCGCCCGATCAGGTCATGCTCGTTCAGCGTTTCGCGTGCCGCGGCAATGAAGCGGGGATATACGCAAACTGCAGCCGGATGGACCGGCGCCGACGCGGCGCGCAGGCACAGTTCGCGAACCCCGGTATCGTCGCGATCGGCTTCGAGTCGGGTCAGGTCCAGCACCTCGACGGCCCGGCGCGCAAGATTGGGAATCGGCGTCATCTGTGTTCAACCCGGTTGGCAGGAGCCACAGAATAACGAATTTCGATGGCAGGCAGGTTGTTCATGGAAACCCGGTCAGTACCGGACCCGGGCAGTTTTTCTCGTTCAAAGCCCTGATATTGGGACCATTGGGGCCGATCACCGAGTCCGCCAGGAGCCTGTTGGCCTTAACGCTGATCTGTTATTGATGTACTGCCGCGGAAAAGCCGGATGGGGCCAGATTTCCCGCTCTTTATCGCCGAATCGACCCGCTATTCGCTTCA
>JAVVET010000049.1:0-1760 GCA_032251235.1 Wenzhouxiangellaceae bacterium
CGCAGCAGCCCGCCGTCGTCGATTTCAAGAGCAGGAATCGGTGCTGCCAGCGGCTGGCCGCGCGCGGCCAGCGCCTCCAGCCGGGCCGGGCCCTGGCCTTCATAGCTGGCTTCGCCGGCCACATCTGCTAGTGCTGCGGCGGCGTCGAACAGGCGGCCGGCAGCACTGGTCCACGGGCTGGCCAGGCCGGTCTCCCAGGCTCGTTTCAAAAGCGGGTCCGGTCTGGGTGCGCCGGGCCAGTCGATGTCTGCGTGCCAGGCCAGCGACAGTGCGGTGCGCCAGGGCTGATTGATGACCTTGTCGCCGCCGGGCAACCGGAACGGCTTGAACGAGGCCACGCGCTGCCATTGGCCGGGCCGGCCATGCAGCACTTCGCCGCCCCACAGTGTGCCGTCGCGCCCGAAGCCGACACCGTCCCAGGTCAATACCAGGCTGTCGCGATCGATCAAATCGAATTCGCCGGCCAGCGCCGAGGCATGGGCTTCGTGATGAAAGACGCGGGTCAGCGGCAGCCCGGCGTCGCGCGCCCAGCGGCTGTTCGGAAAATCCGGATGGGCGTCGCAGGCCAGCCGTTCGGCGCTGACCCCGTAGAGCTTCTGCAGGTCGGTTGCGACCTGGTGAAAGACCTCGACGGCGCGCGGGCTGTCAAGCTCGCCGATGTGCGGCGAGACCACGACCCGGCGATCCCAGCCCAGCGCGACGGTGTTCTTCAGAAAGGCGCCGACGGCCAGGATCGGCTGGTTCAATTCGATCGGCAACTCGAGTTCCAGCGGCGCATTGCCGCGACCGAGACGAACAGGACGCATCCGGCCGCTGTTGAAACGCCAGACCGGGTCGTCGGCCGGGCGCTGGATCGGACGATCATGGTGGACAAAGACATCGGCAATGCTCGACAGCCGCTGCCGGGCGTCGTGCGAATCGGTCAATACCGGTTCGCCGCTGAGGTTGCCGGAGGTCGCGACCACCGGACGGCCGAAGCCGGACAGCAGCAGCTGGTGCAACGGGCTGTAGGGCAGCATCAGCCCGACTTCGTTCAGGCCGGGCGCGATGCCTTCGGCCAGGCCATGGCCCGGTCGCAGTGGCGCCAGCGCGATCGGACGCTCGGGGCCGGCCAGGCATGCAGCGATCTCGGGGTTCAGTTGCGCCAGCTGGCGCGCAGCATCGAGCCGGTCCTCGCCGGTCATGGGGAGCATGACGGCCAGCGGCTTGTGCGGCCGCTGCTTGCGCGTGCGCAAATTCGAAACCGCTTCGGCATTGCCGGCATCGCAGACCAGGTGGTAGCCGCCGACGCCGCGAACCGCGACGATTTCGCCGGCGCCCAATGCGCGCACTGCCGCGGCCAGCGCCGCCTCGTTGTCATCGATTCGCTGGTCCTTGCGCTGGAACGACAGCGCCGGACCGCAGCTGGCGCAGGCCAGCGGCTGGGCATGGAAGCGCCGATCCAGTGGGTTGCTGTACTCGGCCAGGCAGTCCGGGCACAGCGGAAAATCCCGTAGCGTGGTGTTGGGGCGGTCGTAGGGCAGGGCGCGGATGATGGTGTAGCGCGGGCCGCACTGGGTGCAGTTGATGAACGGGTAGCGATAGCGGCGCTGTTGCGGGTCGCTCATCTCGGCCAGGCAGTCGTCGCACAGGAACTGGTCCGGGGGCACATGAATTTCCGGCTTGCTGCCGGCCTGGCTGGGCCTGATTTCGAAGGCTTTCAACGGCCGGGACGACGTCTCTGCGTCGGCAATCAGTTCCGGCCGCGCCAGCGGTGGCGC
>JAVVET010000049.1:1860-24187 GCA_032251235.1 Wenzhouxiangellaceae bacterium
TCGCGCTGTTTCCAGTCCAGGCGTCGATGGCGGGCCAGGTAAAGCGGTGTCCAGGCGTGCGGCGTGCGCCGGACCAGCCGGTAGCGGGCCACATGGTAGGACGGATCGAAGCCGTAGAAATTCATCCGCATCCGGCCCAGTTCGGCATCGCGATAATCGGCCAGCGGTCGGGTCGCCTCGTCGCTTTTGCGTTGCTGGCGCTTTTGTGCCAGTTGTTCTTCCCAGGCCGGGCCGGCCAGCGTTTTGGCCTGTTCCAGCACGAACCGGCCGAATCGTTCCGGGTCATTCGGGCCGATGGCATCGACCAGGCCGAGAGCCTGTGCCCGTGCGGCCAGCATCGGCAAGCGGTGGTCCATGACCTGGCCGATGTTGTCGGCGCCGACGCGCCGGGGCAGCAGATAGGTCCAGTATTCGGACCCGAACAGATTGCCCATGTTCTTGTAGTGTGGGTTGAGCACCACGCCCCGGCGGGCCCAGACCCGATCGGCGGCCAGCGCCAAGAACACGCCACCGGCCGCGGCGTTGCCGGCCAACGCGCTGACGCTCAAATGGCTGGATGTGTTGATGACGGCTTTGGCCAGTTCATCGATGGCCCGGATATTGTTCCAGGATTCGTCGGCCGGGCTGGACGCGGCCTCGATGGTGTTCAAGTCCATGCCGTTGGACCAGAAGTCGGCCCCGCCGGCCAGCACGATCACGCGCGTGGTCTGCTCGGTCGCATGAGCCCAGGCCTGCAGCAGTGCCCGGCAGTTGCGGGTACTCATCGCGCCGTTGTAGAAATTGAATTCCAGGATTCCAACCGGACCCTGTTCGCGGTAGCTGATGTCGCCACGGCCGTCGCCATGGTCCTCGCTGCCGGCCTGCGGCAAGGCCGGCACCTCCGGCAGGTCGGCGCCAAGCTCGCCGAGCACGTCGACGGCAACGGTCTTGAAAGTCGTTTTTTCGGCAAGCTTCAGGTGTCCGATCCAGATCGCGCCGTCGATGGTTGCGCGGCAGACCGCGCCCTGGCAGCGGGCGAGCAGGGTGCCGGGCGGGCCGGTCAGCCGATGTTCGGCACGCGCGTCGAACAGGCGGACAGCCAGATCGCCGATTCGGTCGAGCACGCCCGGCGCGCCGTCGGCACTATCGATTTTTTTAAGGACTGTTTCGGTATCGTCGTGCGCCCAGTCGATCCGGCGAGCATCGGCCGGAACCGCATCGCGCCAGCGGCCCTCGGCGGACCGGGAAACGGACGATTTTCGACCCAGCGTTTCAAGCGCGCGAAAAAGCGCGCGCACCGCGGCCTCGGTGACTTCCCGTCGGTACAGGTTGCTCTTGCGCGCGCGCCGCATGGTGAACTGCTCGAAGGCCAGCACCGGCCCGCCGTCGAGCTCGCCGTTGGCCTTGATCACGCTGACGCCCCAGTGCGGCTTGTGATCGAGAATGGCCCAGTCCAGTGCATTCGGCCCGCGGTCGCCGGGCGGGCCGGGATGGACGATCAGGCAGGGCACGGCCTGCCAGATATCGTCCGGGATGCGGCGCTTGAGAAAAGGGGCAACGATGGCGTCGGGTTCGAACAGGTCGAGCGCCTGGCGGGTCACATCGTCGCCGATGTCGAGCTCGACCGACAGCTCGTGGCCGGCGGCTTCGAGTTCGGCGAAGATTCTTTGGCTCAGGCTGTTGAAGGCGTGGCACAGCAGCAGGATTCGCATGTTTTGCGCTCCTCGTTAACTGGCGCGTCGATAGCGGTAATAGGCCGCGCAGGCGCCCTCGTCGGAAACCATGCACGAGCCGATCGGGTTGCGCGGCGTGCAGACGTTGCCGAAGATCTTGCAGTCGGTGGGCTTTTTCACGCCTCGAATCACGGCCGGACATTGGCAGGCCTTGTTTTCGCGGACCGGTTTTTCGGCCAGATCGAAGCGCTTTTCGGCATCGAAGAAGGCATACGGCGCCTTGATCCTGAGCCCGCTGTAGGGCACCTGGCCGAGTCCGCGCCAGGAAAACTCGGGCCGCAGTTCGAGCACGTCGGCGACCAGTGCCTTGGCGCGCTCGTTGCCGTGGCGGGTCACGCCGCGCGTGAACTGGTTTTCGACCTCGGCGCGGCCTTCGTTGAGCTGGCGGATCAGCATCAGGATCGATGCCATCACGTCCAGCGGCTCGAAGCCTGCGATGACCACCGGGCGCTGGTATTCGGCGGCGAAGAATTCATAGGGCGCCGAGCCGATGATGGTGCTGACATGCGAAGGTCCGAGAAAGCCGTCGACCCTGACTTGTCCCAGGTCGCGCACCTCGGGCGAATCCAGGATTGACTGGATCGCCGATGGGGTCAGCACGTGATTGCAGAACACGCTGAAATTTTCCAGGCCCAGCTTGGCGGCCTGGACGATCGCCAGTGCGGTCTGCGGGGTCGTGGTTTCAAAGCCGATGGCGAACATCACGACTTGTTTTGCCGGGTTGTCGCGGGCCAGCTGCACGGCTTCTACTGTTGACTGAACCACCCGCACATCCCGGCCCCGGGCGCGGGCGTTGAGCAGGCTGTTGCGGCGCGAGGCCGGCACCCGCAGCATGTCGCCGTAGCTGGCCAGAATGACGTCTTCGCGACCGGCAAGATCGATCGCCATGTCCAGCCGTGCGACCGGCAATACGCAGACCGGGCAGCCCGGGCCGTGGACCATCTCGACCTTGGCCGGCAACAGGTCCGGAATGCCGTGGCGAAACACCGAATGGGTGTGGCCGCCGCAGAATTCCATCAGGTGGTAGCGGCGATCGTCGTGCGCCTCGCGCTGGATCAGCGTGGCCAGTGCAGCCGCGGTCCTGCCGTCACGAAAGCCGTGGATATAGCGCATCGGTCGGCTCTCCGATCGTTTCGGCGATTTCGCGGAACAGCGCCAGCGAACGTTCGGCTTCCTCGACGTTCAAGCGGGTGATGGCGTGGCCGACGTGGACGATGACATAGTCGCCGACTTCGACATCGTCGACCATGGCCAGCGAAACCCGGCTGCGCACGCCGCCGACCTCGACGGTCGCCTGTTCGAATTCATGTAAAGCTTCGACCCGGGCCGGCACGGCTAGACACATGATTGCGAACTCCTCGCAGCGCAGTTGGCAGGCTGTGGTTTTCGGGCTGGCTGGCGGCGGGTCATGTCGAACTCCTTGTCGCTGGCGTTTGGGCCTTGATCGAGTCTATCGGTTCAGGTTTCGATTTCATTGATTGATGTCATGATTCTATGGCTGCCCGCGTGCGGCAGGTTTGCGTTAGGTCAATCCAGCCCCGGTCCAGTCATCCCCGCCAGGCCGTGCCGTCGCGCCAAAATGCCCTCATTGCAGCAGCCACCAAAGCAGCGCCGTGACCGACAGCATCAATAAGCCGGCCAGCGGCAGCCGGCTCAACTGATCCTCGATCCTGCGGTGCAAATGCTTGCTGCGTTTCATGAACATCAGCCACCAGTGCCTGGGTGGACGGGCAAGCGCAAGCGCGGGCCGTCGGGAGTGAAACCACAGCAGCAGTGTTTCTGCGCCCACGATCCAGTCGCCCTCGGGCACGCGCCAGGCCAGACCCTGCAGCATCGGTACTTGCCGCCACGCCGCGATGATGAGCGCGGCCAGTAGTAGCGGCCAGGTGCCTGCCCACAGGCCGGCCGCCGTCGGCGGGTCGGCCAGGCCATGCACGATGGCCCAGGCCCACGGCACGGTCAGAGCCAGCAGCGTCAGCGTGATCCAGGCCGGGTGGGCGCCGGCGTCGACCTCTTTTTCGGCTGCGGCCAGGCCCACCAGCTTCCACATCAAAAGTGCGGTGGCCAGCGAGGTCAGCGACAGGATCGGGACGAGTGTTGCTGCAAGTTCGACCTGTTCGACGCTGTGTTTGAGCAGCTTCTTGGCCACGTAGCCGGTGCTCAGCGGGGCCGCACTCAGAGACAGCGCCGGCAGCACGACCATCAGCATGCGCCAGCCCGAGCGCCCCGGCGCGCAGCCGCAGGCCATGAACAGCGAGGTCTTGTTGAGCCCGTGGTGGAGTGCAAAAAAACCGAGCACAATGATGATTTCGGCGCGCAGTTCGGGCAACTGGAAGCTCAGCGCGAAGCCGGTCAGGATCAGTCCCATCTGGCTGATGGTGGAATACGCCAGTACCGTCTTGATGCGCTGTTGAAAAAGCCCCAGGCCGATGCCGCCGAATGCCGTCGCAAGGCCCACGATCAATAGCAGGTGGGTCCATGAGGCCAGGCTGGGCAGGTCCGACGGCACCAGGCGCAGCCAGCCCAGCAGGCCGGCCTTGACGATCACGCCCGACAGGATGGCGCTGGCCGGCACCGGGGCGACCGGGTGGGCCAGCGGCAGCCACGCGTGTAGCGGCACGATGCCGAGTTTGACCGCAAGCCCGATCAGCAGCAGCCAGGCGGTGATGGCGTGCATGCCTGGCGCCGCGCTTGAAGCCAGTTCCGCCAGTTCCGCGTTGCCCAGGCGCGCGGCGATCAACAGTACGCCGGCCAGTACGGCGCCTTCGCCGGCCAGCGTCAGAACCAGGTAAATGCGGCCGGCGCGCCAGGCCTGGTCGTCTCGATGATGAATGATCAGCAAATAGGAGCACAGGCTCAGCAGCGCATAGCCGAAATAGAACGCGATCAGGTCACCAGCCAGCAGCACCAGGTTCATGCCGGTCAGGCTGAGCAGCCAGCCGAGCCAGAAGGACTGGCGGTGGCTTTGAATGACCGAACGTGCCATCAGTGCCGCCAGTGTCCATGCGATTGCGGTCAGCAGCAGCAACGGCCGTGCGACATCGTCGACGCGAAGCTGGAACCCGTCCAGCGGCCAGTTCAGCATGACTTGTGTCGGCTCGATCACCGGCCAAATCAACAATGCCGACGCCCAAGGCGCCAGCCGCATGCCGGTTTCCATGATGCCCGTCAGGGCCTGAGAACGCGACCAGCTGCCGGCCGCGATCATGATCGACAGCAGTAGCGGCGTGGCGACGATCAGTCCGAGCATCATGGAAAATAGTCCTCGGCGATGATCTTGACCCAGCTCAGTGGGCTCAGTGGATGACCGGCCATCAGTGCCACGGCAAGGCTGAGAAAGGCCGTGGCCACGGTAGGCAAGATCATGCCGCCGGTTTCCATGCGATTGAGCGTGTTCGCCGCCAGCGCTGGATTTGAAAGCGGCTCGAACCAGATGCGCCGGATGATCGGCAGAAAATAGGCGGCGTTGAGCAGCGTGCTGGCGACCAGTACGCCCAGCACCCAGGCCTGGCCGGCCATGACCACCCCGGTGCCCAGGTACCATTTGGTGACGAAGCCGGCGATCGGCGGCGTGCCGGTCATGCCCAGGGCACCGACGGTAAAGCAGGCCGCTGTCCACGGCGCTCGGCGGCCGATGCCGTCGAGCTGGTCGATTCGCCGGATGCCGAAGGCCCGATCGAATATGCCGGCGCAGAAAAACAGCGTCACCTTCATCAGCCCCTGGTGGACCAGGTGCACCAGCCCGCCGATGGTGGCTGCAGGGCCGCCGATGGCCACGCCCAGCGCAATGTAGGAAACCTGGCTGACGGTCGAAAAAGCCAGCCGCTTCTTGAGATCTTGCTGGCGCAGCGCCAGCACCGAGCCGTAAATGATGGTCAGCGAGGCCAGCCCCGCCAGCACGGCTGTCATGCCCAGCTCGGCGGCCGTCTCGAAACCATAGATGTCGAGCACCAGTCGGACCAGGCCGAAAACCCCGGCCTTGACCACCGCGACGGCGTGCAGCAGCGCGCTGACCGGTGCCGGCGCCACCATCGCCTTGGGCAGCCATGAATGCAGCGGCACCAGCGCGGCCTTGACCCCCATGCCGAGCATCAGAAGCAAGAAGATGATCTGCAGGTCCAGGCGATGGGTCGCGACCAGGTGGCTGACCTGCCCGCCGGGCACAAAAGCCGGGTCCTGGGTCAGGCCGTAAAGCCACACCAGGCCGAACAGGAACAACGTGCTGCCGCCAAGCGTGTAGCGCAGATAGCTTCGGCCCGCGGCAATGGCCCTGGCGCTGCCGCTGTGGACCACCAGCGGCCAGGTCGACAGCGTCAGCAATTCATAGAAGATGAAGAACGTGAACAGGTTGCCGGCGCTGGCGATGCCCATGGTCGAGGCCACGCAAATGCTGAAAAAGCCAAAAAACCGGGCCTGGTGGCGCGAGCGCTCCAGGTAGGCGATGGCATACACCGTGGTTACCAGCCACAGTACTGCCGAAAGCGTTGAGAACAGCAGGCTCAAGGCATCGAATCGCAGCACCAGGTCAAGGCCCGGCAACAGCGCCATTCGAAACTCCGGTTCGCGCCCGGACAGGACCAGCGCGGCGATGATGCCGATCAGCACCAGCTTCACCACCGCCGCGCTGAGATTCAAAATGGTGCGCAGCAGCTGACGCTGTTCGCCGGCGATAAAAATGAGCAGGCCGATCAGCAGCGAGATCAGCACCACCAGCAGCGGCAGCAGATCGATCAGGATGTCGCTTGTGCGCGGGCTCATCGGGCTGGCAGCTCCCGGGAAGCCATCACGGCGCGCCAGGCGCGATCGCTGGCGGCAGACCCGAATCGATCAGCTCCAGGATGGGTGAGGAAAGAAAGCCGACCGCGATCGCCAAAATCGCCAGCATCAATGCGCTGAGGCTGGCCGCACGCCCTGGTTGGTCTTGCAGCGGCCTGGCCGGTTCGGTTTTGGCACGGAAAAAAATCAGCGCCAGAACGCGATAAATATAGGCTGCGGCCAGCAGGCTGCCGGCCAGGATCAACGCCATCCAGCCCCAGGCCTGTTGCTGCCAGGCGGCGCTGAGCAGCATCCATTTGGCCAGAAATCCACCGCTGGGCGGCAAGGCCATGATACTGATGCCGGCCAGGCCGAAGATGAACAGCTGCAGCGGCATGTCGGCGTCGATCCGGCTCATCCGGCGCAGGTGGTCGGTGCCCAGGCAGTGCATGATGTTGGCCGCGGCCAGGAACAAGGCCGCCTTGGCCAGCCCATGCGCCAACACCTGGTAGATCACGCCGCGATAGGCCTGGACACTGGCCAGCGGAAACACCAGCATCAGATAGCCGAGCTGGGCCACCGTGGAATAGGCGATGACCATCTTGAGCCGCGACTGGAACAGTGCCAGCAGCGAGCCGAACAGGATCGCGCCGGCGCCCAGCAGGCCCAGCAGCGTGCCGGCTGCCTGCCATTCGATGTTGGCGCCGGTCCACAGCCAGATCCGGTACAGGGCATAGATGGCGACCTTGACCACCACGGCCGAAAGCATGGCGCTGACCGGCCCCGGTGCGTTGCCGTGGGCGCCTGGCAGCCAGACATGCAGTGGGAAAATGCCGGCCTTTACCAAAAGGCCGACGCTCATCAATGCCAGTGCCGTGCGCGTCGATGCATCGCCACCGGCAATTTCGGCCAGCTGATGCAGGTCCAGCATGCCGTGATTGGCGTAGACCAGGCCGACCCCGAACAGGTAGACCAGCGACCCGGTCACCGCCAGCAGCAGGTAGCGCATGGCCGCGCGCAGTGCATCCGGCTGGCCCTCTATGGCAATCAGTGCAATGGCGGCGACCGTGAGCAGTTCCAGCGTAATGTAGAGATTGAACAGGTCGGCCGACAGCAATGCGGCGTTGATGGCGCCCATCAGCACAAGCCACAGTGGCCAGAATCGACGCCCGGTTTCGGAGCCGGGCGGGAAGCCTTCGAAAGCATGGACGCCGGCCAGCACGGCAACCAGCGTGGCCGTCCAGAGCAGCACGATGGCCAGCGGATCGGCGATCAGGCGGATGCCCAGCGGCGCGGAAACCGCGGCCATTTCATACGCAACGATCCCGGCCTGGCTGACGCCCAGCGTGAGTAGCGCCAGCAGCGCCGGCAGCAGGATCAGCGTTAGGGCCACCGGGACAAAGGCTGCGCGCCGTGGCAGCAGGACCAGCGCGCAGGCGGCCAGCAGGGGCACGAAAATCAGGCCCAACAAGGCTTCGGTGATCAACTTTTTTTGGCGCGGTTTTTGCCGCGACGTTTTCGATGGTCGGCCTGATCGCCGGACGGATCGCCGGACGGATCGCCGGACGGATCGGACGCATCCAGGAACGGTTGGCCGGTTGCGCGGACCAGCCGCACCAGCAGCGCCAGCGCAAAAGCAGTCACCGATACGGTGACCACGATGCCGGTCAGGACCAGCGCCTGAGGGACCGGGTCCGCGGTTCCGTCGATTTTCCCGCCCAATGCAATCAACAGCAGAAAGACCGCCGATGCCATGAGATTGAGTGCAAAAATCTTGCGCAGCAAATGTTCCGAGATCAGCAGGCCGTAGATGGCGATGCCGAAGATGACCGCAGCGGCGAACAGATAGAGAACCGACTGGGTCATTTCGATTTCCATCGCAGGCCCCGGGCACCTGCGACCAGGCGCGCGAGGATCACTGCGACCGAGATCGCCATGCTGGTCTCGATCAGGTAAACGGCCCCGGTACCGGGCAGGGCCAGCATGCCCTCACCCCACCAGTGCATGGCATAGCCGGTGATAATGAAAATGACCAGGCAGGCGACCGTGGCGGCACGGGTCAGGAACCCGGCCCGGTGATGCGGGCGCAACTGGCCGGAAAGCATCAGCAGCACGGCGCTGGCGGCAAGTACCGCGCCGGCCTGGAAGGCCCCGCCCGGGTTGGTCGTCCCCGACTGCAGCAAATAGACCGCGACCACCAGCGCGAACGGCACGATCACGGCCTGCAGGTTGGCAACCACCGAGATGTCGCCGCTGGCCGGCGTGACCGTATCCAGCGGATCCTCAAGAGCCACGGCGCGGGCGCTGAGCAGCGCCGCCAGCAATACGCCCAGCTCCAGCAGCGTGTCGTAGCCGCGAAACACCACCAGCACGGCAGTGACCGGGTTGTCGACGCCGGTCTGGGCGAGTGAATCCACGGCCTGGCGCCCGCCGATGCCGGCCGCCTCGCCCAGCCCCAGCGCCGACCAGCCGACTGCCGTGACCAGCCCGCCGGCCAGGATTGCGATCGGTGCGCTCAGGCGCGCATTGCCGCGCGGCCGGGGCCGGGCTGCGGGATTTTCCTTCAGCAGGCTCTGGTAGGTCATCATGACCAGCGCGCCGGTGATGCCGGCACCGATTGCGGCTTCGGCCAGGGCCAGGTCGGGCGCTGCGAGTCGCGCCCAGGCCAGCGCCATGGTGAAGCTGAAAACGATGAACATCACCATCGAGCGAAACAGCGTGTGGCCCATGACGGCCTCCAGGGCCAGTCCGATCAGCCCAATGATGAGAATGACATCGAACGCCAGGCCGGTCATGTGCGAAGTCATGTGCGATCGTCCCGCGCATCTTTGCGCTCCGGGGCTTGCAGGCCTTCGACGCGGTGGGCGTGGCGTGCGATCAGGTGCGCCGAAGTAGTCGCTGCGAGCAGGTTGAGCACCCAGATCACGGCCAGCAGCAAGCCGGCACGCCATTCCCCTCCATACAGGCCCAGCCCCGCGCACAGGAAAAACAGGCCCAGGTTGTCGGCCTTGGACAGCGCATGCAGCCGACAATAGGCATCGGGAAAACGCAACATGCCGACCGTGCCTGCCAGAAAAAACAGGCAGCCGGCCAGCAACAGGCAAAAGCTCAGAAGATCGACGATGTTCATTCTTCCCCGTGCTCGCCGCGAACCCGGAAAAATGCCAGGCTGATGATCGTGGCCAGCAGCACGAACAGCAGGGCCACGTCGCGAAGGCTGGGTTGATCCATGGCCTCGGCCAGCGTGAGGATGACCGCGACCGTGGTGGTGCCGAACAGCAGCGCGGCCAGCATCCGGTCGGCAGCGCTGGGACCCTTGTGGATTCGCCACATGCCGGCGACCAGGTTGAGCAGCAGAAAAACCGGGATCAGCGGCAGCAACTGGGCGGTCATTCGGCGCTGCCGGGCAGCGAAAACAGCCAGTGGATCATTCTTTCAAGTCGTGCGATCGAGGCGGCGGCTTTGGGGTGCAGGCTGTGTACCAGCAGTGTTTGCCTGTGGTCTTCGAGGTCGGCGCTAAGCGTGCCGGGAAGCATGCTGATGGCGCTGATCAGCAGGGTCCGGGGCTGGCCTTCGGGCAGCGTCAGCCGGTGGCGCTCGAATGCCGGCTGGATCGGCATTTTCGGATGCAGTGCGCGCCAGGCCACGTCGATGCCGCCGCGCAGCGACTCTTGCAGGAAAAACAACAGGAAGCCGGCCAGTTGCCAGCGCAGCCAGAGGTGACGATGGTCCGGCGCCAGCATCGCGGCCAGGACCGAGGCCACGGTACACGCGGCAACCCCAAGCGCAATCGCTTGCCCGCCGTCGAGAATCAGCCAGGCCGAAAACAGCAGTACAAAGGTCTGGACCGACCACTTGAGACGATCGAGGCGGGGTTGTCCATGGCTTCCAGGATCCGGCATCGCGACCCACCACTTGGATTAGAAACAAAGCATAAACGCATTCGCGTTTCGAAATTGGGTCGACAATTTTGGCAATTGCAGGCCCGGCCGAATTTCGGCATCGAGGATTCAGGTCCGGCCGGGCTCCAGCATTGCCGCGAGCCGGGCGTCGGCTTTTTCGAATGCCAGCGCTTCGGTGGTATCGATCCGCAGGGCCTGCTCGCGTTCGTCACAAGCCAGTGGCTGATGGTGTTTCAGCTGATGTTCGAGCACCGAAAGATCGGCCTCGGAGGCATCCGCGCCGCCTTCGTTGCGGGCGCTGATGCGCCGGCGCAGCGTGGCCTCGTCGGCTTCCATGGCCAGCACCATGAACGGGATGTCCAGCCGCCGTGCGAGCTGCCGGAAGGCCTCGCGTTCGGAGCGTTTCAGAAACGTCGCGTCGACCAGCACCGGCAGGCCGGCGGCCGCGACCTGGCCGGCCAGGGCGAGCAGCCGGTCATAGGTACGCTGCGTGGCGCGGGGGCTGTACAGATCCTGCTCCAGGCCCGAATGGCTGCGCTGGTCGGGCGCCAGGCCGTACCGGCGTTTGCGCTCGATGTCCGAGCGCAACCTGATCAGCCCGCGCGACGCCAGCAAGCGCTCGGCCAGCGTCGATTTGCCGCTGCCCGACAGCCCCATGGTGATGAAAATGGCCGGTTGATGCTCGCCGGCGATGTGCTCGGCCAGGGCCAGGTAGCGCAGGGCCGGGTCGAGATCGTTGTCGCCTTCGCCAGCTTCGTTCTGGCCGGCCCGCAAGGCCAGGACCTTGGCCCGCACCAGCGCGCGATAGGCCATGTAAAGCTTGAGCAGGCCCAGGCCGGCAAAATCACCGGTCAGGGCCAGGTATCGATCGATCAGCAGCCAGCCGAGGTTTTCGGCGCCACGG
This sequence comes from Wenzhouxiangellaceae bacterium, assembly GCA_032251235.1. GTDB lineage: Bacteria > Pseudomonadota > Gammaproteobacteria > Xanthomonadales > Wenzhouxiangellaceae. Next base: position 13,134 of record JAVVET010000049.1, read on the forward strand.
GCGCGCAAGTCCATGGCGCTGAAGGCCAGGTCGTTGATGGTGTCGATCCAGCGCAGGTCTTCACTGAATTCGATGCAGTCGAACAAGGTGGTCCGGCCCCGAAACAGCGTGACGTTGCCCATGTGGGCATCGCCGTGGCACTCGCGGATAAAGCCCTGGCGCCGGTTTTGCAGCAGCGGTTCGAGTGCCGAGCAGCGTTGCTCGACCCAGTGATTCAGATGTTCAAGGCGGTTTTGGCCGAACCGGTTTGCGAGCGCACGAGGAAGCGTGTTCAGCGTCTCGCGAATCGGCTGTTTCACGCGATCGGGCCGGCCGAAGCGGCTGCTGGGCTCGGCGACGGCAGCGCGCCGATGCAAGTCCGCCAGTTGTTCGGCCAATTCGCGGATGTGCCGCCGTTCCAGACGCCCGTCGGCCAGCAGGTGGTCAAAGCTGTCGGAGGTCGAGAAGCGTCGCATGCAGACGGCATATTCGATGGCCTCGCCGGGGCCGTCGAGCACCGGGTCGGACGGATCGCCGGTGATCGAAACGACGTCGAGATAAAGATCGGGAGCCTGGCGCCGATTCAGGCGAAGCTCCTCGAAGCAGAAAAACCGGCGCCGCTCCAGGCTGGAGAAGTCGAGAAAACCCAGGTCGACCGGCTTCTTGATCTTGTAAACCCGCTGCCCGGCCAGCAGCACCCATGAAATATGCGTTTCGGCCAGTTCCACGCGATCGACTTCATGCGGGTAGCGTGCCGGGTCTTTCAGCGACTGGATCAGGCTTGAGTCCATGGCGACCCCTGCGTTATTCTGCGTCCGCGCGAGCGACCACCCTGAAGCCTCGCCGTTCGGCCCGCGGAAAGTTTCAGATGCCGTGCGAGCGCACCGCCTTGAGCATGTCCAGCGTGCTGACGATGCCAACCACCCGGCCCGCGCGCGTGACGATCAGTCGATGGACCCGGCCGTTGATCATGGCGTCGGCCATTTCGGCGATATCGGTATCTTCGGTCACCGAATAGACCGCCGGGGTCATGATGTCACCGACCGTCAGCCCTTCGCCTTGTACGACCTGCAGCGATTCGATATCGGATGGTTCGAGGTCGTCCTCCCAGCCGCGCAGGAAATAGCTGGCGGCATGGTGTTCCGTCTCGATGATGGCGCGCTGGTCGTCGTGGGCGACGATATCCGACAGTGAAACGACGCCAACCGGCTTGTCGTTTTCATCGATGACCGGTACGCCCGAAATCATCTTTTCGGTCAACAGCCCGGCCAGTTCGCGAACGCTTATCGAGGCCTCGACGGTAACGACATTCTTTTTCATGATGTCCCTGGCGCGGAGCTTGTTCATCTGCTGTTCCTCGTTGCGATGTAGATATAGTTTATGCCTGCGATGACCGGTTTTGCGAGGATCTCGCAATAGTTTCCGCTGGCCCGAATCATCTCGATAAAACGATCGCCGTAGGGGAATTGGTCGGAGCTTCGCTGCAGGTACTGGTAGGCATCCCGGTCGCCGCCGGCCAGCCCGCCGATGAACGGAATGATGATGCGGTTGAAGGCCAGGTAGAACGGCCGGATCAGTTTTGGCGGCTGACCGAACTCGAGGACCACCAGGCGTCCGCCGGGCTTGAGCACCCGGTACATGCTGCGAAGGGCCTGTTCCGGGTCGTCGACGTTGCGGATGCCGTAGGCAATCGAGACGACATCGAAACTGGCGTCCGGGAAGCTCAGTTGCTGTGCATCTTCCTCGCGCCATTCGATGTCGGCACCGACGTCAGCGGACTTGGCGGCGGCCAGTTTCAGCATGTCGGCGTTGAAGTCCGTGCCGACCACGCGCCCCCGGCCCTCGACGGCCTGGTGGAGCATCAGCGTCAGGTCGCCGGTGCCGGCGGCGCAGTCGAGCACATCGTCTCCCGGCCCGGCGCCGGACATTTTGACCGCGCGCCGCCGAACGCCCTGATCGCTGCCGAACGACATCCATCGGTTGGCCCGATCGTAGCGCTCGGCGATGCGTGAAAACATCTGGTGGATTGCCTTGGACATTTCGAATGACTCCCGTGGTCGCGCGTGATTGCATTGTTTGTGTTGTGTCGCGTCGATGCAGGCTGCAAGAGGCCTGTCGGACTTAACGCTGATCTACTTCGGAAAAGCCGGATTGGGCATCGAAGGCGGGGCGGCTGAACAATTCCTGCAGCGCGACCCGGACCGGCTTGCCGCTGCTGCTGCGCGGAATGCTCTCGACGACGCGCCATCGGGCCGGTCGCGCCGCCGGTTCGAGCTTGCTGCGGCTCCATTGTTGCAAGGTCTCGACCAGCTCGTGATGTTGGTCAGTGGCGGCCGGACTTTCGCGGCTCTCGGCCTGGGCTGGTCCAGGTGTTACGACTGCGACGACCTGCTGGCCCCAGTGGGGATGGTCCAGGCCCAGGACGGCCGCCTCGGCGACCAGGCCCGAAGCGAGCAGCGCCAGCTCGACTTGGCGGGCGCTGACATTGATTCCGCCGCTGATGATGCGATCGCCGACCCGGTCGACGATATGCAGTTGACCCATGCCATCGACAAAGCCGAGGTCGCCGGTATCGAACCAGCCGTCGCTGCCAAAGGCGCTGTCGTTCGAGCCGGGCGCGCGGCGGTCTGCGCTGAACCGGTAGCGGCGGCACAGCATGGGGCCGCGGGCCAGAACCTTGCCGGTCGGGGTCGGGTCAGTTGATTGTTCGCCGGCTGCCAGGATTCGGATCTCGACGCCGGGCAACGGCCGTCCGGCCAGCCCGGGGCTGGCGCTGAAATTAACGCCTGATGCGGCACTCGGCGACAGCGTGGCCAGCTGCGAACAGGCTTCGGTCATGCCGTAGGTGGGAACGACCGGCAGGCCCGCCAGGCGCGCTCGCTCCAGCAGCGACGGATTGGCCGGCGCGCCGCCGATCAACAAAGCGCGCAGCCTCGATTCGATCGGTCCACCTGTGGTTTCGAGCAGTCGCAACAGCATCGTGGGCACCATGGACGAAAGGGTGACCGCTTGGCTTGCCAGCTGCCGGCGAATCGATTCGGGCTCGAAGCGTTCGCACAGCAGCACCGAGCTGCCGGTAATAACGGCCCGGATCAGGATCGCCAGGCCGCCGATATGGTCCAGCGGCAGGCACAGCAGCCAGCGATCGTGACGCGACAGCGCCAGTCGCTCGGCGATGGCACGCGTGCTGGCCAGGTGGTTGGCCAGGCTCGCGGGCACGGCCCTGGCGGCCGCCGTGCTGCCCGATGTCATCAGAATCGTCAGCAGGTCCTGGGCATCGACCGTTGCCGCCGGCGCGTCATTGGCCCCCGGCGGGAGTTCAGGATCCATCTCCAGTACGCAGCCGCCGGCCTGGCCGAATCGGCAGTCGAAATCGGGGTCGCAGGTCACCACGGCGTCGACCTGTTGTTCGAGCAGCAGTTGCCGCCGCGCCGCCTGCGGCAGACGGGGGCTGAACGGCAGCAGCGTGGCCCCGAGCCAGAATACGGCGTGGATCCAGCAGACCGATTGCAGCGTGCTGCTGGCTTCCAGCGCCACGATTTTACTCTTGCCGATTCCGCGCGCGGCCAGCAGCGAGGCCAGCCGGCGCGAGCGTGCGGCGAGCTCGGCATAGCTCATGGCGCGCTCGCCAATGACCAGCGCGAGGTCGTCGGGGTGACTTCGCGCCCGCTGTTCAAGCCAGGGGCTCATCGCGCCGTTGCCGCGTCGGGCATCGCGGAAGCTGGTATTTCCGGATCAAAGCCGATGCCGGACGATTGCCGAAGCGCCAGCCGGCCATTTTCGATGCGCTCGCCGCCTGGATCCAGATCACTGGCCAGCCACGTGCCGGTCGCCAGGCCGTGGGGGCCGGGGAATTCGGGCCAGGCGGCCGCCAACTGGGCGATACCGCTGCGGCCGACCGCCGACTCCATCAGGTTGCTCAACACGACCCGGACCGAATGCCGCGCGGCCAGCGCCAGGATATGTGCCGCTGGCAGCAGGCCGCCGACGATCGAAGGCTTGAGCACGACGGCACCGATCCGGCCCGAGCGAACCAGGCGGCAGGCTTGATCGAAGCCAATGCAGCTTTCATCGGCGGCAATCAGCGGACCGTGACCGTCATGGCGGGCCAATAGATCGTGCAGCAGCTTTGGCGCGACCGGCTGTTCCAGAAATTCGACGCGCTCACGAGGCAGGTTTCGCAGCATCTGCAGTGCTTCGGCAACACTCCAGGCGCCGTTGGCGTCCAGCCTGATCTGCATTTCGGGGCACTGGGCCAGGACTCGATCGATCCGCTCCAGGTCGGCGTCGGTGGCGCAGGCGCCGACCTTGATTTTTGCGCATCGATAGCCGGCCTGCCAGGCCGCCTGGACTGCGCGGCAGGTTGTTTCTGCATTATCGGCGCCGGTGGTGAACTGGACGGCTACCGTATCGAGCGGTGCCAGCCCGCGGTCTGTCGCCAGCGCCTGGGCCAGCGTACAGCCGGCGTGCCGGCACAGCGCATCGAGCATGCCGCATTCGACGCCGAAGCGCGCGACCGGATGGGCTGCCAACATCGGCACGGCCCGATCCAGGTCGCGGATCGACTCGAACCGGGTTGCATGGTCGAGGCGGCCCAGCATTCGCTCAGCCCCGGCAACGGTTTCGCCGGTCCATCCGGCAAGCGGGGCGGCTTCGCCGTAACCGGTCACTTGTTGGCCGTCGATTTGCAGCACAACGGTGATCAGCAGCAGTTCGCGTTCGATGAAGGTGGCGGCACCGGTGACCATGGGCGCGGCCAGTTCCAGGCAAACGCGGCGCGGCTGCAGTGACTGCAGTTCAAAGCCGCGGTCGAGAACGCCGTGGCCGGGATGGCTGTTCATGCCGGGCTGGCGGTGCAGGTCATCGGATCGATCGCGGCTGCAGCGCACTCGATCAGTTGCCGTCGGAGGTCCCGGTCGTGGACCCTGCCGGTTGCAAAGCGGATGATCTGCAGGCCCGGCTGGTACAGTGAGGCGGCGACCATTTGCCGGAATTGCGTCCAGTCGCCGGGCTCGGCCAAATCAAGGCCTCGCGGCAGGATTTGGCTAATCGGCATGCAGCCGCTGGTGGCGAAATGCTTTTGGTGGACCGGTCCCAGTCCGGCCGTGGGCAGATATTCGAAAATCTCGCCGCCGTCGTTGTCGACGACAATCACGGTCAGGTCGAGCTTCAGTTCGGCGACCAGCAGCAGTGCGGCAAGATCATGCCGCAAGGCCACATCGCCGATCACCAGCACCATTGGCGATGATGACCTGACAAGCCGCAGGCCCCGGGCCAGCCCTGCGGCCGTCGAGACGATGCCGTCGATGCCGTTGAGGCCGCGATTGAAGTGCACATCGAGTGATCGCTCGTGCATGCACATGAAGGTATCCAGGTGGCGCACAAGCATGCTGCTGGAAAAAAACAGCGCCGCGTTCTCGGGCAGCAAGCTGCCGAGCGTCCGCCACATCGCCGGTGCCGAAAAGGCCTCCTGCTCGCCGAGCAGCGCGTCCAGCCGGGCCACTGCAGCCGATTGTGCCTGGCGATGCGCCTGGAGCCATTGCGCACGGGCCGGCCCGCATTGGTCCGGACCCGGCGCCAGGCGTTGGAACAGTGCGGCCGGATCGGCGATGATCTGCCAGCCGACCTGGTGGTCCGGGTCGGCCAGCGCCGGTGAATCCGAGATCGCTACATGGGTCGCTGCCGGAATCGAGCCGAGCAGGGCCTGCAACGGCCATGACAGTGGCGCGTGGCCACTGCGGATGACCAGGTCGGGCAGGCCAAGCCGGCCGTAGAAGGCGCTGGAAGCGATCAAATCGCCACTGCCGATGATGTTCGGTCCACGCTGGCTCCAGTGACGCAGTCCGGAGGCCGGCTCCGCCATCACCGGTATGCCGGCACGCTGCGCAAAATCGCGCAGGGCTTCGCGGTGAGAAACGCCGTCGCGATTGGCGCCGGCGATGATCAGCGGCCGCTGGCTGCGCCGGACCTGGTCGCCGAGCCGGTCGATGGTTTTGTCGTCCAGGCCCGGCCGATTCGACGAGACCGTAATCCACGGCTGGCCGCCCGGCCGGCCACGGGCCGGCAGCCCGGCGCCGGCGACGAACCATGCCGGCACATGATCGCGTTGTCCCGGGTCGACGGCCAGCGGTTCCAGCGGCTTGCGAAATGGAATGTTCAGATGCACCGGGCCGGGCTGTGGTGCCCGGGTTTTCGCCATTGCGCGTGCGGCCAGTGAGCGGACGTAGGCCAACTTGTCGGCGCAGGCTTCCGGCTGCGCCAGGCGCTTGAACCAGCGCACCCGGTCGCCGTACAACCGGTCCTGGTCCATGACCTGCTGCATGCCGCAATCATGATCGTCGAGCAGGCGGTCGGCGGTCAGGACCAGCAGCGGTATGCCGGCGGCCGCGGCTTCGCAAACCGCGGGAAAGAAATTGGCCGCCGCGGTACCGGAGGTGCACAGCAAAGCCGTGGTTTCGTTCAGCGCGCGCGCCATGCCCAGTGCGAAGAAGCCGGCCGATCGTTCGTCGATGATTGAGACGTCGATGATGTCGGGATGCCGGCTGAACTGAAAAACAAGCGGCGCCGAACGCGAGCCGGGCGAAATGGCGACCGCGCGCAAGCCGCTGCGCGCGAGCTCATCGACGATTGCCTGAGCCCAGAGCGTATTGACATTCGGTGGCGGTTTGCCCGGCGCCGAGTCAGCCATGCCGGATTCCGATCGCTTTTGGAACGATCAGTGTCGGGATGGGCCATCTGGGCCGTCGGTCAACGCCCAAAATCGAGCGTGGGCGGAGGGGTTGAACTCGCATCATGCCCAACAGCGCCGCGGGTCCGATCGGCAATTCGATTGGCAATTCGATTGGCAATTCGATCTGCAATCGGGCCGGCAATGGTTTCGACGCGCGCATCGAGGCTTGCCTCAGTAATGCCATGGAAACGGCGAGAAATCGGGCTCGCGCTTTTCGTTGAACGCGTCGCGGCCCTCGCGCGCCTCGTCACCGGCATAACCCAGCCGGGTCGCCTCGCCTGCGAACAGCTGCTGCCCGACCATGCCGTCGTCGGGCAGGTTGAAGGCGTACTTGAGCATGCGCATCGCGGTCGGGCTTTTGGCGTTGATGGTCGCGGCCATTTCGATGGCGCGGATTTCCAGGTCCCGGTGGTCCACGACTTCGTTGACCATGCCCAGCGAGCAGGCCTCCTCGGCGCTGTAGGTTTTGCCCAGAAAAAACACTTCACGGGCCCGTTTCTGGCCAATCTGGCGCGCCAGCAATGCCGAGCCGTAACCGGCATCGAAGCTTGCCACATCCGGATCGGTCTGCTTGAAACGGGCGTGCTCACGGCTTGCAATGCTCAGGTCGCAAACCACGTGCAGACTATGGCCGCCGCCGACGGCCCATCCGGGCACCACGGCGATGACGATCTTGGGCATGAAGCGGATCAGCCGCTGGACTTCCAGGATATGCAGCCGGCCGGTGACAGGTGCCTTGTCCTCGAAGTACTGGTAGCCGTCGGCGCCGCGAACGGTCTGGTCGCCGCCGGACGAAAACGCCCAGCCGCCGTCGGCCGGCGAGGGGCCGTTGCCGGTCAGCAGCACGCAGCCGATTGCCGTCTGTTGGCGTGCGTGATCGAGCGCCGCGTACAGCGCATCGACTGTCTGTGGACGAAAGGCGTTACGGCATTCCGGGCGATTGAAGGCAATTCTGGCCACGCTGCGCCCTGGCTGTTCGGCAGCTCGGAGCACGTGATAGGTGATGTCGCTGGCCTCGAAACCCTCGACCGCCTGCCAACGGGAAGCATCGAACAGTTCGGAAATTCCGGCTTGATTCATTTGGCGCCACTCGGTTCAAAAGGCTGGGTTCAAAAGGCTGGCCGTCGCAACGACGAACACACTATAGCAAACGCTTAATTAGCGCAGTGCGGTCCGCGCACGGGCAGTCATGCCCGACCGGCCCGGGCCACCAGCCAGTCGGCGAAGCGGTCGACCTGGTCCCAGTCGGTGTAGTCCTTTACGGTGGTCTTGTCGGTCGGGCCTTGGGTCATCTTCATGATCAGCTGGATCATGATCCGGTCGAGCAGGCGGTAGCTCGGATAGTCGAGTTTGCCGGCGATGATTTCGACGTGAGCCGGTTTGAATTCAAGCTGCTTGAGAAATTTGCCGACGTGGGGATTGCGTGCCGGGTCTTCGGAGTTCCGTTTTTCCGGCTTTCGGGCGACCAGGTTGACGGAGAAAAAGGCGTTGGGCATCCGTCCGAGCGTGGCGGCATGGTCCTCGAGAAATGCGGTGATGCCGGGATGATGTTTTCCGTAACGCACACTGCCGCCCACGGCCACCGCATCAAACGCCGATGGATCGATCGATTCGGCATCGGCAATGGAGCGCATTTCGGCGCGTTGGTGGCTCGCGTCGATACGCTCGGCCATGCGTCGGCAGATCTTTTCGGTGTGGCCGTCGGTGGTGGCGTAGATGATCAGGATGTTTTTCATTGTTTTCCCTGGCTGTTCGTATTTTTTCGACGATGGAGTGGCTATTGATTATCGGCATTCGGGTTCGGGCGATTGCCGGCCTGCAAAGCCTCGGCATGTCGGCCGATTGCGCGCACAGCGGTGCCGTGCTCGCCGGGCACGGCTTCGAATTCGAGCACGCCGGCACCGGGCGCTTTCATTCCAAAGGTCAGCGTCAGGCAGCGACCCGGTTCCAGCGCGATCACTCGCCATGAGTCGATGATATCGCCGATCTGCAGGTCGTTCCGGTCCGGTCGCTGGTAGCGCATGCCCGGGCCGCCGAGCATCCAGTCGATGGCTTCGCGGATTCGCCACAGCAAGCTGGCGAAAAAATACCGGTTTTGGCCGCCGACGCCGCAAATGATGCGCCAGACCTCTTCCGGACGCGCATTGCAGTGCGCTGTCGCTGGGGCCTGCTTGGCGTAATAAGTGTGGTCGTGATCTTGGCCGCGAAAATTGAGGCCACCCTCGACCCAGCGCGTGTATTGGACTTGTCTGCGCTCGGATTCGAACAGCTTGCGGGTGGCCTGGCGGTAGTCGATCAGTGTTTGCGGGATCAGGTTTTGCAGCTCTCGGTCGTCGCCGGTGTATGTCTCGCGCATGACCTCGAACGCCGCCGAGCCCGGCCCGACCACGATGCCGGCGCGAATTTCGGTGACCGGCACGCGGCCCTCGCGAAGCGTTTCGCCGATTCGCTTGCGCGCCAGGATATGCTGCGAGCGGGCCGATTCCGGTACCAGTCCGCCGAGGTAGACAATTCTCCTGACCCTGGCCTCGGCTGCGGCATCGGCGAAATTTTTCGCGGCTTCGATTTCCAGGGCCATGTACCTGGGGCTCGCACGCATGGCATGAACCAGGTAGTCGGCGGTGTCGATGCCGGAAAAGGCGGCCCCCGAGTGTAGACGGCTTCAATACATCGGCGCGGGCGATTTCAACTTCATCCCAGCCCCGGCCCCGCAACTTGTCCGGGGTTCGAGCCATGGCGCGCACCGGGACGCCGTGCGACCGCAGATAAGGCACCAGGTGACTGCCCATGAAACCGGATGCGCCACTGACCAGTGCCCGGCCGGCACCGGCATGCCTGGAATCTTCCGGTCGTTTCGGCTGGTTGTTGTCCCGGGTCATGTCCTTGGGGCCATGTTTGACCCGACTTTTGGGCAAACTTTTCGAGCGGATTCCGAGACGCTGCATCGATGAGACTTTTGAACAACGATAATCGCGATCGAGGCGGGATGCAATGCATCGCGAAGTCAAGTAGTGGCGGGTTCCATATTCGAGTGACCTGGGGTTCGTGAGGCGGGGCCCCGGTCATGGATGGCCGGCTCGGTGGAAGCCTTGCCGCAGTCGAGCTCGAACGAGCGGTCAAGACCCGACACGGCATTGCTGGCATGGACCTGCAAGTTGCTGAACCACGGCGTCGGCCAGCGAAATCTTTCGGAGGGCTGGTGTCTGGAAAGAGTCGATCGTTCAATCGGAAAAATGCCGGGTTTGTCCAAAACGACCCGTTCGGCGTTTCAGCCGGTCTTCTGATTTTCCTGTTCAGTCGAAATTCGGTCGAGCAGGTCTGCCATGCGCGCGGTCTCGGCCTTGCAATCACGGATGCTGCGCCGGACTTCGTTGCCCAGTTTGCGACTGGGTTGCGAACCCGAAGCGCGCAAGCTGGCAGCTTCGTTCAAGCTCGCGCAGGCTTGAGACATTTGCGCCTCTGCCTGCTCCAGTTGCTCTTCGGTTTGCGGATCGATCTTGCCAAATTCCAGTTCCATGGTCATCAATCGCGTCATCACCTGGTTGTGCTGGCGAAAGACCTGCTCGGAATAATCCCGGAGTTGTTGCGGCGACATGAAGTGGATATTCAGCGGCTGTCCCTGTCGAGGCACAGGAACGATGCAGGCGCTGAGCACCAGCATGCAGATCAGGGTCAGACCGTTCCGAATTGCCGCCATCGGCTCACCGCTTCATGTAATTGAAAAATTCTTCGTTGGTCTTGGTGGATTTGAGCTTGTCGAGCATGAACTCGATGGCCTGGGTCTCGTCCATGGGGTGCAGAATACGGCGCAGAATCCAGATCTTCTGGAGCAGATCGTTGTTGATCATCAACTCTTCCCGGCGCGTGCCGGAACGGTTGATGTCCATGGCCGGAAATACGCGCTTTTCGGAAATTCGACGGCTCAGGTGAATTTCCATGTTACCGGTACCCTTGAACTCTTCGTAAATCACCTCGTCCATTTTCGAGCCGGTATCGACCAGCGCGGTGGCGATGATGGTCAGGCTGCCGCCGCCTTCGATCTTGCGCGCCGCGCCGAAAAAGCGTTTCGGGCGCTGCAACGCGTTGGCATCCACGCCGCCGGTCAGGACCTTGCCGGATGACGGCACCACCGTATTATAGGCACGCGCCAGGCGGGTGATGGAGTCGAGCAGAATAACGACATCGTGCTGATGCTCGACCAGTCGTTTGGCGCGCTCGATGACCATGTCGGCAACCTGAACGTGCCGGGTGGCCGGTTCGTCGAAGGTCGACGAGATGACTTCGGCGTCGACCGTGCGCTGCATTTCGGTGACTTCCTCGGGGCGTTCGTCGATCAGCAGGATGA
>JAVVET010000050.1:0-24015 GCA_032251235.1 Wenzhouxiangellaceae bacterium
CACCGGGGCTGCCGGTGGTTTTTTGGTGACATGGTCGGCCAGAAATTCCGACACCCGCGCGGCCGCAAAAGCCAGCCGATAGGGTACGTGCCGCCTGGGCATTTCGACCTTCGAAATCAGTTGCAGCTGTCTTAACAACTGACCCAGTTCGACATCGTGCGCGCCCAGGATGTAGCGCTTTCCGGGCTCGCCGCGGGTGGCTGCCAGCCAGTGCCCGAGGGCCACGTCGCGCGCATCGACGAGGTTCAGCGTGGTCGGCAGGTAGGCCGGGTATTTCCGGTTCAAAAAGCCCAGCAGCATGCGCGAAGGCGGCGTCAGCCAGTGGTCGCCGGGGCCGATCGGCACGGTCGGGTTGCAGACGATCACGCGCTGGCCGTGTGTTTCCCAGGCGCGCCGGGCTTCGAGTTCGGCCAGCAGCTTGCCCTCGCAGTACGCCCCGGCCATGTCGGTGACGGTATGTTGAGTGTCTTCGTTGACGACCTGCAAGCCGCGCCCGCGGTTGGCGGCGATCAGGATGGATTCGGTCGAGCAATGCACCACCGTTTCGACCGCGTGCGAGCGCGCTTCGGCCAGCACGTTTTTTGTGCCGGCAACATTGATCGAGACGAAGTCGCGCTTGTTGCGCGCCCAGAGCCCGGCATGCGCGGCCAGATGGAATACGCGCCGGCAACCGGCGACCGCAGCGGCAACCGCTTCGGCTTCGGTGATCGAGCCCTGTCGGTAGTCGACCCCGGCAATGGCCTCGACCGGCGGCTTGAGGTCGAGCACGCGCACTTTTTCGCCTTTTTCGCGTAAAAGCCGGACCAGGTGGCTGCCGATAAAGCCGGCTCCGCCGGTAACCAGGTTGGACATCCGCGTTTGATCCTTGTCTTGATAAGTGCTGGAAAAGCCGAAAGCAAATCGATAGCGTTCCGGTGTAGTCTGACATCAATCACGCGGCTCGAATGCAGAATCATGAAGTCAAACGGCAAAAGCGGCGCGTCATTGCATCGGCCGCACGCGACCTGGAACCACCCGCTGCTGGGTGCCGATCTCGGCACGCTGCTGCGCCTGGCGGCACGAAACCGGATTCCGCCGGCAATGTGGACCCGGCTGCTGGCATTTTTCGGCGCCGCCGTGGCGCGCTGGCCGCTGTCGCTGGCCGAGCGCGGCTACGTGGCGACCCAGCGCGATCCATTGGTCGACATGCCGGCGCCGGTGTTCATTCTCGGCCACTGGCGAAGCGGCACGACGCACCTGTTCAACCTGATGAGCCGCGACCCGCGCTTTGCCTGGCCGGACCCGTTCGCCACCGGCATGCCGTGGAATTTCCTGTTGCTGGGCCGGGCGCTGCGGCCGCTGCTCAAGCGCGCGCTGCCGGAAAGCCGTTTCATCGACAACGTCGCGGTCGAGGTCGACTCGCCGCAGGAAGACGAGATTGCGCTGGCCTCGATGCAGATGCTGTCGTATTACCACGCGCTGTATTTTCCGCAGGCCTTCGCCGAGCACCTGGAGGCCGGCATTTTTCCGGATCAAAGCGGCCTCGGCCGGGCCTTGCTGGCGCGACGGGAGCGGATGTTTATGCACTACTGCCGCAAGCTCCTGATCCAGGCACCCGGCAACACGCTGCTGGTCAAGAACCCGGTCTACACCGGCCAGGTCGCCGGCCTGCTCAAGCTGTGGCCGAACGCGCGCTTCATCCATATCCACCGCAACCCGTACACGGTGTTCGAGTCGACCCGCAACTTCTACCGCAAGCTGCTGCCGCAATACGCGCTGCAGGCCTTCGATGCCGAAGCGGCCGACCCATTCATCCTCGATGTCTATCCGCGCATGCTCGAGCGCCTGTATGCCGACACCGCCGACCTGCCGGACGGGCAGTTCATCGAGGTCAGCTACGCCGAGCTTGAGCAAACGCCACTCGAGTGCCTGTCAAGGATCTACGCGCAACTGCAGCTTGACGATTTCAACGACCTTTGCCCGGTGTTCAAGGCCTACCTGGAAAGCATCCGCGGCTACCAAAAGAACCCGCACCGCTTCGATGCGGCCACGCTGGACAAGGTCGACATGGCCTGGGGGCCGTGGCTGCAACGCTGGGGCTACAGCCGGCCGACAGAGGCTGTGTAAGACAATCCCTGTTGCCTTCCACGCCGATAGGTCGGGGTCAGATCCCCGACGGGATCTCCTGGGAAATCAGTCGCCCACGCTGGGCGGCGGTTCGGCGTCCGGGTCGAGGGTCTGTTCCAGCCGGCGCTTGTAGGCCTGCGGGTCGGCCGGGCCGGTTTCTTCGTCCCAATGGGCCCAGCGCACGTAGCAATCCATGTTGACCGAAATGCGCAGGCCCGTGGCCGTGGGTGTCGGTTGCGGGCGGTGGGTCAGCGCCGACGGAAACAGGACGAATTCACCCTGGCGTGGCTCGACGACCTGGATCTGGCGGGTGAAGCCGTCGGCAAGGCTTGGCCGCATGAACGCCAGCGCGCCCTCCAGCGGATCGTCGCATTCGGGAATCTGCAGGTAGTAGCAGCCGCTGATCAGCGCCGGCGCGTGGTCGTGCCAGGCGTTGTTGACCCAGGATTCGTTGGTTTGCACCAGTACCCAGGCCATGAACGCGTAGGCCTCGGGCGGCAGGTGCACGAAATGGTTGGTTCGCTGCCTGAGCGCGGCGAAAGCGCGATCGGCAAACGCCTTTTTCAGGATGCCAAGCCCCGGGTTGCGGGCCAGCGACTGGCGGCTGAACAGCGTCGCCGGGCTCTGGTAGCCGTAGCCGTGGGCGTGTTTGGCGAATGCGCCGCGCTCCCACTCGCCGAGCACCCAGCCGCGCATGGCTTCGGCGTAAGGGTCGAACTCCGGTACCGGCGAACGCCAGACCGGAATGCTGAACAGGTCCAGGCGCTCGATCGCGGGCGAGCCCGGAAGCCCGGCCGTCATGGGGTCGACGCGGCCCGAGCGCCTGACGGCGCCGCCTCGGCATCGGTTTGGGCATCGGCATCGGCTTGGGGATCGGCCTGGACCTCCGAATCGGGTTCTGCCTGGTCATCGGTCCGGGTTTCGGCAGAAGCCGGCTCACGCGGGCCGGGCTCGGCGAAGCGCTCGAACCAGTCGCGGACCTGGGCATACCAGTGCAGCGAGTTGTTCGGCTTGAGCACCCAGTGGTTTTCGTCCGGGTAGTAGATCAGCTTCGATTCCACGCCGCGGGTCTGCAGCGTGCGGAACAGTTCGAAGGCCTGGCCGACCGGTACGCGCAGGTCCTTCTGGCCGTGGATGATCAGGCTGGGCGTATCGAACTGCCCGGCAAAATAATGCGGCGAGATCGCTTTGTAAAGTGCCGGATTTTCCCAGTACGGCCCAAAGCGCTGGTCGTGGACGGCGAAATCGGCCGAGCTCTGGGCGTACAGGTCGTAGACCGCGGCATGAATCATCAAGGCCTGGAACGGATGCTCGCGGCCCAGCAGCACCGTCGACAGATAGCCGCCGTAGCTGCCGCCGCCGGCGACCATGCGGTCGGCGTCGATCCACGGCTTTTGCATGAACCAGTCGGCCGCAGCGATGGTATCGGCGTAGGGTTTGGTCATCCAGTCCGGGTTGATCGAATCGGCAAATTTCTGGCCGAAGCCGGACGAGCCGTGAAAGTTGTGCCACGCGGTTACGTAGCCCCAGGAGGCAAAGGTCTGGGCGTTCCAGCGAAAGTGAAAACCATCGGTAATCGCCCCGTGCGGGCCACCGTGGATCAACAGCAAAAGCGGATATTCCCGGTCCGGATCGAAGCCCGGGGGGTAGTGCACCCACATCTGGATTTCGGCGCCGTCGGCACCGCTGTAGGTCACCGACTCGTAGCGGCCGGTCTCGACCTCGGCCAGCAACTCGTCGTTGAACGACTCCAGCCGCCGGGCAGCGCCCGTTTCGGGCTCGATATGCACGACCCGCGGCGGGTAGACGAAACTGTGATTGCGCCCGATCAGCGTGCCGTCATCGGCGATGGCCAGGCTGTCGTAATCGCTGGCGTCGGTAATCGCGACCGGTTCGGAGGTGCTGATCGGCAGGAAATAGACCCGCCGCGTGCCGGCATCGTCGATTGCACCGAACAGGCCGGCCGAATCCGGCGACCAGACCAGGCCGTCGGCCGACCGGTCCCAGTCGCCGTGCACCAGCCGGGTGCGGCCGGTGGCCATTTCGTGCAGCATCAGCTTGCGCTGGTCGCCGTAAAAACCGGGGATATGCTGGCGCGAGAACGCCAGCAGCCGGCCGTCGGGCGAAAACATCGGGCGGCTGTCGGGCGCCTTGTTGCCCTGGGTCAGGTTGCGCGCCTGGTCGTCGCCGTCGACCAGCAGGTACAGGTCGGGGTCGGGGTAAATGCCTTCGCGGCTGCTGTCGGCGACAAAGGCCAGCCGGGACTCGTCGGCTGCGATGTCGAAATCCGATGCGTCGGCGCTCGACGAAAGCGCCAGCCCGGTCGCCAGCGTCAGCGCTTCGGCTTCGCCGCCGCCGGCCGGAATTCGGTACAGGTGGTTCTCGCGGTCCTCATCGAGCCATCGGTCGAAGTCGGCGTAAGGCATTTCAGTCCAGACCTGCGCCGAAACCTTGCGTTCCTTTTGGGCCTCCAGGTGCTCGGCCATTTCGTCGAAGGATTTTTCCGGCCAGACGCTGGAGATGAAATAGATGTGTTCGCCGACCCATTTGAGCGACGACACGCCGGTCGGGACATCGCCGAGACGAACGGCCTCGCCGGGCCCGTCCATCGGCAGCAGGTGAATCTGCCCGGCCTCGTCGTCGCCGCGGGTGCTGATGAAGGCCAACCGGCGGCCGTCGGGCGAAAACACCGGGCTCGATGCCGTCGCATCCGGAATCGTCAGCGCGCGTCCGGGTTTTTCGCCATCGGCCCAAAGCAGCCAGAGTCGAGTTTGTGAGTCGTCATCTTCGAGTTCGTAGGCGGTGACCGGCACCACGACCTGGCGGCCGTCCGGCGAAATCACCGGTGCGCCCAGGCGGTCGATCTGCCAGAGCACTTCGGCCGAAAGGCGCTTGTCTTCCTCGGCCAATGCAGTGGATGCCAGCAGCATCACGAGCAAACCCAGCATGATTCTTTGCATTTCAAGATCCGGCGATAAGCGAGCATCCATGATAAGACTTCTGTGCGGCCGAGGGCAACGCGGGGAGTGGTGCCGACAGCTGTCCGGATTTACGACCGTCATCCGGGTTCATCAAGACTGGCAAGGCTGCCGAAAAGACCGTCGAAGCCGCCCGCGGTATACTGGCGGCCGGCTTGATGATGCGGCAAAATTTCATGACGGATTTCAAAACCATGGACTGGGACAAGGGCGATGGCCTGCTGCCGGCCGTGGTGCAGGATGCCGGCACCGGCCGTGTCCTGATGCTTGGCTACATGAACTTCGAGGCGCTGGAAAAAACCCGGGCCACCGGGCATGTCACGTTTTTTTCGCGCAGCAGGCAGCGCCTGTGGACCAAGGGCGAAACATCGGGTAATACGCTCGAGTTGCGCGGCATCGATAGCGACTGCGATCGCGATACGCTGCTGATCCAGGCCATCCCGCACGGGCCGACCTGCCACCTGGGCAGCGATACCTGCTTCGGCAACGAGATCAAGCCCGCGGTCGGCTTTCTGTGCCAGCTCGAGCGGGTGATCGATTCGCGCCGAAGCGCCGATCCCGAATCCAGCTACACCGCCAGGCTTCTGGCCCGCGGGGTCAAGCGCTGCGCCCAGAAGGTCGGCGAGGAAGGCGTCGAGGTCGCGTTGGCCGCCACGGCCGGCGACCGCGCCGAACTGGTCACCGAATCAGCCGATTTGCTTTACCACCTGCTGGTCGTGCTGGCGGCCTCGGATGTGGGGCTTGAAGAGATTTTTGAGGAGTTAAAACAGCGGCACGGCAAGTGAGTTCCGCTTTTGTGCTTGAAAACACCACTCGCCGAGGGCGAATCGCTCGATAGTGGATCAATCCAGGCGATTCAGAGTACCGGCGGCCAGGCCAGTAACGCGGCTTCGGCCAGCCCCCAGCCGATCAGGGCGCCGACCATTACGTCGCTGGGGTAGTGCAATCCGAGGATCACGCGCGACAGCGCGACCAGGCAGGCGAACGGAATCAGCAGCGCGCCCAGCAACGGAAACCAGGCCACGGCCAGCGTGGTGAACATGACCGCATGCAGCGTGTGGCCGGACGGAAAGCTGTAGCGGTCCAGTGGTGCGGTGCCGGCCAGGATGTCGGGGCTGACGATGAACGGGCGTTCCCGCACCAGGTGTCTTTTGAGGAATTTGTAGAGCGCCAGGCCGATCAGCCCGGCAATCGCCATCTGGACGGCGGCGATTCTTCCGGCTTCGCCCTGCGTGAGCGCGATCGCGGCGATCAGGCTGTACCAGACGACGCCGTCGCCGAGGCGGCTGACGACTGCAAAGAAAGAACCCACGGCCGCATGGCGCGAACCGCGGTTGATCAGAATGCACAACCTGCGCTCGAGCAGGTCGAATTGACTCAGTCTGTGCGCGACGATTGAACCCCAAATTGCTGATTCCATTCTCATGATACCAGCGTGCGGCGACTGCGCGACACTTTGATGATCGCCGGTTGACAATTCAATGACAGCGGGCTAGCAGGACCGGTTACAGACCATTTGACGCCTGGCCATAGTCGTTTGAAGTAACGGCGCGCCTGACCGCCGCTTGCATCGGTTCAGGCGGCGACCAGGCTGGGGCTGACCTGCGGTGCTTTTTCGAATGCCGGACGGGCAAACAGGAAACCCTGGGCAAACTCGATGCCCAGCTCGAACAGCCAGTTGCGCTCTTCGATGCGCTCGACGCCGCTGGCGATCAGCGTCACGCCCAGCGCCTGGCAGGTGGCCTTGATGCCATGCACGATGGCCTGCCGGCGCGGGCTGGTCTCGATCTGGCGGACCAGGCTGCGGTCGAGCTTGGCAAACTCGGGCTGGAACACCACGAGCCTCTTGAGGCCCACTTCGCTTGCGCCGAAATTGTCGGCGAGCACGTGGAAACCCGCTGCCCGGGCTTGCACGTGGGCGTTGTGGAGCTGCTTCGGGTTGCCCAGTTGTTCCAGGTTGTCGAATTCGAGCACGACTTGCCGGGGGTCGACGCCGAGCTCTTCGGCACATTCGCGCGTGGTGTTGATCGCAAGCATCAGGTTTTCCGGCCGGACGTGCGAGCAATTCAGGTGCACGGCGCCATCGATGCCCAGGCGGGCATACACTTCCAGCGCACGCATGCGGCAGGCCTGGTCGAAGAAAAACCGGTTTTCCGGATGAATTGCGTTGATTATACTGGCGGCGGTCTGCCCGCACAGGCCGCGCACCAGCGCCTCGTGGCCGCTGACTTCCAGGTCGGTCATGGAAACGATGGGCTGGAAGGCGAAGCTGAATTCGGTGTCTACGACTTCGGTGCAGTCTGAAAATGCATCCGTTTGCGCTGGAAATTGTCTGGCTGACTGAAGCATGAAATACCCTTTCGCTCAAATTATTGAACTGTCATGCAGACTTTGTCCCTCCGCACCTGGCTGTAAAGATGCCAGATACATGCCAGCGCCTGATAGGGCGTGCTCAATCGCACAGTATCGCCTGCGTTGACGCAGATTGCGTCACCAGAAACCTGTTGGAATCATCGGTCTGCTCATCCAAATTTCGACCATCGATGACGGTGGCTTGCCGCCGCGGCCGAACGAGTGGCCCGACCCGCACGATCAGGCCTGGTGCCAGGCCTCGATCTCGACCAGCAAATCGCTGCGGCAGACCTCGCCGTGCAGGCCGCAAAGCTGCAACTCCGGCCAGCGCTTGCGCAGTCGATTTTCGATATCCGGCCAGTGCGCGCGGTTGCGCACGTAGACCCTGGCCAGGCTGGTGCGGCTGAATGCCGCCAGCCCCGGTCGGCCGGTGACGGCCGCCGCGTGGGCCAGCAGCGCGTCCAGGTTGCGTGCGGCCTCGTCGGTTTGCGCCAGAACATCGCCCTGGTGAGCGGTTGCGTGACCGACGACGCTGGCGGTGCCGGACACCAGCAGGCCGACTTGCCGGTCCTGCAGCTCGATGGCCGTGGCGCGGGCAAAGGCCGGTTGTCGCGGGCCGTAATTGCGCGGGTAGTTCCAGGCGCTGACCTGGCGCGGATTCTCGATTGAAACGCCGGGCTTTTTTCCAACCAGCGCGACCAGCTGCATGAATGGTTCCCGGCTGCCGATGGCCGTGGCGGCACACATCCGGGCATCGTTGAGCCCGGCTGACTCGAGCGCGCGGCCGCGGCCGATGCAAAAGCGCCGGTAGCGCTCGCGATCGCCGAGCCCGGCGTTGATCGCCGGCAAATAGTTCCACAAGCGCAACGGATAGCCGAAACTCGATTCGCGAAGGCCTTCGATCAGGCGTCGATAGATTCGCTCGGCCGGCTCTGCGGCGTCGGTCTGCGGGTCGTCGGCTTCGGCCAGCACGATGGCCTGGAGCTGGTCATCCGGCGCATCCCAGCTCTCGGCGTCGAAATCCCCGCCCAGAAATTCCAGCCCTGGTCCGTCCGGCTGGCCCCTGCCGTCCAGCCGGATCGACAGCATCGCGCCCAGGTTTCGGCCCGATTCGACCTTGAGCCTGTAGCCGTCGAAAGGCTTGTTGTCTGCTTGCTTCATTCGAGCCGATCTTGAGGGTAACGCCAAAGCATACCGACAAAATGACGCCAGGGTTCGCGAGTCGTCACGGCCCCGGCGACTGGGACCGGCGGCTTGCCGATGGCCCGCGTGGGGCGCCGCACCGATGCGAGCGACAGCGGCCGTTCCCGGCAACGACGCCGGTCCAGCGGCAGCGATGGTGAATGAGGCGGGAGGGAGCAGGTGGGGGCTGAGCGGTCCAACGGCCCGGGGCGTCGGCGCCCCGGGCACGGTGATTGTCAACAATCAATCAAGCATGGGTACGGCGCCGCCGGGCGTCCACGGGGCACCGGCTTCCAGCAGTTGCTGTTCGAGCGCCGGGATGCGCTGCTCGACGATTCGGTTGAGCTCGGTGCGCACCGCGGCGAACTGCTGCTCGGCAATCTCGAGGCTGCGCTTGTGGGTAGGCGTTGGGCCATAGGTCGACCGACCGGTGCCGATCACCGCCACAAAGATACGCTGGCCGATGGTCGGACCCTGCGGCTCGTTGAGTTCGCTCAACAACTGCTTGCCTTCGAGCTGCTCCTCGATTTCGAACAGGCGCTGGTTGACCGCGTGGAGTTCGCCGTCGAGCTGCCCCGGCGCGGCCGTGCTGCGCTGCAGTGCGGTCTTGAGCGCATCGATTTTTTCGCGCGCCTGGTCGATGACCCGGCCGGCCGCCGAGACCTCGCGCTGGATTGCTGAAAGACGCTTCCAGAAAGCCGCGGTTACGGCCGGTTCGGCGCCTTCCAGTGCGCCTTCGCGCATCTGGACCACTTCGAAGGATTGCGGACCGGCCAGGGCTGCGGTTTCGCCATCGACGCGCCTGGCCAGCTCCACGGTATAGCTGCCCGGTGCAACCAGGTATCCCTCTGGTTCTCCAAAGCCGCCGTGATCTCCAATCGCCTGGGGCGCCGGCATGCGCAGGTCCCAGGCGACCCGGTGGAAGCCCTTTTTGCTTGGGCCTTCGAGGCGCCGCACGACGTTGCCGTCGGCATCGCGCAGCGTCAGCAACACGGCCGGCTCGGGCTGTCGCCGTTCGGCCTCGACGGCCTCCCAGCCCGGGAACGGCACGTCACCGCGGACCTCGATCAGCGATTTCTCACGCTCCTGGCGCTGCTGTTCGGCGGTTTTGTAACCCTCGGCGAGGTGATAGGTAAACACCGCCCCGAACGGCGGATTGGGTGCGATGTACATGCTGTGGCCCTGCGAGCCGCGTTCGTTGTTGCCCAGCACCGAGCGCTCGATATACCACCAGGCGTCGCGCGGTTTGAACAGCGCGGCCTCGGCGGCCAGCAGCTCCTCGTCGACGCGGCGCAAGGCGCTGTAGTCGTCGAGAATCCAGAAGCCGCGGCCAAAGGTGGCGCCGACGAGGTCGTTTTCGCGCCGCTGGATCACCAGGTCGCGAAACGAGATGGTCGGGGCGTTGCCGGAAAGCTCGGTCCATTGGCCGCCGCCGTCGAGCGTGACGAACAGGCCGAACTCGGTGCCGGCGAACATCAGGTTCGGGTCGACGTGGTCCTGCACCACGCGCCACACCAGATGGCGTTCGGGCAGGTCGTCGGCAATCGAGGTCCAGCGCCGGCCGCGATTGGTGCTTTTGAGCAAATACGGCTTGAAGTCGCCGTACTTGTGGTTGTCGAGGGCGACGTAAACGGTGTCGGCATCGAACAGGTCGGCCTTGATGTCGTTGACAAACGCCGTGTCGGGTACGCCGGGCAGGTTGCCGACCTCGATCTCGCGCCAGTCCTCGCCGCCGTTTTCCGACACCTGGATCAGTCCGTCGTCGGTGCCGGCGTAGAGCAAATCCGGTTCGATCGGCGATTCGGCCAGTGCGGTGATGGTGTTGTAAGCCGACATCGCAAAAGTATCCCAGGGCGCATCCCAGCTCCACTGTCGGCCCATCACGTCGAGCTCGATGCGCTCCTGGTCGCGCGTCAGGTCGTCGGAAATCATGCTCCAGCTGTCGCCGCGATCGTCGGAGCGCCAGACCCGCTGCGAGGCGTGGTAGATGCGCGTCGGCTCGTGCGAGCTGACCAGGATGGGGGCGTCCCAGTTGAACCGGTTCGGCGCCTGTCCGGGCTCGACCTGGGGCTGGATGTAGACGATCTCGCCGGTGGTGCGGTCGGCGCGCACGAGGTTGCCCTGTTGCCAGTGGGCATAGACGATGTCGGGGTTGCCGGGCTCGGTGGCCGGCTGGTGGCCGTCGCCGAACAGCACCACGAACCAGTCGGCGTTGCGGATGCCGTGCGGGGTATCGGTGCGCGACGGTCCCCCCTGGGTGTTGTTGTCCTGGGTACCGCCGTAGATGGTATAAAACGGCTCGGCATCGTCGACGGCCACCTTGTAGAACTGGGTCACCGGCAGGTTGTCGATAAAGCGCCAGCTATCGGCGTGGTCAAAGGTTTCGTAAAGGCCGCCGTCGGTGCCGATCAGCAGATAGTTCGGGTCGTTGGGGCGGAATGCCAGCGCGTGGTTGTCGACGTGCTTGGCCGAGTCGGCGATCGGGGTCCAGGTCTTGCCGCCGTCATCGGAAAAGGCGGCTTGTACGTCCATGAAATAGATTCGGTCGAACTGGTGCGGGCTGGCGTAGATCTCCTGGTAGTAGTGCGGCCCGGTGCCGCCGGCGATCCGGTCCGACATCTTTTCCCATGACGCGCCGCGGTCGGCCGAGCGCCAGACGCCGCCTTCGCGTCGGTTGGTCTCGATGGCCGCGTACAGCACGTCGGGCTGCTGCGGCGAAATGGCCAGCCCGATCTTGCCCATGTTGCTGTTTTCGTCGGCGCTGGGCAAGCCTTTGGTCAACTCGGTCCAGGTCTCGCCGCCGTCGGTGGAACGATGGATTCCCGAGTTGGGTCCGCCGCCGACATAGGCGGCCACGGTGCGGTGGCGCTGCCAGGTCGCGGCATACAGCAGGTCGGGATCGCGCGGGTCGATCAGCAGGTCGGTCGCACCGGTCCAGATGTCGTCGCCTTCATCGCCGACCAGCGTTCGCGTCCAGGTCTCGCCGCCATCGGTGGTCTTGTAGACGCCGCGTTCACCGCCCGATGACCACAGCGGGCCCTGGGCGGCAACCCAGACGGTGTTGGAATCCTGCGGATGAACGATGATTTTGCTGATGTGTTCGGAGGCTTCCAGGCCGACGTTTTCCCAGCTTGCCCCGGCGTCGTGGCTGACGTACACGCCATCCCCGTAGCCGACGTGGCGGCCGCCGACATTCTCGCCGGTGCCGACCCAGACCGTGTTCGCATTCGACGGGTCGAGCGCGAGCGCACCGATCGAGTACGAGCCCTGATCATCGAAGATCGAACGCCACGTGGTGCCGGAATTGCTGGTCTTCCAGACCCCGCCGGAGCCGACTGCGACGTACCAGAGGTTGTGATTGGCCGGATGAATGGCGATGTCGGCAATGCGTCCGGACATGAACGCCGGGCCGTTGGTGCGCAGCTCCAGGCCGGCGAATGTCTTGGCGTCGAAACCGTCTTCGGTTTGCGCGACCACTACCATTGCGAACAATGCCAGGGCGGCCGGCGCCAAAAGTTTCAGGGCCAGACTGGGGAAACGAACGAGTCGGGAAAACATGCTTGAGCTCCGGATCATTTCTTTGACGTTGGCTAAATTATTGCAGGAATTCCATTGGCGGTGGCTACAAGCCGCGGCGCCTAATGTCCAGCCGGGTCAGCGCACCCGCCAGACCGGCAGCTTGTTCCATGCCGCGCGCAGCGGTACCGACAAATCCCACCAGCGCGCGCGCCGGTTGGCGGCCTTGAGTTCGTCGATCAGTGCCAGGGTCGGTCCCTGCTGGCGGTATTCGCGCTGGATTTCATGCCAATTGCGCCACAATTGCTCGTCGTCGACGGCTTCGCTGGCGCGCGCCATGCCCGACAGCAACAGCGCCGCGCGCCGGACCAGCGGATGCAGGCTTCCATCGGTTTCCAGGTCGGCGTCGACAAACCGGGTGTGGCGCCAGTCGTGGCGCACGAACTGCCCGGCAAAACGATCGATTTCGCTGGAGATTTCGGGCGTGACTTCAATTTCGAGATGGCTGGTGATGCGCAACAGTTCGGGCTGCGGTTCATCGAGCAGCCGGTCGTAATCGACGACGACCAGTTTGCGGCTTTTGAGGCGGTCGATATGCGGCACGACATTGGCAAGCCATTCGAGCTGGTTGTGCGCCGGGTGTCCGCGCAGGCGATTGAGCCTGGCGCGTGAACGCGCGATGCTCAACGGGTTGCGGTAGGCGTACACGAAGGCCGGCTCGATCTCCATGCGCGCGAACAGGTCGAGCCAGAACGGCAGCAGGCGACCGGAACCGGCGTACTTGAACGCCCAGACCGGCGATGCGCCGAAATGCTTTTGAATCGCCGCTTCCATGCGCCGGCCCAGGCGCTGCGTGGCCGGCTTGCCCCAGACCGCGTCATCGACGATATGCACGCTGTCGGCGCGCATGCCGACCGAGTTGCGAATCTTCTTGCTGAGCTTGAGCAGGGCCACATGTTCGTAGTTGCCGCGCGGGTTCTTGCGTACCGGTCGACGGAAATGTCGTCCCAGGTCGATGCCGAGCGCGCCGAGCCCTCGGGTCAGCGTGCTGGTGCCGCTGCGCCCGGGCCCCAGCACGAGAATGGCCTGCAAATGCTTGCGCGTTTGGGCCTGAGCGGACTGGGAGTGGTCTTGGGTCATGTCAGGCCGGGTCGAGTAAGGGCGGTATTGGCGAAATCGATGGTTGTGCAAAGTGATTGCGCCGGGTGGTGCCCGACGCGATGAACTAGACTCCAACATTGCATAAAATTTCGGATTCAAAAGCTCGGAGTCGTGTTGCCGGGGCTGCGCGCAGTGTTGACAACCGGAGCGTAGCCTGATGCTACGTGAGGATTGGCAACGCGAGCACAGCTCCCGGAAATGGCGCTATGCCGGGCAGCGTAGCGGTTTTGGGCCGAAATTTTTTGCAATGTTGGGGTAGAGTAAACCAATCTGTCGGGCCATGCATGGCGCTTGTGCTGCAGTGGTTTGCGCAGCGCCCGTGGCATCAAAAAGCATTCTGTCAATCAATCGAAAAAAGTCATTGGAAACCCCAAAACTGCAATTGTCAAATCGCGCCGGAAGCGACCGCCAGGCGGCCGATCCGCTGATCTGGATCCTTCGGTCCACCGGCCTCGGCGCCGATCGTCAACTGGCCAACCTGGCTGGCGCCTTGAGCGCACGGACGCGTTGGATCGACACTCTGGATCCCACGCCTCGGGCGCTGTTCGAGCGGCTGACGGCGGCCGAAAGACGACCGATTCCTGCGGCCAAACGGGGCCTGCTGCAGCCGCCGTGGCCCGACCTCGTGCTGTTCAGCGGCGGCCGTTCGCTGGTCGATGCGCTGCGCATTCGCCGCGCTTCTGGTGGGCGCAGCAAAATCGTCTGTATCGGCCGCACCGGCGGTGCGCTGGACCGGGTCGACCTGGTGTTGACCACGCCGCAGTATTGCCTGCCCGAGCACCCCAACGTGGTTCATCTCGATCTGCCGCTGAACTTTGTCGACGAGGCCGCGCTGGTGCTGGGTCGGCGCAAATGGCAAGCCACTTTCAAGGCCTGGCCGCGCCCGTGGCACGGTGTCTTGCTGGGGGGGAGCTCCGGTTCTTATCGATTTGATGCGCCGGCCGGGCGACGGCTCGGCGATGCCTTGCAGGCCCTGGTCGGGCGCTGTGGCGGCTCGCTGCTGATCACGACCAGTCCGCGCTCCGGTGCGGCCATGGTCGAGGCGATGCTCGCGGGCCTGGAAGGCGAACATTATGTCTACCGCTGGTCGCCTGAAGCCGATGAAAACCCGCTGGCCGGCATCTTTGCCCTGGCCGACGACTTCGTCGTGACCGCCGACAGTGCCTCGATGCTGGCCGAGGCCTGCTTGCTTGGCCGGCCGGTGGCGGTATTCGAGCCACCGCTTGACTGGCGTGCCCGCTGGCTGGATCGCCGGCGCTTGCAGCCGGCGCGCGATTCAAGCGGGCATCTGCCCAGGCCGTCGCGCCGCGACCGCTGGACCGCGCGTGGCCGCTGGATTCCGGCCAGGCGCATGCAGCGTATTCACCGGCAACTCGAGTCGCAGGGCCTGATCACGCCGATCGACCAGCTCGGTCCGGATGCGCCCCCGGCGCTGAGCGGTGCCGGCCGCAGCGATCTCCAGCGCGCCGTCGAGGCAGTGCGCCGGCTTCTCGAGCCTGCCTGATCGCACAGCCCCGAGGCATCGCGACCCGCTGCGCGAGCGCCGATGCGTCGTCCAGGACGGTCATTGATCCGGGTGAATTTGTGTACTCTGTGCCCTCGATGCTCGGCCACGATATTTTCTGCAACGCGAGAGTGAATCCATGACCGGAGCTTCCGGAAAGAGCGCCAATCCCTGGTGGCGCCGATTGCAGCTTGCCTGGCAGGCGCTGCTCGGCCGGCAACGCCACAAGTCCAACGAAACCCGCTTTCGGGATTTTGGCGAACTGCGCAGCAAGCAGGTGGCGTTCCCCGACAGTGCCGAGGCCCGGCGGGTCGAGACGCTGCTGCGCGAAAGCGCTGCGCTGGAGCTTTTCCCGCCGTTCATGTTTCGGCTCGAAAGCACCGTCTGGGTGCGCTTCGTGCCCGGCCACCGGCCAAACCCGCGCGACCCGGGCGACCTGGAGGCGATGTGCCGGTTTTTCACCGCGCTCTACAGGTTCCGACCGGTCGAATGCCGGCTTGACCAGACCGATCTGCAGCCGCGCCTGATCGCCAGGCTGCGCATCCTGTGCAAGGCCGGTCGGCTCGATCAGGTACGCCTGATCGAGCTGGAACAACTGGCCGAACGGTTGCGGCCGCCAATGGTCTGGACCGGGCTGGACTACATCGACGCGCTGGCCAAAAACTTCATCATCGGCAGGCGCGGTGCGGTGGGCGTGGATATCGAGGCCATTGGCGACGGCGAACTGCTCGGCACGGGTCTTGCCAAGGCGCGCCATCGCTGGCTCGGCGAGGCCGCCGATCCGTTTCTCGATGCGCTGGTCGCCGGCGGCGGCCCGGACCTGCGGCCCCAATACGCCTACACGCAGCTCCAGTTTCTTGCCCACTATGGCGTGCAGAACCTGGTCCGCGGCAAGCAGGGGCGCATTCGCGCCGACGACTTCGATGCCTTGCTGAGCGCTGCGTCGAATGCGGATGGAAGCCGGCAGCCTTGACCTCGGGCAAGAAAAAAATCCTGCGCCTGGAGTAGACTTCAGCGAACCTTTTTCAGCTGGCGCTCGACATGCGGCACGCAGTTTTCATCCAGACCAACCACAAGCAGATGACCGGCGCGATCGTCGCCGAGCACGCGCTCAGGCGATATTCGAAGCACAACGACAAGTTCGACGTCCATTTGATCAATAGTCGGGACTACCCGTTCTTTGCCGAGCGCGAGGGCCAGCAGTACCTGCGCGACGGCGCGCACTGGGAATGGCTCAACGACGACCTGCAGTCGTTCACGCCGACCCGCTTCATGCCGCCGGAGCTGATGGGCTACAGCGGCCGCGCGGTGGTGATCGACCCGGACATCTTCGCCACCACCGACATCTGGGAGTTGCTCGACCGGGACATGGGCGAGTGCGCCATCGTGTGCCGAAAACGTTCCGGGCCGAAAGGGCTGATCGACAAATGCTACGCCAGCAGTGCGATGCTGCTCGACTGCAGCAAGCTCGAACACTGGCAGGTCGAAGAACAGTTCAACGCGATGTTTCGCGACGAGCTCGACTACCATTCGTGGGTGTGTCTGAAAAACGAGGACCCGTCCAAAATCGGCATGCTCGAGCCCGAGTGGAACGATTTCGACCGCCTGACCACGGCCACGAAAATGCTGCACACGACGCGGCGTCGGACCCAGCCATGGAAAACCGGACTCCCGGTGGATTGGCGGCTGTCGGAAAAATTCCGGCTGTTCCCGCCGCTGGGCTGGCTGGTCAAGGCGCACCGCAAGATGTTCGGCTACTACGGCCTGCTTGGCAATTACTGGCGTCATCCGGATCGCAGGCAGGAATGGTTTTTCTTTGCCCTGCTAAAGGAATGCCTGGAACAGGGCCGAATCAGCGAGGAATTTCTGCGCGCTGAAATGGCGGCCGACCATGTTCGCCACGACGCGCTCGAAGTGCTGGAAAAAACCCCGGACCTGCCGCCGCCCGACCGGCACCCTGCAGCGACTTGATCAGCGGTCAGTTTTGGTCGCCCTGCTCGCGCCTTTGGCGCAGGATGCGTTCGCTGAAGTGCAGCGTGGTCGGATTGTCGGCGTCGATCGGGGCGTAAGCCCACGGGATCTCGACCGGTGCGACCTTGATGCCGAAATTACGGCCGATGCGGCCCAGGCAAGCCTCCAGCGTGGTCAGGCGCAAACGGTACAGCACGAGGTTGATTACGCCGAAAGCGCCCAGGATGCGCCACGGGCGCTTGCGGAACTGGCCGCCGGAGCGAAACACTTCGGCTGTTGCCAGCGCTGCGACGCTGCGAATCATGAACAGGTTGCAAAAGGAATAGCCGCCGTCGCGAAACCGGAAAAAGCCGATTGGGTCGTCGGGAAACTGTTCGCGCACCGTGGCCTCGCGCGTGACCCCGACGCTGATGTCTGCATCGCCGGCAAGGCTGCGGTCGATGAAATGGGTCACGAGCGCGCCGGTGTGCAGCGCATTGTCGGCGGTCGTGATCAACAGCGGCACCGGTGATTCCTTGCGTTCGCGCAGACGCAGCACGCTGTCGGCGAGGTTGCTGGAGCTCGACGCGATACCGACCCGGCCCTGGTCCAGCCATTCGGCCACCCGGGGCACCTGGCGCAGGATGTCCTCGGACTCGATCGAGACCAGGATATTGCGGCACAGGCCGCTGTCGATCAGCACCTGGATAACACGCTGGATCATCGCGATGCCGTCGACTTCGACCAGGCACTTGTGGGTCTTGCCGGCGTGGCTCGCGACCGGATCTTCGATGCCCTTGCGGCTGGCGGCCAGCACCAGTGCGGTCAGGCCGGGGCGAATATCTTCGTTGTTGCTTGCTTCGTTGCGATGGTTCATACGGGTCCCGATGCGCCGGCCGCGTTCATGTCCACGGCCATGGCTTTGGCAATGTCGCCGGCGTGTTCCAGCGACAGGAAATCTTCCACCAGGCGCCTGAGTCGGGCCTGGTCCTCCGACTGCATAATATAGCCGGTACATTCGTCGAATTTGTTCCAGTACTGCGAGGTCGGGTACGGGTCGGCCTTGCTGCCGCGCGGCATGAAGCGCGATTTTTCGAGCCTGCGGCCGTCTTTCAGCGTCACCCGAATGGTGGTCTCGACTTCGGTCTCCGGGCGGTCGATCGGAACGCGCGCGATGCGCTCGAACAATTTGCGGTGGGCCGGCCGCTGCAGCGCCTGGTCGGTGAAGTCGGCCAGCTTGCAGTTGCCGGAAATCAGCATGCAGGCCAGCGGGTATTCGATCGAGAACTTGCCTTCCAGGCCAGTGGTCGGGCGCTGGTACATCAGGTTCTTCAGGTGCATGGCCGGCGCGTGGACCTCGATGCGCTCGACGTCGTCGGCGCCAAAGCCGTGTTCGATGATCAGGTCCGACAGCGCATCGAGCGAACGATGCGCGCTGCCGCAGGTCGGGAAGCGCTTGACCCGGAAGCGATGCTCGACGATCAACAGCGGCTCGCCGATGTTTTTGGTCTCGAAAGTCAGCGTCTGGCCGTGTTCGGGTTCGACGATGGCCGCCCGCAGTTGCTCGCGGTCGGGCCCGACCATCAGCGTGTTCATGCCCTGCGGCCCGTCAAGCGTGTGCCAGCCGGCGGTGACGCCGGCGCGCGCGAAGTAGGCCGACTGGATGCCGCCGCGTGCGGCATTGCCGGCGTGCAGCGGCTTGGCCATGGTGCCGAACTGCGACATGAAGCCGCCGGCAACGCTGGTGGCCAGCGAAATCGCCATCGCCGATTGTTCGGCATCGAGCTTGAGCATGCGCGCGACCGCCGCGGCGGTACCCAGCGCGCCGATCGTGGCGGTGGCGTGCCAGCCGCGCTTGCGGTGGGGCGGGTTCAAGCCCTGGCCGATGCGGCCGACAATCTGGATTGCCGCCAGGTAGGCGTCCATGCACTCGCGACCGGAGCTGCCCAGGTCCTCGGCGACATTCAGGATGGCCGGCCACATCACGCAGGAAATATGCGCCTTGGCCGGGTCGAAGTTATCGTCGAAATCGAGCGCGTGGGCGGCCGTGGCATTGATCATTGCCGCCCACGGCAGGCTCAGGCCGCGGCTGCTGGCAATCACGCTGCAGTCGCCGCGCCCCCATTGTTCGAGCAGGCCGCGGATCTTCAGGGTCACCGGGGCCACGCCGCCGGGCACCATCGCTGCGGTAGCGTCGATGAACTGGCGGTAGGCGATATCGACCGCCGCGTCGGGCCAGTCGTCGGACACCGAAGCCAGCCACTGTCCGTAGGCGGCAAGCGGGTTTTTGTTTTCGGTCACCGTTTGCTTGAAAGGCTGAAGCCGCTGCGAGTTCGGGGGCTTGTCACTTGCCGGAAACCTGCCAGTAGCCGGACAGAATGCGTTCGCCGCGGCTGCCGCTATCGGCCTCGGCCATGACGCGTTTGCCGATGCCCGACATGTTTTCATCGTGCATCCGGTAGTAGAACAGCGGCTCGTTGATGTAATGCCCGATCCAGCCATTGGCCACGATGCGGCACCACTTGTGGTGCTTGGTCGCCTGGCGAATGCGGGCGTCGAATGGCGCGGCCTGGCGAATCGCTTCGGTCAGCGTCAGCGCCGGTTCGGGCAGAAAGCTCAGGCGACCAACCAGGTCGCGGTCGAAAGGCGTCGAGCAGCCGCGATCGATGTAATTGCCGGTCGCGTCCATCAGCTTGCAGTCGCTGTAGACGAAGCCGATCGCTTCGTTTTTTTCGCGCCGGTGGCGGAGTTCGCGGATGCAGCGGCTGGCGTAATGGGTCGCCAGCCAGTCATCGGCATCGAGAATGATGAAGTAGCGTCCACGTGCCTGTTCGATGGCCGTGTTGAGCGCGGCCAGCTTACCCTGGTTGCGGTCGAAGCGAACCAGTTCGGCGTGGTGCAGGCGGTCCTGGCCGGCCAGGGCTCGTTCCGCGGCCCGGACCGAGTCGTCGTCGCTGGCGTCGTCGACGACGATCAGCTCGATGTCGGCGTAGTCCTGGGCCAGTACGCTTTCGATGGCGCGCTCGATGTAGCTGCTGTAGTTGTAGTTGGGGATGGCGATCGTCAGCAGGTGTTCCGGTGTTTTTGTCGACTGACCCACGAATGCTTTGTTGTTATTGCCGCTTTCAATTGACATTTTGTGATTACCTGGAAACTGCGTTTGGCGCCGGATGACACTCGGCGCTGTCATGATCAATCCGGCCTGGGCTTGACCAATAATGCCAATCGAATTTCGATCGGCAAGGCTTGTTCGGTGTTCTTCCGCGGCGTCCGATCCGGGTGGCAGGGGAAATCGTTCAATGACGGCAAGACCGCAGCGACGGGCATTCGATTTCACTGCATTTCCGGCCGGGCCGGTCGATGCGCGTCTGAAACGCCGAAGTGGGCCGCGACCGTGAGCAGCTCGGGAACCCCGTAAAAAGTTTCCGGTATTGCGATAATTTAACCAATGTCACAATGTGGCGCAGGATTCTTGTTAGCCCAAAGCTGTAATGTCCCCTTTCCGCAAAGTTAAAGTGTCCCCTTTTCTGCGATAGCGAGGAGCGGTGCCATGGATCGGGAGACGATTGCCATGAGTCACAGGGAGCCTGCTAGGGCTTGATGAGATCGCGACTGCAGTCGGCTATGACCGGCTGGTGCTTGCCGGTTCGTCGACAGCCTGCTGGCCGAACAGGTTTTGTGGTGACCGGTTCAGCGTCCGGAACTGCGCGCCGGCGATTGCCTCGACCCGTTCGCGCCCGCCCGGGCCCAGCGAGCTTGCCAGGTCCGGCTCGCCCTGGTAGCGGGTGCTGTTGGAGTCGTCCTTGGAGTAATAGCTGAATTGCTCGCGCATCCGGTCCAGGTCCGCGTCGCCCGGCTGCCAGCCCAGGCCGCGCTCGAGCACCGCGGCAAAGCATTCGGGCTGGCGCATCTGCCGGTAGTTGACCAGGCCCAGCGACAGCTCTTCGGCACCTTCGGCCACAACCGCGTAATAGCGGGCGTAGCAGTGGGCCAGAAATTCGATATCGTCCATCGCGGTCGTCGTCGCGTCCGCCAGCCCGGTGAGCGTGCGTGCCAGCGGTGTGCCGCGAGCATGCAGTGCGGCGGTGGTTTCCTGCAGCACGGTGGCCAGCACCTCGGCCGGATCGCGGTACAGGTACAGCGTGGGCGTGTCCGGGAAGGCCGCACGGATGAAGTCGGCGTAGACGCTGTTCCAGCTGATGAACTTGACGAAGCAGCGCTCGAAGTTTCCGCCGCGCCGGCGGGTCAGCAGGTGCACCAGCCGACGCAGGCGTGTGAGGTTTTCTTCGCTGGCCACCAGTGGTTGCTGCCAGTGATCGGTCAGCGCGGCCCAGAAACCGGATTGCAGCGGCCCGCCCTGGTTGATGATCATGTTCGATTCCAGCCGCGCCAGGGCCTTGCAGAACAGCGTCGAGCCGCAGCGGGAGACGTGTAGCAGCAGGCCGTCGGGCTGCAGGCCGTCGGCCACCGGCAGCGGCTGGTCGAGCAGCGCCAGGTCGGTGGCGAAGAAGCGTTCGATGCGCCCCTGCTCGGCCAGGCGCTGGATGGTGTAAATGTGCTTCCACTCGACGAACGGCGCGCTGCCGATATCGGCGAAATAAATCGACTGGGCGTCACCCGGGCGCTCGCCGGGATGAATCGCGATCGGCACCAGGCCAGGGTGGCGAGCGAGGAGTTCGCGAGCCTGGTCGGTGCCGATTTGCTGTCGGGCAATGCCGGGCAGCAGGTCCTGCATGACCTGGTGGTCGGACAGTGCATACAAGCCGGCACCGGTCATGCGGTCTCCGAACGGGACGCTGCAACCGGGTTCTGGCGAGCTTCGGAAACGCTGGTGAAGCCTGGATCCTGGACAAGCGGGGCTGACACGGCTGAAGAGCTTACCTGGTATTTTCGGCGGGTGTTCGGGATCGGCATGCGGCTTTGATCAGGCCGTAGTTGCAAGCGGTTGCAGTTTGCCGATCTCGAACGATCCGAGTTCGCCATTGTATTGCGCGTGCCGCTGCCGGAAGGCGCCGGCTTGCCAGGCCGGGTCGAACTCGATGATTCTGAAATGGGCCGGATGGTAGCGATTGCCCAGCGCCGAAACCGAACCCGAGCCGAGCACCGTGACCGGCCCCGGGGTTCCGGCGAGCGTGGTCTCCAACGGCCGGTGCAGGTGGCCGTGCAGCATCAGTTCGACCCGCCGGCCGGCGATCATGCGCTGCAGTTGCGCGCGGTCGAGCAGTTGCTTGCTCCAGCGCGCGACACCATCCTGGGGTGGGTGGTGCAAAAGCACGATCCGCGGCCGGCCGTCGCCGGCGGTCTGGTCGAGCAGTGCGCGCAGGCGTTCGAGCTGATCGCGGCCGATGCGTCCGACGGTAATCGGCAGGCGCAGCGGAATGGCGGTCGACAGCCCGATGATGTCGACCGGCCCGCGGCGTTGCAGGTAGGGAAACCGGACCGGGCCGCCGGCGTCATCGCGCATCCAGTCGGCCCAGCGTTCCAGCGCGTGCTCCAGGGCGCCGGGAACGTATGCGTCATGGTTGCCGGGCACCAGGCTGATTCGTTCGGCCGGGCCCAGCGAAGCCAGCCAGGCGCGCGCCTGTTCGACCTCGGCCGGGTGAGTGGTAAAGGTCAGATCGCCGGTCACGCAGATATGCTCCGGCGCGATTTCGGCCAGCGCGCGATCGAGCGCGGCAAGAATTTCCGGGCGGTGTTCCTGCTTCCATTTACGGTGCCACGAGCGCAGGCCGAGCAGGCGCTTGCCGAACAGTTCGCGCAGCCTCAGGGTGGGCAGTGGCGGAATGTGCACGTCGGTCAGGTGCACGATGCGGAAGGCGCTCATGAAAAATTCCGTCGCTGGCTGTTGATTCAGGGCCGGATCTGGCCGCTTCCACGGACGAGGTACTTGAACGTAGTCAATTGTTCGAGTCCGACCGGTCCGCGGGCGTGCAGTCGGCCGGTGGCAATGCCGATCTCGGCGCCAAAGCCGAATTCGCCGCCATCGGCGAACTGGGTCGAGGCATTATGCACGACGATGGCACTGTCGACCCGACGCAGAAAACGCTCGACGACCGGTGCCTCCTCGGCCAGGATGCCGTCGGTATGACCGGAGCCGTAACGGTCGATGTGCTCGAGCGCCGCATCCAGTCCGTCGACCACGGCAATGGCAAGGATGGCGTCGAGATATTCGGTGGACCAGTCGGCCGGTGTTGCCGCATCGATGCGGGCATCGGCGGCCACGGCGCGCGCGTCGCCGCGCAGCGTGCAATTGCGCTCCAGCAGGGCATCGACCAGCCCCGGCAGATGCGCCAGGCAGGCCGGGTCGATCAGCAGCGTTTCCAGCGCACCGCAGATGCCGGGTCGGCGCATCTTGGCGTTGACGATGACGCGGGTCGCCATAAGCGGGTCGGCCGAGGCATGCCAGTACAGGTGGTTGTTACCGTCCAGGTGGGCAAAGACCGGCACCCGGGCGTCGCGCTCGACGCGCTCGACCAGCGACCGGCCGCCGCGTGGCACGACCACGTCGATCCACTCGTGGGCGCCCAGCAGCGCGCCGACCAGGGCGCGGTCCTGGTCCGGCACCATTTGCACCGCGGCCGGGTCGAGCCCGGCGGC
This sequence comes from Wenzhouxiangellaceae bacterium, assembly GCA_032251235.1. GTDB lineage: Bacteria > Pseudomonadota > Gammaproteobacteria > Xanthomonadales > Wenzhouxiangellaceae. Next base: position 23,347 of record JAVVET010000050.1, read on the forward strand.
CGCCAGGCCGGTGACGATGGCGGCGTGGATGGCCCGGTTGCTCGTCACCGCTTCGCTGCCGCCGCGCAGGATCACCGCGTTGCCGGCCTTCAGGCAAAGCGCTGCCGCGTCGGCCGTAACGTTCGGCCGGGATTCGTAAATGACGCCGATGACGCCGATGGGCACGGCGACCCGGGCAATCTCGAGCCCATTGGGCCGTTGCCAGCGCGCCAGCTCGCGCCCGACCGGGTCCGGGAGTTCGGCAACCGCCTGCAATCCGTCGGCGATCGCGCCGACCCGCTCGGCATCCAGCAGCAGCCGATCGAGCGCTGCGCCGTCCAGGCCGTTCGCCGCGGCCCGTTCGAGGTCGCCGGCATTGGCCTGCAGTATTTCGGACTGTTGCGCCCGAACCTGCCCGGCGGCCGCGATCAGCGCCTGGTTCTTGTCGGCGCTCGAGGTCGTGGCAAGCTGGACGCAGGCTTTCCGGGCACGGCGGCCCATGTCATTGATGCGGGCTTCGGGCGACTGGACTGGCTGGCTGGAATCGGCTTCGGCGTTTTTGCTCATGGGCGAAACAATATCAGGTCATCGCGATGCACCACGGCGCCGCGCCCGGGGTAGCCGAGAATTTGCTCGAAACGCTCGCTGTGGAGGCCCTGGATTCGGCCAGCCTCCTCGGCGTCGTAGCCG
>JAVVET010000051.1:0-23343 GCA_032251235.1 Wenzhouxiangellaceae bacterium
ATCAAGCCAGCGTCAGTCGGTCGACCTTTCGAAAGCCGCGCGGCAGCAGGCCGCCGCGCTGGGCGCGTTCGCCCCAGTAGTTTTCGGTGTCGGCCCAGGACAGGCGCAGGTAGCGCTGGCCGGCCCAGACCAGGCAATCCTGGCCCTTGACCAGTGCGATGGCACCGGTCATGGTTTCGCCGGTCTTGCGTGCCTTGGCCGGAATATTGATCAGCTTGTTGCCCTTGCCCTTGCTCAGTTCGGGCAGTTCGCTGAGGTAATAGGCCAGCAGGTTGCCGCCGCTGGTGGCGCAAACGATCACCGCTTCGGGGTCTTCTGTAACCGGTGCCGGCGGCAACACCGAGTATCCTTCGGGCACGCTCAGCACTTGCTTGCCGGCTTTTTGCCGGGTGTGCAGGTTTTCCAGGCGCGTGACGAAGCCGTAGCCGGCGCTGCTGGCCAGCAGCACCCGATCCGAATCATCGCCGATCACCACACCCTGAAAGCTTGCACCGGCCGGAGGCGAGAAGCGGCCGGTCAGCGGTTCACCGAGGCTGCGCGCCGACGGCAGTTCATGCGCCGGCAGCGAATAGCTGCGGCCGCTCGAATCGATCGCGCAGACCTGCTGGTTGCTGCGCCCGCGTGCGGCGTGCAGGTATTCATCGCCGGCCCTGAAGTTCAGTTCGGTCGGGTCGATATCGTGGCCCTTGGCCGCGCGCACCCAGCCGTTTTCACTGAGCACAACAGTAACCGGCTCGGACGGCATCAGGTCGGTTTCCTTCAACGCCTGGGCTGCCTCGCGACGGACGATTGGCGAGCGCCGATCATCGCCATAGGTTTCAGCATCCTCGAGCAATTCATCGCGGATCAGACGCGTCAGTTTCTTCGGCGAACCCAGCAGCGCCTCGATCGACTGGCGCTCGGTGTCCAGCGAATCGCGCTCGCCGCGTATCTTCATTTCCTCGAGCCGGGCGAGGTGGCGCAGCTTCAGTTCGAGAACCGCCTCGGCCTGGGTGCCGGTCAACTCGAAACGCTGCATCAGGATCGGCTTGGGCTCGTCGTTTTCGCGGATGATCGCGATGACTTCATCGATATTGAGAAACGCGATCAGGAAGCCTTCGAGCACGTGCAGGCGGTCGACGACCTGGTCGAGCCGGTGCTCGAGCCTGCGCGTGACGGTGGCGCGCCGGAAGGCAATCCACTCGCTTAGCAGCTCGCGCAGGTTGCGCACGCCGGGCCTGCCGTCGTTGCCGATCACGTTGAGATTGACGCGGTAGCTTTTCTCCAGGTCGGTGGTCGCAAACAGGTGGGCCATCAGCGCCTGGATATCGACCCGGTTGCTGCGCGGCATGATCACCAGCCGGGTCGGATGCTCGTGATCCGACTCGTCACGGATGTCGTTGACCATCGGCAGTTTTTTGGCGTTCATCTGGGCCGCGATCTGCTCGAGCACCTTGGCCGGCGAGACCTGGTAGGGCAACGCCGTGACGATGATTTCATCGTTTTCACGTTCGAACACGGCGCGCTGGCGGACACTGCCGTGGCCGCTCTCGTACATTGCGAGCAGATCTTCGCGCGCAGTCACGATTTCGCCGGCGGTCGCAAAATCAGGACCCTGGATGTGCTCGCACAATTCGGCCAGCGTCGACTTCGGCTTTTCCAGCAGCCGGATGGTTGCCGAAACCACCTCGCGCAGATTGTGCGACGGGATATCGGTGGCCATGCCGACGGCGATGCCCTGGCCGCCGTTGAGCAAAATGTTGGGCACGCGTGCCGGCAACAGCTTCGGCTCTTTCATGGTGCCGTCGAAATTCGGCACCCAGTCGACCGTGCCCTGCCCCAGTTCGGTCAGCAGCAGCTTCGCGTAGGGCGCCAGCCGCGACTCGGTGTAGCGCATCGCGGCAAACGATTTGGGGTCGTCGGGCGAGCCGAAATTGCCCTGGCCATCAATCAGCGGATAACGGTAGGAAAACGGCTGGGCCATCAGGACCATGGCTTCGTAGCAGGCCGAATCGCCATGCGGATGAAACTTGCCGATCACGTCGCCGACCGTGCGCGCGGATTTCTTGTGGCGCGAGGCCGCCGACAGGCCGAGCTCGCTCATGGCATAAACGATGCGCCGCTGTACCGGCTTGAGCCCGTCGCCGACGTGCGGCAGGGCGCGGTCGAGAATCACGTACATCGAATAGTCGAGATAGGCACGCTCGGCGTATTCACGCAGCGGCATTTGCTCGAATGGCAGATTGGCGGTTTCATTTTTCATGGCGCTATTGTGGCCCAAAACCGGGAAATTTTTTACCCGGCCCGCGCCGCATCTGTGCAAGTTTCGGGCTTGGGACCGCGCTGCCGGATCCAGCGCGAACAGTCCGGCGCGAACAGTCCGCCTCGACGTCGGGCGAGGCCTTCAGCCCGCGCCCCGGCCAAGCCGGCCGGCACTTTTCTCAATGGACAAGAGCCGCGCTTTTGCAGGCAGTAGCCGGCCAAACACCTGAATTACGGGCTCTTTACCTTCCAGCTTCCGCGCCGGCCGACAGCACAGCCGGTTACTGCCTGCCCCAGCGGCGCGGCAACGACGCGCAATAAAACACCCTCAATGGCGCAATAATAGTGACAAGGATGGTTTCGCAAAAACATCGCACCGGCAACAATATGCTTCCCCAAACCTTCAGCCCCGGAGATAGCCAATGCGTGCCATGGTATTGAATCGTTGCGCCACGCTGCAGGACGACTCGTCGCCGCTGACCATGACCGATCTGGACAGGCCGCGCCCTGGCGCCGACGAGGTCCTGATTCGCGTCCACGTATGCGGTGTTTGCCACACCGAGCTCGACCAGCTCGAGGGCCGAATCGAAACGCCGCTGCCGCGCGTGCTGGGGCACCAGGTAGTTGGAACGGTAATCGAGGCGGGCGACCGGGCCGACCCGGCACTTGTCGGCCGGCGCGTCGGCGTCGGCTGGATTGCCAGCGCCTGCGGCGAATGCAAATGGTGCCGGCGCGGCGAAGAAAACCTGTGTCCGGATTTCTCGGCCACCGGCCGCGACATCGACGGCGGCTATGCCGAGTACATGACCGTCGCGGCAGATTTCGTCCACCCGATTCCAAGGCAACTGGCCGACCAGGACGTGGCGCCGATGCTGTGCGCCGGTGCGATCGGCCTGCGCAGCCTGCGGCTGACCGGGCTCGAGAACGGACAGGTCCTGGGCCTGACCGGATTCGGCGCCTCCAACCACCTGGTGCTGTCGCTGGCCCGCGCGCAGTATCCGGAAAGCCCGATCGTGGTCTGGGCGCGCGATCGCGGCCAGCGCGAGCAGGCACTCGAGCGCGGCGCCGCCTGGGCCGGCGATACCCAGGAGTTGCCGCCGCAGGCGCCCGACGCGATCATCGACACGACCCCGGTCTGGACCACGGTGCTGGCCGCACTGGAACGGCTGGCGCCGGGCGGCCGGCTGGTCATCAACGCGATCGCCAAGGAGGACTCGGACCGAGACAAGCTTGCCGAACTGGACTATGCCGACCAACTCTGGCGCGAAAAGGAAGTCAAGACCGTGGCTAATGTTACGCGGCGCGACATTGCCGGGTTTCTCGAGCTGGCGGCGCGCCACAAGCTCACACCACACCGCCAGTGCCTGCCGCTGGAACAGGCCAACCAGGCGCTGAAAAACATTCGTTTCGGTGATTTTCGCGGCGCCTTCGTGCTGACGGTCGCCGAATCGGATCCGGCCGATTGAACGCGACGTTGGGGTTAATATGCGGCGTTTCGCGACGACTGGTTTGGTGAATGCGCCCGGTTCAGAACGGCCCGCAACGATTGGCGGCTTCCACGATTCGCACTCGCTCTGCCGCATCCAGCGGGGTTTTCCAATAAACGATCAGGTGCTTGTAACGGGTCTGTTCAAAGCCTGCGGCCAGGTCGATACGGTAGGCCAGCCGGTTGCCGACATAGCCGAATACGGCATCGCAATCGTCGAGCCGCGCCACGGCTGCCGAAAGCATGCTGAAGGCCGCGCCGCCGCGGCGCGCCAGTTGCGTGCGCGCTGATCGGGGCAGCTTGCGAAAAGCCCGGGTATCGATGCACATGCCGCCACCGAGGTAGAAATTATCGACCTTGGTGAAATGCACGTAGCCCAGGCTCAATGGCGCCGACTCGGCCAGCCGGGCCTGGAGAATAAAATGCCGCGGAAAGTCCGGCATCGGGCTGCCGAAACACTGCTCGAACAAGGCACCGGCCAGCGGCACCGGATCGGCCACCTCGATGGTCGTCAGTTCGCTCATCGCTTCGAGCATCTTTTCAGGCCGGGATCGTTGCATGCGCCTCCAACCAGAGATGCATTATCCAGGACGCCGGCCAGGGATCCGTTGCGCAAGCCATCGACACACCTGCAGTGGGCAGGCATCAGCCGGGCTCCGGTCTTGCAGGCCGCCGGCTCGGGCCGTGACTGCCGAACCCGGCATCAGCGACCACGGCGGCCAGTTGCGCACTGCCTTTCCAGTCGCGGCCGCACACGTAGCGCGGCAAAAACCAGCGGTCGCTGTCACGGGTGACCGCCTCGGGTTCGCACGAAAACGCCGCTTCGAGCCCAATCTCCGCGGCAAATCGCGGCAGGTATTCGCCGCGCAGGTAGTCGCTGGCCTGGCCGTAGGGATAAGCCAGGAATTTCGGTCGACGCCCGGCACGCTGCTCGATGTAGTCGCTGGCCTGGTCGATCTCGGCGCGACATTCGTCGAGCGTGTCGATTTGCCTGAAATCGCCGCGCAAGTTGTTGCGCTGCACGGTCGTTTCGAGCGAATCATGGTTGTGGTCCCAGCTGTGGCTTTCCACTGTCAGCCGCTGGCCAAGGTTGGCCGCCTGCCACCAGTCATCGGGCCACACGCCCAGGCTCATGTAATCGACGCGGTCGAGTTCCTGGCGGGCCCGGGGCGAGGCAATCACGAAGGAACTGGCATGCACAAGCTGCGCGGCCTTCGGCGGCAGGGTTTCTGCAAAGACCTCAAGCCGGTACAGGATGCTGGTCTGGCGGCCGCAACTGGGATGGTCGAAATCGTGATAGTCCAGGATCGATCCATCGTCGATCGTCAGCGCCACGGCTTTTTCCGGCAGGCGGTCGGCGGCCAGCCTTCGAAGCGCCTCGGCCAGCGGCAGGATCGTAAATCCATGCCGGGCCAGCCACTCGAGGTTCTCGCTAAACGCCAGCAGATCGTTGCCGGCCGGCGTGTTGTCGAGCACGTTGATCGAATGCCAGGTCAGGATGATGAATCGGTCGTTCATCGAGGCGCCTTTCAGTCAACTACGGTTCGCATCCCGGTTGCGCACTTTCATTCGCCGGACTGGGTGCTCTCGATGATGTAGCCGCCCGATTTTTCGTCCGGCCGCAGCTTGACCAGGCCGGCTTTCTGCATTTCCTCGAGTAACTGGCCGAACGATTTGAAGCCGTGGTAGCTTTCGCTGAAGCCCGGCCGGCGGCGCTTGAGCGCCTGCTTGACCATCGAGCCCCAGACCGTCTCGGATTCGTCGCGGTCGCGAAGCAGCGCGTCGATGGTCTCAAGCACCAGGTCGAAGGCCTCCTGGCGGCGCTGTTCTTCCGGGCTGGCTTCGGCCTTGGCCTGGGTTTTCTTCTTTTTCTTCTTCGTGGTTTTCTTCGATGCCGGGCCCTGGGCAGCCGGCGCCTTTTTCTTGACGTCGCGAATCAGGTCGTCATAGAAAATGAATTCGTCGCAGTTCGACATCAACAGGTCCGAGGTCGAGCTCTTGACCCCGATGCCGATGACCAGCTTGTTGTTTTCGCGCAGCTTGCTGACCAGCGGCGAAAAATCCGAATCGCCCGAGATCACGACAAATGTATCGACGTGGGACTTGGTGTAGCACAGGTCCAGCGCATCGACGACCATCCGGATATCGGCCGAATTCTTGCCCGACATGCGTACATGCGGGATCTCGATCAACTCGAAGGCCGCCTCGTGCATCGGACCCTTGAATTCCTTGTATCGGTCCCAGTCGCAGTAGGCTTTCTTGACCACGATATTGCCCTTGAGCAACAGGCGCTGAAGCACCTTCTTGATATCGAAGGCCGAATATTTGGCGTCGCGAACGCCCAGGGCGATGTTCTCGAAATCACAAAACAGCGCAAGGTTTCGGGTCGGTGTCGTCATGGCGGCCAATCGCTCGAAGTCAAAACTCCAAGCTTACCAGTGCAAGCGCCCGGTTGCCCGCTCCAGTGTCGCCGGCATGTCGGCGACGACAGCTGCGACAATAGCGGGATGCAACCCGACTTCGATCCAGTCACAACGGCGCGCGTGGCGTGGGATGGCGGAAACCTGATCTCGCCTGCGTTCGGCGACGGCTATTTTTCACGCCAGGGCGGCCCGGCTGAGAGCCAGGCCGTATTCATCGAGGGCAACCACCTTGTGCGGCGGTTCGATTCGCTCGACAGCCACGACCTGTTCGTGATCGGCGAGACCGGCTCGGGCACCGGGCTGAACCTGCTGCTCGCGGCCCGGCTGTTTGCCGAACGTGCACCCGCAAACGCCCGTCTGGCCCTGATTTCAGCCGAAAAGCATCCGCTGTCGAAATCCGATCTTGAACGAGCACTCGGGCTGTGGCCGGAACTGGCGCCTTTTTCGACCCGCCTGCTGGCCGGCTATCCACCGCCAACGCCGGGGTTTCATCGGCTTCACCTGGCCGACAACATCGATTTGACGCTGATGTTCGGCGACGCTTTGGACATGTGGCAACAACAGCGCGCGCGTGTCGATGCCTGGTTTCTGGACGGCTTCGCACCGGACCGCAACCCGGCGCTGTGGCAGCCACGGTTATTCAGCCGGATCGCGCGGCTATCGGGCCCCGGGACCACGCTGGCAACATTTACCGCGGCCGGTGCGGTTCGAAGCGGCCTGGCCGAAGTCGGCTTCAGGATCGAGCGCAAGCCGGGCTTCGGGCGCAAGCGCCATCGGCTGGAGGGCTCGGTGCCCGGGGCATGGAAAGCCCGGAAGGTGCGCACCGGAGCCGCCCTGGTCGTGGGTGCCGGCCTGGCCGGCGCCACCACCGCGCGCGCGCTGGCCGAGCGCGGCTGGCGTGTCCGGGTCGTCGATGCCGGGGGCATCGCCTGCGGCGCTTCCGGCAACCGCAGCGGCGTGGTCTATACCAGCCCCAGCGGCAAAGCCACCCCACAGAACCGCTTTTACCAGTCCAGCTACCTGCACGCGCTGGGCTGGCTAAGGCGCATGGATGCCGAAGGCTGCGGCATCGGCCGGTTCAACGATGTGGTCCAGCACATCACCAGCGCGCGTCAAAAAGCCAAACTGGACCAGGCGCTTGGCAGCGGCCATTGGCCGTCGAGCCTGCTGCAAAGACACGACGAGTTTTCGGTCCTCATGCATGGTGCCGGCTACCTGCAACCGCGAAAGTGGTGTCAATTGCTGCTGGACCATCCCGGCATCGAGCTTCGGCAACACGAAATTATTAGCGTGGCCGAAGATTTACCGATGCTCGAGACCGCCGGCGGCTGCCATCTGGAGGCCGATTGCATCGTGCTGGCAACCGCCGCCGCGGTCAACCGGATGGACGGCGTCGACGCACTGCCGTTGAACACGCTTCGAGGCCAGGTCACCGAGTGCCGCGCCACCGCCGCCAGCCGTCAATGGGCGCGGGCACGCTGTACCAGCGGTTACGTTACCCCCGCCATCGATGGCATCCATTGCGTCGGCGCATCGTTCGACCCGCGCGGCACGGATCAACAGCCGATCGATGCCGATGACGTCGCCAACCTGGAAATGCTGGGGAAATGGCTGCCGCGCCACTGGCAGGAACTGGGTGGCGCAAACATCGAAGTGACCGGCCGACGGGTCGGGTTTCGCTGCCAGACCCGCGACTTTCTGCCCGCCGCCGGCCCGGCCGGCGGCGTCAACGACGACCGGCAACTAATGTTCAACATCGGCCACGGCAGCCGCGGCATTGCCGGCACCCCGCTGATCGCCGACCTGCTCGTCGACTACCTCAGCCAAACGCCCTTGCCGGTGGACGAGGCGATTCGATCGGCGCTGGACCCGCAGCGCTTTGCCGCACGCCGCGCGAAAAGCCGGCCCTTCAGCGCGTTTCCAGCGCCCTGATTTCGCGCTCGACGGCTTCGAGCCGACTTTCGGTCACTCGGGCGATCTCCTCGAGCACCTGCTGGTTTTCAAGCCTTTGCGACTGGTCTTCCATGTCCCGGGGGAGGCCCGATTCGAGATCGGCCTTGATCGCGCGCAGACGTTCCATCAGTTCTTCGCGTTGTTTCCGCAGTTCGTCGATATCCATGGTCTCTGCCTGTATGAAAGCACTTACTACTATACGTGGGCGAAACGGCTTTCGGGAAATCGATCCGACATCGATAATAAGCAGCGGCACGCGTGGCGCTTAAAGGCCATCGGCGTCGCGTACGGCTTCAGCCAGCAGAATCGCATTGAGATCCACTTCGAGCGCGCCGTCGGGCAAGACGCGCACAATGCGCAGTGACGAGGCGCCGACGTTGCGGTTGAACTCGGCCAGATCGACCCGTTCGGCGGCGATGTATTCGTTTCCCGCCTGCCGCAGCTTGCGCACGATCGGCCATAGGCGATGCTCGTGGCTGGTCTGCAAGACCACGGCGTACTCGTCGCTGGAAAGCGAAACGACGACACCGGGCGTGATCCAGCCGAGAAACCGGATCAGCGTTTCGACCATGCCGGTGTCGAACTGGCGGTTGCGTCCGCGCCAAAGTTCGCCCAGCGCCTCGTGATGCGAAATCGGCGTCCGGTACGGCCATTCCGAGACCATCGAGTCGTAGGCATCAACGACGCCAACCAGCGCCGCCAGCGGCTGCAGCATCTCGCGTCCATGACCACTCGGATAACCGGTTCCGTCAGGCCGCTCGTGGTGCCCCAAAACGGCGCGCGCCACCTCGGGCAGGATGCGATCGTCCGCGCTTAACAGCTCGTAGCCGATCTGCGGATGCTGCTGCACATAGCGATACTCCTGGTCGGTCAGCGGGCCGGGCTTGTGGACAATCCCGGGATCGAGCTTCATCTTGCCGACATCATGCAGCAAACCGGCAAGCCCGGCGTTCTCGACCTCGTGATCGGCCCATTCCAGCGCGCGCGCCAGACCCATGGCCAGTATGGCGACGTTGACGCAATGCTCGGCGGTATAGCGATCGGCATGCTTGATCCGGGTCAGCCAGATCATGGCCGCGACATTGGTTTCAAGCGAACTGGCAATTTTTCGAAGCCCCAGCCTTGCCTGTTCGGCATCGACGATGCCGGTGCGCTGCAGCGCATCGATCAGGGAAGCCGCCTGGCGATATAGCAAGTCATGGCAGTCCACGGCTTCGGTGACGCTTTCGGCATCCAGCCGGGAATTGCGAAGCATGTCGATCGCACGCGAAGGGGTTGAACTGGTGCCCGACGCGGGACGTGGCTTGGGTGTGTAGGCACGAGCCGACGGCGGTTGGTAACCGTTGCGGCTGCGCAGCAGATCGATGACCAGCCATTTACATTCTTCCCGAAACCAGGCCAGCTGGTCATCCGAAAGAATCATCACGCCGGCCAGCGGAAATGGCGTGTCCCTCCACGGCCGGTCCAGGCGGGACACGAAATGGCCGGCCTGCAAATCGACCGGATCGATCAGCAGCTCGCTTTCCCAAAGCGGCTCTTTATCGATTCCGTCGGAGTCTGATCGTGACATGCCAAGCAACCCGAGTGCTTCGGCACTCGCCTGATCCAGAGCACATTCTACTTCTTCGAAGCCGTCCCCCCGCGGATTGAATCATGATTGAATGCCGCCTCCAGTTTCTGCGGCATCGCCTTCCTGGCGAAGGATTTTCTGCAAATCGATTTCGAGCGCACCGTCTGCCAGCACCTCGGCAACCCGCAGCGGCTGGTCCGAGTGATGCTGATTATGTTCAGCCAGGTCCAGCCGGCGTGCGGCGCGGTAGCCTTGCCGGGCAACCGCGAGCACCCGCACCACAGGCCACAAGCGGTGCTGATGGCTGGCGCACAAGACCACGGCAAACTCGTCGCTGGACAGCCGCACCAGCGTTCCGGGCGTGATCCAGCCCAGAAACTGAATCAGTGATTCGACCATGTTGGTGTCGAACTGGCGCCCGCGTTCCTTCCACAGGATGCCGAGCGCCTCATGATGCGAACGCGGCGCACTATACGGTCGCTGCGAGGTAATCGCATCGTAGGCATCGACGACACTGATCAGCGCCGACAACGGCTGCAACGCGCCTCGGTCGCGGCCATTCGGGTATCCGGAGCCATCGGGCCGCTCGTGGTGTTCCAGCACCGCCAGCGCCACGCGTGGATCGATCTGCGGGTCGTGCTGCAGCATGGCGAAACCGAACTGCGCGTGTTTCTTGATGTGTTCGTATTCTTCCGACGACAATCGGCCGGGCTTGTTGAGAATTTGCTTGTCCAGCTGCATCTTCCCCAGGTCGTGCAGCATGCCGGCGAAGCCAGCCAACTCCACCTGCTCGCGCTTCCATTCCAGCGCATGCGCCAGGCCCATCGCCAATATGGCGACATTGACGCAGTGTTCTGCCGTGTACTGGTCGGCGTTCTTGATCCGGGTAAGCCACACCATCGCGGCCAGATTATGTTCAAGTGTCTCGGCCATCTGGTTGATGCCGATACGTGCCTGGGCAAGGTCGATCTGGCCCGAGCGCGACATCGCGTCGATTAAATACGTGGCTTGACGATAAAGCAGGTCGTGGCACTGGACCGAGTCGCCCACCGTGTCGCGATCCAGGCTCGCCTGGCGCAAAACGTTGATCGGCGCCTGCTCGTCCTCGAGATAACCGTCCCAATGGCCATGCGCGCTACGCTCATTGAGCCGCCCGCGCGGCGGACGAAAGCGATTTTCACTGCGCAGCAGGTCGATGACCAGCCAGTCGCAATGCTGACGCAACCAGTCCAGTTGACGCTGATCGGAAATCATGACGCCTTCCAGCGAAAACGGCGTTCCAATCCAGGGCCGATCCAGGCGTGACACGAAGTGACCCGGTTGCAAATGCACCGGCTCGATCAAAATCTCGCTTTCCCACAGCAACTCCCCTTGCTGTTCCCAGGCTTTCGGCATGACGCGCTCCCCTTCTTTGGCCTGTCCGACTGAGGCCTTCGAACTTTCCGTATTCTACGCACAACGCGGCGCAGCGCAAGTCAGGCTTCCGATCGGCCGAAATGAGCGAGTGACGTTGGTGCCTCGATGAAAACGCCACCGACCAATACAACTCCAGCCCTGTCCAGAAGCACCCAGCCCGTGCCGTTTCCAGCTGTTGCTCGCTACCAGGGGCGCCAACCCGACCACGCCCGGACACCCTACCTGGCCGAGGCCGGCCGCGAACGCTGGCCATGGTTTATCGAAGACTTCAAGTTACGACGGCCAGGACCGGCATCTCAATTCGCGCGAAGCTCGGGCAGATCCCGAAAATATTCCAGCGCTTCGGGGTTGGCCAGCGCCGAGGTGTTCTTGACCTCGCGGCCGTGGATGACATCGCGCACGGCCAGTTCGGTAATTTTTCCTGAAACCGTGCGAGGCAGATCGGGCACCGCGATCACCTCGGACGGAACGTGCCGCGGGGTGGCGTTTTCGCGAATCGTGGTGCGGATGCGCTGCACCAGCGAATCGTCGAGCTCGACATCGTCGCGCAGCCGCACGAACAGGATCACGCGCACATCGCCATCCCATTGCTGGCCGACACACAACGATTCCAGGACTTCGTCGAGCTTTTCGACTTGGCGGTAGATTTCGGCCGTGCCGATACGCACCCCGCCCGGGTTCAACGTGGCATCCGAGCGGCCGTAGATGATGATGCCGCCATGCGGGGTCAGGCGCGCGTAATCGCCCTGGCTCCAGACGCCCGGAAATTTCTCGAAATAGGCGGCCTTGTAGCGCCGGTCGCCCGGGTCATTCCAGAAACCCACCGGCATCGACGGAAACGGTGCCGAACAGGTCAGCTCGCCGGTTTCGTTTTCGACCGCCTCGCCCTGATCGTTGCGAATTTCGACTTGCATGCCCAGTCCACGGCACTGCAGCTCGCCCTTGTAGACCGGCAGCAGCGGGTTGCCCAGCGCAAAGCACGACACGATGTCGGTGCCACCGGAAATCGAGCTCAGCTGAACATCGTGCTTGACATCGCGGTAGACGTAATCGAAGGATTCGGGCAACAGCGGCGAGCCGGTCGAAAGAACGGCGCGCAGATTCTCGAGCCTGTGCGTTTGCGCCGGCTGGATGCCGGCCTTGTCGCAGGCCGCGATCCACTTGGCGCTGGTGCCGAAAACGGCGATCCCGAATTCATCGGCCAGATCCCAAAGAACATTGCCGTCCGGGTAAAACGGCGAGCCGTCATACAGCACCAGCGTGGCCTCGGCGGCCAGGCCGGAAACCAGCCAGTTCCACATCATCCAGCCGCAGGTCGTGAAGTAGAAGAACCGATCGCCGCGGCGAACATCGCTGTGCAGCAGCAGTTCCTTTAAATGCTGCAGCAAGGTGCCGCCAGCGCCGTGCACGATGCACTTGGGCACGCCGGTGGTGCCGGAGGAATAAAGAATATACAGCGGATGATCGAAAGGCAGCGACTCGAACCGGATCGGGCCGGGCTCGGCGGGACCGAAATCATCCCACAGGCAAGCCCGGTCGCCGAACCCCGACAGGTCCACCGAATCGGCGGCATACGGGGTCACGACCACGCGTTCCACCGAAGGCATCTCATGCAACAGCTGTCCCACCCGCTCGAGACAGTCGTGGGTTTTGCCGTTGTAACGGTAGGCGGCGGCTACGAAAAGAATTTTTGGCTCGATCTGGCCGAACCGGTCGAGCACTCCGCGCACGCCGAAATCAGGCGAACACGACGACCAGATCGCACCGATCGAGGCGCTGGCCAGCATCGCGGCGACGGTCTCGGGCAGGTTCGGCAGGTAGCCGGCCACGCGGTCGCCGGGCCCCACACCCTGCTCGCGCAAACCGGCGGCGATGCGCGCAACCGTATGCTTGAGCTCGCGCCAGGAGATCGACCGACGCGCGCCGCCTTCGCCGGCAAACTCGATGGCGGTCGACGCATCATCGCGCCGCAGCAGATTTTCGGCAAAGTTCAAACGCGCATCGGGAAACCATCGCGTGCCGGGCATGGCCGGCCAGTGTTCACTGACCCGTGGGCCGCGGCTTTGCGCACGCAGCTCGCCAAACTCCCAAAGCGCGGTCCAGAAGGCTTCCGGCTGCTCGATCGAGAATCGGTAGAGACCCGGGTAATCGGTCACGGCCGGATCGATTTCGGTCCCTACCAGCTGAATGAAGCGCGCCATATGCGTGGCTTGCATGCGATCGGGCCGGGGCTGCCATACGGGCTTGGTCATCATGAAGAACCGTTGTTGGGTTACAGCCGTTAGCTTAACCAACAAAGCCGGGATACGTCACCTGCACTTTGGGACAGGTTTCGGGGCACCGGCCGGCCGCGCTTGTCGCAACGATTCGTCGCAACCATTCTTCACGGCAATTGGCAATCGATAAGCCGTGATCGGTGATCGCGGCGCCCGCCTGGAAAACCGGTCAAGGTCGTGATGAACAATCAAAGGCCTTCCAGCCGCACCACCAGCGCCGCGGCGGTCTGCTGGTTCTTGTCGGCGAGAAACGCGGCGACCTGTTCGCGGCACTGTTGCGCACTGGTCTGGACCAGCCTGGCCTTGACCGCAGCAAGATGCCCCGGCGGCAGGCTGAACTGCGAAATGCCAAGACCGATCAACAGAGCGGCATACTTCGGGTCGCCGGCCAGTTCGCCGCAAATCTGTACCGGTCGGCCGGCGCGCCCGGCGCCGGCAACGATCCCGGCCAGCATTTCAATGACCGCACGATGCAGTGGATCGAACAAATGGCTGACCAGTTCATCCTGCCGGTCAACGGCCAGCATGTATTGCACCAGATCATTGGTGCCGATCGAAAGAAAATCGAGCGCGCCGGCCAGTTGCTCGGTCATCATTGCCGCGGCCGGCGTTTCGATCATGCCGCCGACCTGGACTTCCGGGTCCGGGCGGATGCCGCGCGCCTGGAGCTGCTCACGACAAGCCGAAATCAGTTCGCGCGCCTGTCGAACCTCGTCCAGACCGGTCAGCATCGGCAACAGAATGCGAACCGGCCCATGCACCGACGCGCGCAAAATAGCGCGGATCTGGGTCTGGAAATGCTCCCGCATCGCCAGCGACATTCGGATGCCGCGCAGTCCGAGAGCCGGGTTCGGACCACGCAGCCGCTTCAAATCCTGCGGCAGCTTGTCGCCGCCGGCGTCCAGCGTGCGAACCGTCAGCGGCTTGCCCTGCAGCGTATCGAGCGCGTCGCGAAAGATTTCATACTGATGCTGCTCGTCGTCGAGTTCGTGGCGGGCAAAAATGAACTCGGTGCGCATCAGGCCGACGCCGGCGGCACCGCTGTCGCGGCAGCGTTGCAGTTCGGGCTTCAACTCGGCATTGCAGAACAACTTGAAGGGCTGGCCGTCGCGGGTTCGATCGGGCTCTGCCAGGTACCGCTGCAGCAGCCTTCGATTGCGCCGCGAGATTGCCATTTTTTCGGCGTAATGGCCATGCAGGCGCTCGTCGCGCGTCGCCAGCACGACACCATAATGGCTGTCGAGGATTGCCGGCTCACCCTCTCGCAACAAGCGATGCGACCGATGCACCGCCACGACCATGGGAATACCCAGCGCTCGGGCAATGATCGCGCTGTGCGACCAGATGCCGCCGTGTTCGGTGACAAGCCCGGCTACGCGACGCTGGTGCAGTGCCGCTAGTTCGGCTGGACTGAGTTCAGCGGCCATGATTACGGTGTCATCCAGCTGATGCGGCACGCGGTCGTCGAGCACCTCCATCGGCCGCTCGGCCAGCTGGCGCTGCAGCAGCCGCACGACCTGGTCCAGGTCCTCGGTTCGCAGCGCCAGGTAGTCATCGTCGGCGCGTTCGAGATCGCGCCGGAGCCCGGCCGCCTGCTGGTCCAGCGCCCATTCAGCATTGATGCTGTCGTTTCGAATTCGGCGAATCGTCTCGCCGACCAGCAATTCATCGCGGACCATCATCCGGTGTGCCTGCAACAGCTCGCTGGCAGGGCTGGATTTTCCCGGTACGACCTCGCGCTCCATTTCAAGCAGGATGTGTTCACAGCGGCCCGCCGCCTGCATCAGGCGCTCGACTTCGGGTTCCACGTCCGCCCGTTCAAGATCGTATTCCGGCAGTTCGAGCTCACCGCTCGACAACAGATGAACATTTCCGACTGCAATGCCGTCGGAAACCCCGGTACCGCTGAGAACCAGAATCATTCCGGTTCACCGAAACGATCTGTGACCAGTTCCTCGAGCATCGCGAGCGCCTGGTCTTCGTCGTTTCCATCGCACTCGATCGTCAATTCGGTGCCGACCGGCGCGGCCAGCATCAGCACGCCCATGATCGACTTGGCATTGACCCGGCGCTCGTCGCGCGTCAGCCAGACCTGGCAATCGAAGCGTGCCGCCGTTTGAACCAGCCGGCTGGCTGCACGGGCATGCAGCCCGAGCCGGTTGCACAGCCTGACCTGGCTACGCTTCATGCCGGCTTCCGGAAATAATGGCGCGACACGCACCCTGCTCGACCATGTCGGCCAGTTCAAGCGGGGCCACGTCGAGGTGATTGAGTGCTCGCAGCAGCATCGGCAGGTTCAGGCCGGTGACGACCGGCGCCGGCGGGTCCGCATTCGAGGCAGCCTGTAGCGCCGTGTTATGGGGTGTTGCGCCAGGCAGGTCGGTCAATACCAGGACCGGCCCGGTCAGGCCCAGACGCTTGAGCTGCCGCGCCACGCAACGCCCGGAACGGTCCGGATCATCGATATAACGCACCGGCACAACGGTGACCGCCAGCGGGTGATCGACGATGACCTCGGCAGCCGCGACCAGCGCCTCGCCAACGCCCTGGTGGCAAACCAGCATCAACTGCGTCATCGCTGCAGTTCCCGGTGATGGGTGGTCACCTTCAGACCCTGCTCACGCCATTTCGAGGCCAGTTCATCGACCAGGTAAACCGATCGATGCCAGCCGCCGGTGCAGCCAATGGCAATCGTGAGGTGGCTGCGCTGCTCATCGGCCCAGGCAGGCAGCCAGCGCCGCACGAAGCGATCGATATCGTTCATGAACTCGGCGACTTGCGACTCGGCGCCGAGGTAATCGCGAACCGCGCGCTCCAGGCCGGTCGCGCCGCGCAGGCTGGGCTGCCAGTGTGGATTGGGCAGGCAGCGGGCATCGAAGACGAGGTCGACGTCACGCGGCACGCCGTGCTTGAATGCGAAGGATTCGAGCACGAGATTTGAAATCTGCGGCTGTTCGGAAGGTCGCATCAGGCGCCAGATCCGGCGACGGAGTTCGTGGATATTCATCTGGCTGGTATCGATCACCTGGCTCGCCTGCGCCGCCAGCGGTTCGAGCAGGCGGCGTTCAGCTTCGATCGCCTGGCCCAGGGTTCTGTCGGCGCCGAGCGGGTGACGGCGGCGAGTTTCCGAGAATCGCTGGATCAGGACATCGTTGGCGGCGGTCAGAAAAATCAGATCGGTCGCCAACGGCAGGCTTTTGATCAGGGCCGGCAATTGTGCCAGCTCGGCGGTTCCGGCCCGGGCGTCGATGCCGACTGCCAGGCGGCGGTAACGAAGCGGCGTGGCTTCGACCTGGCGCGCCAGTTCCGGCAGCAGGGCGGCCGGCAGGTTGTCAACGCAGTAGAAATCCTGGTCTTCCAGCGCATTGAGTGCAACCGACTTGCCGCTGCCGGACAGCCCGGTAATCAGGACCGCGCGTTCGAAGCCATCAAGACTCATCGCGAAGCATCCGTTCGTGGCGCTCGATGAAATCCGCTGTGGCATCGAAGCCCTTCATGCGCAAGGTAAAATTGCGCACCGCGGCCTCGGCGATGACGGCCAGGTTTCGGCCCGGCAGAACCGGCAACAAGATCCGCGGGATCTGCATGTCCAGGATACCCGCGCTGCCCGACTGACCGGAAAGCCGGTCAATGCTGATTTCGTCATCGGGGCGCGGCTGATGCAAATGCAAAATGAGACGCAGAAACTTGTTGGGCTTGACTGCCGAATCCCCAAACATCCTGCGCACGTTGAGTACGCCGAGCCCGCGCACTTCCAGGCAGTCGCGCAAGACCTTCGGACAGGTGCCGTCGATGATGTCGGGCGTCATCTGGCTGAATTCCGGGCTGTCGTCGGCAATCAGGCGATGGCCGCGCGTGAGCAGTTCCAGCGCCAGTTCGGACTTTCCGGCGCCCGGATCGCCGGTGATCAGCACGCCGATGGTGAATATTTCCATGAACACGCCGTGGATGACCACGCGGTGCGCAAGTGCCTTGGCCACCTGGTACTGCAGCACCGAAACGAGTTCCCAGCCCGGCCGGGGTGATTTGAGCAACGGCGTATCGCTGTCGCGTGCCAGTTCTTCCAGATCATCGCCGAGCTCGCCGTTGCCGGCCACGATCAGCGCAGCCGGCCCGGCCGAGCAGATTTCGGCGATGGTCTGCCAGCGCCGTTTGGCACCCAGCTTGTCCAGCCATTCGAGTTCTTCGCGGCCCAGCACCTGGATGCGATTGGGGTGGATCAGATTTAAAAATCCCACCAGCGACGGGCGCGCTCGAAAACTGGCGACCGACAACTGCCGGTGCTCGGCCTGCTGTTGGCCGCACACCCAATCCAGTTCCAGCTTTTGGGCAAATCGATCGACAAGCTCCGACAGCGCAAGGGTCCGCATTATCCGGCCGGATCCACCGGGTTCGTGCCCAACAATTCGATCAGCCCCTCATAAGTTTCGACCCGTCGAAGCCTCTCGCGCTGATCCGGATGGCTGAACGACTCGGCAATCGAGGCGAGCAGCTTCAAATGCAGATCGGTACATTCCGACGGCACCGCCAGGGCAAAAAACAGGTCGACTTTCCCGGAGTCCGGGCTATCGAAGTCGATTGGTTGCCTGAGCCGCACAAAAGCACCGGTGGCGGCCGTCTGCGGCACCCGGCAGTGCGGGATCGCAACGCCGTGGCCCAGTCCGGTCGAGCCAAGCCGCTCACGCTGGCAAAGGCCCTCGAAAATATCCCGGCTTTGGGTTGCTTCGGGCGCGCGGGCAAGCAATTTTGCCGCCTTTTCAAGCAGCGATTTCTTGCTCGCCAGCGTCTGATCGAGGACCACCCGGTCAGCACTCAGCAAATCCGCTATCTGCATTGTTGTCTTGACAACTCGAAGTGGGAGTTAGGCCGAAAATTGCCGATTCGGGGCGTCAGCCCGGTTCGGTGGGACGTTCGGCACGGTGGTTGGTGACTTTTTGCTTGTGGCGACGAACCTGCCGATCAAGCTTGTCGGTCATCTTGTCGATGGCCGCGTACATGTCCTCATCGACCGCTTCGGCGTGGATGTCCTTGGTTCGGCCACCGACGGCAACTGTCCCTTCAGCCAGGTGCTCGATGCGCTCAAGACGAAGAACCACATGGCCGCCGATTAAATTACCGAAATGCCGGTCGAGGCGCTCCATTTTTTCCGTGACATAGGCACGAAGCGCTTGCGTTACTTCGACATTCTGGCCAGTGACATCAATCTGCATTCTGATTCTCCTTTTTGCATTCCATTCCATCGCTGCAGCAACGAATTCGAAGCGGTCGCTGCATTTCGAAGGTGCTCGTAGCCCAAACTGATCTGCTGTCCGTTAAAACCCATTTCGGGCCAGACCGGCAGCCTGTCCGACTTGACGCTGACTCGCTGCCCAAAATCCGGATTGGGCCAGGTTGAGCGATATTTTCATCCACGCGGCCCAGGTTACGCACCAAGTGAAAAATTTCGGCGCCAGCATGCGGCCCCGCTCAAGTGCGACAAACTTCTCAGCGCATTCTGACTGTAATGGTATACCAGCGCGGGTCGTGAGTCAGCGGGTTGCATCGTGCTCGGAATTGCCACTGGCTTTTAACCCGTCACGGCGCGGCGCCGGCGCTTCGACGAATTTGGAATGCCGAGTTGCTCGCGATATTTGGCGACCGTTCGGCGCGCCAGCATAAGACCCCGTTGTTCGAGACTCTCGACCAGAATTTGGTCCGAAAGCGGGTGCTCGGGATCTTCGGCGCGAATCAACTGTTCGAGCATCGCCTTGACCGCGGTGGCGGAAACCGCTCGACCATCGCGTGTGGCAATCGCCACCGAGAAAAAATGCTTCAGTTCGAAGGTGCCGCGCGGCGTATATAGATATTTCCCGGTGGTGGCCCGGGACACCGTCGATTCGTGTACCTGGACGATCTCGGCAACTTCCTTTTGCAGCAGAGGCTGCATGCCCGGGGCGCCGTGCCTGAGAAAATCAGCCTGGTGTTGAACAATGGTGTGCGTGACGGCCCGCAAGGTATGATTGCGTAGCTCCAGCGAACTGATCAGCCATTGCGCTTCCTGCAAGTGCTGCTTTAAATAATCCCGGTCGGCACCCGATGTGGACTGGATCAGGTCGCTATAAACCTTGTTGATTCTAAGACCCGATTGGTGATCGCGGTTGAGCGTGATCCGCCAGCCTGTGCCGTCCGGATGAACATAGGCATCGGGCACGATATAGTTCTGGTCGTCGCGACCGAACCGCAGCCCGGGCTTTGGATCGAGCTTTCGGATGATCGCCAGCGCTGCCGCAATTTCAGCGGCATCGAAGCCGGTTTGACGGGCAAGAATGGCCATATCGCGTTCGCCCAGGCGAGCGAAGTGATGCTCGAGCAGGTGCTCGGCCAGACCGCGCGCCGGCGTGCCTGCCGGCAGCACCCGAAGTTGAATCAAAAGGCATTGCTGCAAGCTGCGCGACGCGATGCCGACCGGGTCAAAGTGCTGAATGCGCTCGAGCACGGCCAACAGCTCCTCGGTACTGACCAGGTATTCGGGCGCCAGCGACACGCGCAATGTAGCCAGATCATCGTGCAGGTAACCATCATCGTCCAACGCGTAAACGATCGCGCGCGCAATCGCCTCGTCGGTTTCGGAGAACCCGGCAAGGTTGACCTGCCAGAGCAGGTGTTCGTACAGTGAGTTCTGGTTCGGGTCGCTGATGAAGCGGTCGTAGTCGGGCGCTTCGTAGGCTTCGGAGAAGCCCTCCGGCAGATCGTTCCAACTGTAATCCTCTGCCAAATCGACTTCTACGGCCTCGTTCGGATGCTCGGGCTCGGCATCGAAGTCGTCATCGGCCGGCGTTTCGTCATCGTCATCCTGCAAAGGCTCCAACTCGAGCAACGGATTCGACTCCAGCACCTGGTCGATATGCTCGCGCAGCTCCAGCCGATTGAGCTGCAGCAAGGCAATCGCCTGTCGCAGCTGCGGGGCAAGCCTGAGCTTTTGACCGAGTTTGAGTCTTAGACCGGTTGCTAGAGCCATGGCGTCATTGTAGGACAATCACTGGCCACGAATACGAAGACCAAATGCGCTTGATTCTGCGGCGATTTCGGATTTGAAAAGTGCCCTGGCCCGGCCAGCCGGAGATCGATTGAAGATAACGGACCAGTCGCCGAGAATCGGCGAAAGTCGTCGATCAATCGCTTGAGCGATTGCGCGCCATCGCCGTCATGACCCGCCGGCGTGCCTCGTCCAGCGGGTCTTCCTGGATGAATCGCTGAACCTGCTGCAGGTAATCCGGATGCTTGGCCAGCAAGCGCTGCATCGAGGCCTGGCCCGGCTGCAGGCCCAGTGCTGCGAAGCTGGCGTTGCCCTCGTGGGCAACGAATGCCGAATCGCACAATACATGTCGCCAGCCGACCGCGCTTGCGCGCATGCACCAGTCGTTTTCCTCACCGTAGCCATGGCCGAAGGTTTGTGCGTCGAAATCACCGATCTGCTCCAGGCAACGGCGCCTGAGGTACATGCAAAAGCCGACGGCGGTCGGCAGATCCGGATAGGCCGGTGATCCGATGGCGCATGCCTCGGCCCAGCGCTCGGGCTGGCCCGGCACGGCTGCCGCCTGGCAGAATTTGGGCAGGGAAACGATTTCGCCGTTATTCGACCACGGCGTGATCGATGCGATGGCCGGGTCACTGTCGGCGCATCGCTGGACTTGTTCGAGCCAGAGACCGGCCGGAATCGTATCCGAATTGAGGAGAACAACGTCGTTGGCCCCGGCCTCGCGCATGCCCCGGTTGGCGCTGACGACGAAGCCGGCATTCTCGGCGTGCCGAATCACGCGCCATCGATCAGCGTAAGGAGCGATCACCGCATCGACCTTGGGATCGGTGGAGGCATCGTCGATGATGATCACCGGAACCGAGCTGGAAATCGTGCGCTGCAGCGCATCCAGGCAGCGCGCCAGCTGCGACGCGGCGTTGAACACTGGCACGATTATGCTGATTTTGGCGCTCATGTCCGAAGCGTCACGGGTTCGATTCCATTTTCCTTTTCGTCGGCCGAGTCGTCGGCCGTCCTGGACCATCGGTGCGGCAGATGGACCAGGCCCAGCGCGCGGCTTTTTCCACGCACGGTAAATTCGGACTCCAGCGTATCGTGCACGCGCAGGCCTTCCGGATCCATGGCGTGGGCCTTGACGCGATAGCTGCCCGGCAACAGCGCCAGAGAGTCGAACGCCAGGCAGATCTCGAACCGCCCGTCCGGCATCAGCGACGGCACGACCCCGTCATGATCCGTGGCCACGCCGTAAACAGGCGTGCCGTCGACCCGCGCCAGCCCGACCAGCACCGCCGGTGCGCGCTCATCGGGCGCGCTTAAAACCAGCCGGATCTCGAGGGTCTGGCCAAAGTCGATACTCAACGGTGTACCGTCCGGCTCGCCCGATATCCCATCTTCGAGAGACTTGCCGGTGGACTTCTGTGGTTCGCCTGTCGCGGACTCGTCGCCTGTGTTCGCCTGGCCGAGCTGAACGGACTCGACCCGGCAGATGCCGTGGCTGGGGCGCTGCGTGATCTCCTTTTCAGCCGAATCCTTGGCTTCGTGCCAGGCAAGATAGGCCTGGGTCACGTCGAATACGTCGCCGAAGGCCCGGGCCCTGCCGTCATGGAGCCAGAGCGCTCGGCGGCACAATTTCTGGGCCTGGTACATATTGTGCGACACCATCAGCAAGGTGCCTCCGTCGGCGATGAACTGCTCGACCCAGCGAATGCACTTTTTCTGAAAGGATTCGTCGCCGACCGCGAGCACCTCGTCGGTGATCAGCAGGTCCGGGCGCACCGATGCCACGATTGCAAAACCGAGCCGGACCACCATGCCCGACGAATAGTGCTTGACCGGCTCGTGGATCGACTCACCGATGTCGGCGAATGCGAGGATTTCATCCATTTTCGCGTTGATATGCTCGCGCGACAGGCCCATGAACGCGGCGTTCATTCGCAGGTTGTCCAGGCCGGTATAGTCGGGCTCGAAGCCGGCGCCCAGCTCCAGCAGCGCCGAAATACGACCATTGACGGTAACCCGGCCTTCGGACGGCGCCAGCACGCCGGTCACCATCTTCAGCAAGGTCGATTTACCGGCACCGTTGGAGCCGATGATGGCCAGCGACTCGCCGCGTGGCACCGAAAACGAGATATCTTCGAGCACGCGCGAACCGCCTTCGGAGCGTCCGTGCCTTAAGACCTGCCAAAGCGCGCGCATTCGGTCCATGCCCGCCAGCGTCGGTGGATACGCCTTTCCGACCTTGTCGACCTCGAGCAGGATGGCGCTCACAGGAAATCCTCGAAGTACGGACTCAAGCGCCGAAAGAATGCCAGGCCCAGCCCGAAGATCACGAGCACCACCGGTGCCATCGCCAGCGTCGCCAGACCCGGCATCCACTGCCCCTGCAGCAGTGCAGCGCGCAGTTCGCCCATCAGGCCGGCCAGTGGGTTGACGAAGATCAACGAACGAATTTCTTCGGGCAGCATCTCCGGCGCATACAGAATGGGTGTAAGGAAAAACCAAAGCATTATCAAGGTTGGCAGCAGATGCTGCCAATCCGGCAAATAAACCCGGATCGCGGCGGCAAACAGACCCAGGCCGCAGCCGAGCGTCAGCAACTCCAAAAGAATGAGCAGCGCATGCGGGATTCCGCGATACGAAATTTCGGTTCCGGTCAGCGAGACCACAACCAGAACCGCTACAAACCCGAGAATCTGCAGGATAAAGGCGCCTACAGCGCCGGTCAGCGGCAACAGTTCACGCTTGATCGCTATTTTGCTGATCAGCGCGCCGTGTTGGGGGATGCTTTCGCTGGCGCGCAGCACCGAATCCGAAAAGGCCAGCCACGGCCACATCGCAAGAGCCAGCCAGGCGATGAACGGCACATCGAGCGTCGCCGGGGCGCGCGCCTGAAAAATGACGCCGAAAACCACCGCGTAGACGCCGAGCAGCATCAAGGGGTTGATCAGCAGCCAGAGCCA
>JAVVET010000052.1:0-22372 GCA_032251235.1 Wenzhouxiangellaceae bacterium
CCGTGATCGGCGGCAGCCGCATCCCGTTTTGCCGCTCCAACACGCTGTATGCCGATGAAACCAACCAGGACATGCTGACCCGCGCCATCCAGGGCGTGGTCGATCGATACGGCCTTGGCGGGAAACAGCTCGACAAGGTGATCGCCGGTGCCGTGACGGTTCATTCGAAAGACTGGAATCTGGCCCGCGAAGCACTTATGTCCACCAGCCTGTCGCCGCTGACGCCCGGCATCACGCTGCAGCAAGCCTGCGGCACCAGCCTTCAGGCGGCCATGCTGGCCGGTGCCGAAATTGCCACCGGCGCCATCGACTGCGCCATCGCCGGCGGCACCGACACCACCAGCGACCCACCAATCGTGTTCCAGCGCCGTTTCGCGCAACGCCTGATGAAGCTTTCGCGGGCGCGCTCATTGAAGGAAAAGCTGGCCGCATTCAAGGGCTTCTCGCCTGGCGAACTGGCACCGAAGGCCCCAGGCAATGGTGAACCGCGCACCGGCTTGTCGATGGGCCAGCACTGCGAGCGCATGGTCAAGGAATGGCAAGTGAGCCGGCGTGAACAGGACGAACTGACGCTTCAAAGCCATCACAACGCGGCACGAGCCTGGGACGAGGGATTTTTCGACGACCTGGTAGTCGGCCATGCCGGCGTCTTGCGCGACAACAACGTGCGTCCCGACAGCGATCTGCAGCAACTGGCCAAGCTCAAGCCGGCCTTCGACAAATCCGGTCAGGGCACGCTCACGGCCGGCAACTCAACCGCACTGACCGATGGCGCCGCTGCGGTGTTGCTGACATCCGAAGACTACGCACGCAAAAACGACCTGTCGGTGGCCGCCTGGCTGACCCATAGCCGGACCGCCGCGGTCGACTTCGTCGACGCCGAGGAAGGGTTGCTGATGGCGCCGACGGTTGCGGTCGCCGAAATGCTGCAGCGCGCCGGGCTGACGCTTCAGGATTTCGACTTCTATGAAATCCACGAGGCCTTTGCCGGCCAGGTGCTGTGTACGCTCAAGGCCTGGGAGTCCGACGAATATTGCCGCGAACGGCTGGGACTGGAAGGCGCACTCGGTTCGATCGACCGCGACAAGATGAACATCCACGGCAGCTCGCTGGCCATCGGCCATCCGTTTGCCGCCACCGGTGCGCGCATCGTTGCAACGCTGGCAAAGACACTGGAGCAAAAAGGGTCGGGTCGCGGCCTCATCTCGATTTGCACCGCCGGCGGCATGGGCGTGACGGCCATTATGGAACGCTGATTTGCACGGTTGCTGCTGCCACGGCCGCCCCGCGGCCTGGCGGCAGGAACCGGCAGCCTCGCTCAAGACCTGCCAGACGCCCTGTTCTGAAAGAACCCGCGATTACGTTAAACACAACCTGGCTAGCGTCGTGTCTCAGCAACACTCCAGTTTGTGCCTTCGACACCGGATCGGGCCGGCATCGATCGCTTCAGTTCGACGCGTGGCGAGGCCTTCAGCGATCGATGCCCACCCGATCCTGCCTCTGGAACTCACCCGAATTCCTGAACCGGCATGAACGATCGGGACCACTGAGGCACGACGCTAGTCGGGAAACACAATGCTGTTGAGTTAGGCCGCTTTTGCAGGAAGCCAGCTTGCAGGCGAATGGCTACGGACTTGCATTTTCGTTCGCCTGCAAGCAGGCTAAAAAGCACCAATCCTTAACGCAACAGCATTGCCACTCAACGCCGTGACCAGGACCCCAATGGCCGGCTTCACCTGAAGCTGGCGGTGATACCGTTTTTCCCACAGCCACCCGCCACGAGACCTGATCGGCCTTTGGCACTCGGGCTGAGCGCTTTCCAATCGCAATGGAAAGACTGGTGGACCAATGCTGGAGCCTACAGGCGCCCGGGCAGCCACAGCGACAAGGCCGGCCACCAGGTAATGATCATCAGAGACACCAGCAGCCAGCCCAGGAACGGCAGCGTCGAGCGATAAATGACCAGGATATCCTTGTTGAAGCGGTGGCTGGCCAGGAACAAGTTGATACCGACCGGTGGCGTGCAATAGCCAATCTGGAGGTTGGCCAGGAACACGATTCCAAGATGCACCGGATCGACCCCGAATGCCAGCGCAATCGGCAGGATCAGCGGCGCCATGATCACCAGCGCGGCGAAGATGTCGAGAATCATTCCGACGATCAGCAGCAGCACGTTGACCATCAACAAAAACATCCACTTGCTGGTGATCCAGGGTTCGACCGCGGCAAACAGCTTCTGCGGCACCTGAGTGTCGATCATGACATTGGTCGAAGCCATCGACACCCCAAGCACCACCAGGATTGCCCCCACCAGCACCATCGCCTCGCTGATGATGCCCGGCAAGCGCCGCCAGGCGATATCGCGTCGGATCAGCACCAGCGACAGCAGCACCCATGCGGCTGTGACCACTGCGGCCTCGACCACGAGTAAATAACCGCCGTAAATACCTCCGAGCACGACGACCGGCAGCGGCAATTCCCAGGCCACGGCTCTGAGGCTGGCCAGCATCGGCGGGCGCTCACGACTTTCGGCCGGCAAGCGGGCGCGTACGAACATGGCCCAGCCTGCCATCAGCAGCAACATCAGCAAGCCCGGCAGAATGCCGGCCAGAAACAATTCTTCGATGCGGATGCCCTGCCCCGGCGCCACCTGCTGGGCAATCACGGCATACAGAATCAACGGCAAAGAGGGCGCGAACAGCACCCCCATGCTCGACCCGGCAGTGACCAGGCCCAGCGAAAAGTGTTCGGGGTAGCCGGATTTCAACAGCGCCGGCAGCATCAGCGAGCCCAGCGCAACGACGGTGATGCCCGAAGCGCCGGTAAACGCGGTCATCAGGGCGAACAGACCGAGGCCGAGAATCGCCAGGCCGCCGGGCATCCAGCCGAACAGTGAGCGGGTAAAGTCGACCAACCGCTCGGGCGTTCTGGAATGCGACAACAGCACGCCGGCGAACGTGAACAGCGGCAGCGCAACCAGCACCGGCAATTCGCCAATGCGCTGGAACTCCATCGCAACCAGGCTCAGGTTCAGGCCTTCGGCGTGAAACGAGGCCATTGCGCCAAGCGCAATGACGGCAAACAACGGCATGCCGAACAGCGCCAGCACCAACAATAAAAGCAGCAACATCAGCTTTGGGTTTCCGCCGAAGTGGACAGACCGAGCGCGTGACGCATGAAGCGCCAGCCCATCACGCCAAAGCCAATCGGGATGATGATCAGAACCAGCCATCGCGGCACATTGAGAAAGGCCAGATCGTTGATCTGGATTTCAAGCCGCAACAGGTTGATGCTGGCCGCAGTCAGCGCCAGGCAAATCAGTGCGGTGGCGAAGTACAAGGCGCGAACCACCCAGGGACGAAGCGATTCGGGCAGCTTGCGACTCAGCACATCGATGCGGATATGGCGTGCCTGGCCGGCGGCCAGCGCAGAGGCCAGCATGGCAAGCCAGAGCACGCCGGCGCGCATCGCAGGATCGGCCCAGACCAGCGAACTGTCGGCAAAATTGCGAAGCCCGATCTGGACCAGGCCAACCACGACAACGGCGAGGAAGATCACGCTGATCAGCCCGATCTCGAACCGGCGCAGCCACAGGCCGGCGCGGGTGAGCGGCTGACCGTCGACTTCGCCCAAAACACCGCTGGCGGTGTCGGTCACGGGCTCTCGACTCGAGCTTCGGGCGGGGTTTCGGCGCGAATTTCAGCCAATCGCGCGCGCAGGCGTTCGATACCCGGCACTTCGAAAGAGCCTTCGGCCAGCATCTCGTCGAGCACCCGGTCGGAAATACGCCGCCATT
The DNA here is from genome assembly GCA_032251235.1 of Wenzhouxiangellaceae bacterium. Lineage (GTDB taxonomy): Bacteria > Pseudomonadota > Gammaproteobacteria > Xanthomonadales > Wenzhouxiangellaceae. The sequence goes on from JAVVET010000052.1 coordinate 3,797, forward strand.
CGCGCGCATCTTCGGCATCGGGTTCCATGATCTCGATACCCTCGCCGACCAGCGCTTCGCGCGCCTGCCGATTCTCCTTGGCACCCTGTTTTTCCTGCTCGCGCAGCGTCTGGCTGAAAACATCCATCCAGATCTCCTGGTGTTCGGGCTGCAGGCGCTCAAATGCCTTCCGATCGACGGCCAGCACTCCGGCGGTCATCAGGACCGGCAGATTGAGCATGTATTTGGCCCGCGTATGCCATTGAAGAATGATCGCGCCGGACAGCGTGTTGGCAAAGGTGTTGATGGTTCCGGTCTGCAGGCCGGTATATACATCGGCCATGCTCATCGGTACCGCCGAGGCGCCGATTTCTTCGAGCGTACGCCGCGATAGTGGGTCGTCCTCGGGTATCCAGACCCGCAGCGCCGATGACACGTCATCGGTCGAGGCGATCGGTTCGCGCGAAAAGAGGTAGGCAAACCCGGCCATCGAAATGGACGGCGCGACCAGGCCGTTGTCATGCAGCGCTTCGAGAATGAACGGGTCGAACTCATCCCTGAGCTGTTCCAGCTCGGCTGCATTTCGAAACTGGAAAGGCAGCGAATACAGGTTGGTTTCGGGCGCGATCGATGCCAGCTCGCCGACGGCGAACATGCCGCCGTGCAGTTGACCCAGCCGAATGCGGCGGATCATCGTGGCCGAGTCACCCATGACGCCGCCGGGATAGAACCGGGTCCGAACCTCGCCATCGGTGCGTGCCTCGACCGTATCGGCGGCAGCCCGTAGCGCCTCCATCCATGACGATCCATCGGGTGCCAGCAAGGCGATTTTCAGTTGCTGGGCCTGGGCGGCCGAGCACAGCAGAAGTAATGCAACTAGAGCGATTCGAATCATGTCAGTCAAAAATCCTGGTGGTCTGGTCAAGCAGTTGGCGCGCCTGGGCCTGCGCGATGTGATTGGCGAGTACGTATCCTGGCTGGTCGGGATCGGCCTGTAAAACTCCTTCGAGCAATTCGACGAACAGCTCTCGATCAAAAACCAGGCGCGCATACTCGTCGGCCATGAACACATCAATCATCAAATTGCGATTCTCGGAAACCTCGCGCGCGCGCTGAAAATACTGTCGCGCCAATGCCGGCTGACCGCCGGCGGCGGGCGGGCGCTGGCTGTTGAGCACGGCCAGGTAAAGCCAGATCATGCCGTCGTCGTGCTTCGGGTCCAGCTGCGAAATCCGCTGGAGCAGAATCTCGGCCTTCGGAAGATCGGCAAGTGCGGCGTAATCGTTGCTGGCCGAAGCGATCCACGAAACCCAGGACGTTGCCAGCACATAAGTGGTCTCGACCTCCCCGGCTTCAAGACCGGCGACGGCCTGTTCGAATTGCTCGAACGGCAGCGAGGCCATGTCACACAGCGCCGAGCGGCGAGCGCAGGCTGCCCGTCGAGCGTAGTCAAAGGCCTTGCGAGCCAGTCGGCGCGAGCTTTCCGGGCGCTCGACGAAAAGGCCGGAATAGCTCGCGGTCAGCGACGAAAGGCTGATCAGCAGATCGACATCGGTCGGGTTGGCCTGCAGGCGCGCTTCCAGTATCAGCAAAAAGGCCGGAAGCCCTCGTTCAACAATCAAGGGCTCGTCATAGTTGACGACGGCACTTTCCAGGTCGTTGGCAAAATTCACGGTGGCCCGATCGATCAAGGCGCCGCAGCCGCCCAGCGCGACCGTCAGTACAAGCGTCAGCGCAGGCAACGCGGGTCTACGATAACAATGACTCATGGCGAGCGGACCACCAGACCGTTGGCTTCCGCGGTGTTCTGCATCAGCGTGGCCACGGTCATCGGTCCAATCCCACCGGGCACCGGCGTAATCCAGGCCGCGCGACGGGCGGCGGTTTCAAAATCCAGATCGCCGCGCAGGCGCCCGCCCGGGTCGCGGTGAATGCCGATATCAACCGCAACAGCGCCCTGAGGGATCCAGTCCGACGCCACCACGCCGGGCTTTCCGACAGCGACAAACAGGAAATCGACCTGGCGCACCAGGGATTCGAGATCACGGGTAAACCGATGCGCCACGGTGACTGTTGCACCGGCAAGCAACAATTCCAGCGCCAACGGTCGGCCGACGATATTCGATGCGCCCACCACCAGCGCATGATCGCCTTTCGGGTCAAGCCCATAGGCATTGAGCAAGCTCATGACCCCGCGCGGGGTGCACGGACGCAAGCCCGGCTTGCGCAGCGCAAGCCGGCCGACGTTCAAGGGGTGGAAGCCATCGACATCCTTGCGTGCAGCGATGCGCCGGGTCACGGCGTGTTCGTTCATGTGTGCCGGCAAAGGCAGCTGGACCAGGATGCCGTCGATGCTCGGGTCGGCGTTGAGATCGTCGATCAGGGCCAACAGGCTTTTCTCGTCCGAGCCGTGCGGCAGACGGTAATCGCGCGAAACAAGGCCGGCGCGCTTGCATGCACGAACCTTGTTGCCGACGTAAATACTCGATGCAGCATCGTCGCCCACCAGTACCACCGCCAGGCCCGGTGGCCGCGAGCCGCGCTCAACTGATCTGGCGACGGCGTGGGCCACGTTGTCGAGCAAACGGTCGGCAACGGCTCGGCCGTCCATCACTTTGGCATCATTGGTTTCAGTCATGGCGTCATTGTAACGGCGAAGCTGCGAATGAATGGTGGAGCTTGGGCCGGGAGCCTGTCGGCTTGGGCCGATCGTCGGCGAGGACAAGCCGCGTAGGGGTTCGATCTTCCGAGGCCAATCGCCAGCCGTAGACAACAAAGACCGGCAGATCCGGCCACAGTCCGGCTGTTGGCGGCCGACCAACGGTCAGTTCGACGGGCTCCCGGCAATTGGTTTCAAATCGTTTCAGCGCGTATCTGCCAGCCAGCGACCGGCCTGTCGGCCGCTGCTCCAGGCACCCTCGATACGGCTGCCCGCCAGCCAGTCGCCGGCGATGGCCAGGCGTCTGTCGCTGTCACCAATAAAACCACTATCGAGCGGCTTGAGCGCTTTTGCGTGGCGCCAACGGTGGCCAATGCTTCGGCGCAAGGCCGGCAGGGGCTGACCGATCAGTTCGCCGAAGGCCTTGACCAGCGGCTCCGTCAGCGATTCGACCGGCGCCTCGAGATGCTCGGTCGACCATTGGCCGGCGGCATGAAGCACCCAGTCTTCACCCGAGCGCCCGGGCTTGCTGGAGTTTCTCGCGACCCAGGCCAGCGTACCGGGCTGGTTGACGAAGGCCGCATCCAGGCCGATCTCCAGCGGCTTTTCAAAAGCCAGCATGGCTGCCATACAGGGCTCGAAATCGACCGCGGACAGTTGCTCAAACAATGGGTCGGTGGCCCCCAGCAAGGCCGCAGCCTGGGCCGGCGGCGCAGTCAGCAACAGGCGGCGCGCACTCAAGCTGCCTCCGTCGTCGAGTTCGACCTGCCATTGGCGGTCGAAGCCGAGTCGGGTCACGCGGGTCTTGAAACGGCATTGCAAACCCGTGGCCAGGTATTTGCAAACCGAATTCATGCCCGGCACACCGACAAATCGCTGTGCGTCACCGGTTCCGGTATGCTCGTCGCGTTCGCCGAATACGGTCAGCCTCGGTTTCCAGCGCTGCACCAGATCCAGATCCCGCCATTGCTGCAACTGGCGTGCAAAAGCTGCGCTCCGGGCCGTGAAATACTGGGCACCATGGTCGAATCGCGAGCGGCCTTCGCGCCGGGTTGCGCTGCGCCCGCCCGGCCCTCTGGATTTTTCCAGCACCAGCACATCATGCCCGGCCGCGGTCAGCACCGCGGCGGCCGAAAGGCCGGACCAGCCGGCACCGATCACGAGCGTATCGATGATCATTCGACAGCCTGTGGCGTGCGGATGAGTTCGTCGGTATCGAAACCCTGTCGCTCGGCTTCGGCCAGCAACGCCTCGATGCGTGTTTCGGGCAACGACGGCCGGCGCGCAAGAATCCACAAGTACTTTCGTGAGGGTGCCCCAACCATGGCCCACTGGTAGTCGTCCGACAGCGCCATGATCTGGTAATCGCCCCAAACCAGCGGAAGCCAGCTCAGCCAGCGCGGCGCGAACCTGACCTCGAGCCGGGCCGGGTCTTCCGGGCTGGGCCGACGCGCCTCGCCGATCACTTCATTGAAGCCGCCGTGCTCGGACCTGCAGCGATTGACGACCTCGATTCGACCATCCTGCTTGAGCCGATAATCGGCCGAAACATTGCCGTCACAGCTATTTTGAAAGCGATTTGGCAGGCGCGCGATTTCAAACCAGCGGCCTTGATATCGCTCAAGGTCCACTGTATCGACCAGTTCCAGCTTCTCGTCAGCGGCCATGATGTTGCCCGCACTGATCAAAATAAAACCCAGCAACAGCAGACGTCGGATACCCGGACCGGCGTGGGCGTCAACCGGCAACTTCCAGTGCCTCGAGTTCGCCGAGGCTGAATCCTGCGCGCCGCCGTGCTTCGTGATTGAAGGGTCCGCGCAGGCCAGCGGAAAAATACTGCTCGAGCAATTGACCGAACGTCGATTCCGGCTCCAGGCCCCGCTGCGCGCACAGGTAGCTGAACCAGTGGCTGCCAATCGCAACATGTCGCACCTCTTCTTCGAGAATCAGCTTCAGACAGTCCACGCTGGCCAGGTCTTTGGCCTGCTCCAGCCGAACGATCATGCCCGGGGTTACGTCCAGTCCGCGCGCTTCGAGCACGCGCGGTACCAGCGCCATTCGGAGCAGCGGGTCATGTGCGGTTTTTTCAGCCATTTCCCACAGCCCGTTGTGGGCCGGCAAATCGCCATAGGCTGCACCCATTTCCGACAGGCGATTGCCAAGCAGCGCGAAATGACGCGCCTCGTCGTGCGCCACATCGAGCCAGTCTTGATAAAACTGCGGCGGCAATCCCTTGAACCGCAAGGCCGCATCCAGCGCCAGGTTGATGGCGTTGAACTCGATGTGGGCCACGGCATGGATCAGCGCGACCCGGCCGGCAACCGAGCCCAGCCCGCGCTTGGGCAGTTGCAGCGGCGAAACCAGCAGCGGCTGCTCCGGTCGTCCGGCTGGCGGCACGACGGTGTCATCGTTGACCACCGCCACGCCGGCGCCGTCGCATTGGGCCCAGATGGCGGCCACCCGGCGACACTTGGTCGCCGGGTCAGGCTCCGACAGCGCCAGGCCAGCCTCGTCCCAATCCATCAGGACGCGCGGATTGCCTCGACCAGCGCATCGCCAAAGCCCGAAGTCGGCACCTCGTTGGCACCTTCGAGCTGGCGGGCGAAATCGTAGGTCACGGTACCGTCGGCCACGACCTTCTCGAACGCCTGCTCGATCAACCGGCCCACTTCGGGCCAGCCGATGTAGTCGAACATCATCACGCCGGAAAACATCAGCGACGACGGGTTGACCTTGTCCTGGCCAGCATACTTCGGCGCCGTACCGTGGGTGGCTTCGAACACGGCCACGTGGTCGGCGATGTTGGCGCCCGGTGCAATGCCCATGCCGCCCACCTGGGCCGCTGCGGCATCGGAGAGGTAATCGCCGTTGAGGTTCATTGTGGCCAGAACGTCGAACTCTTCGGGACGCAACAGCAGAAGCTGGAAGATGATATCGGCGATCCGATCCTTGATCACGATCTTGCCTTCCGGGCGCTTGCCGTTGTGCTTTTCCCAAAGTTCGTCTTCGGTAATCGTCACATCGCCGAACTCCTCGGCTGCAAGCTCGTAGCCCCATTTGCGGAAGCCGCCTTCGGTGAACTTCATGATGTTGCCCTTGTGCACCAGCGTCACCGACTCGCGATTGTTCTCGATCGCGTACTCGATGGCCTTGCGCACCAGGCGCTTGCTGCCAATGGCTGAAATCGGCTTGATGCCGAGCGCGGCGTCCTCGAAGAAATTCGCGCCCATTTCGTTGCGCAGAAAATCGGCCAGCTTTTTGTTTTCCGGCGTACCGGCCTCGAACTCGATGCCCGAATAGACATCCTCGGTATTTTCACGGAAAATCACCACGTCCAGCGCTTCCGGGTTCTTCATCGGCGACGGCACACCCTTGTAATACTTGACCGGGCGCACGCAGGCATACAGTTCGAGGGTCTGGCGCAAGGATACGTTCAGCGAACGAAAGCCCTCGCCGACCGGCGTGGTCAGCGGCCCCTTGATGGCCACCGTCAAGTCCTTGATCGCATCCAGGGTTTCGCCGGGAAAGTAATCCCCGTCGTAGATGCCGGCCGCCTTTTCACCAAGATAAAGCTCCGCCCAATGCACCTTGCGCTTGCCGCCGTAGGCCTTTTCGATGGCGGCGTTCCAGACCTTCATGCAAGCCGGCGTGATGTCGACCCCGATGCCGTCGCCTTCGATGAACCCCAGTATCGGTTCATCAGGCACGTTGAGTTTTTCGTTTTCGATGGTGATGCGGGTGCCGGATTCCGGCAGTTTGACGTGTCGATAGGTCATGATCATCCTTTTTTCTTAACGATTGGATTACCTGCAAGCCGTTAGTCTAACAGTTTGACCACAAATGCCATCCATGATCCGGGCACCGAATCGCCACGGCGTTGCGCCCGGCCGCCCACCAGCCGCCGCGATTTCCCCAAATTTGCGCTTGCCGGGTCGCTGGCGGCCCATGTACTGTTGGGACTGATGCTGCTGCATACCCCGCTGAATCCGATTCCTTCCGACGCGGTGACCCAGCCGATCATGATGCGTCTGCTTGAACATCCGACGCCTGAACCCGTGCAGCCATCCGCGCCTGAAGCGCGCGGGCTAACACCACCGGATAACGAAGCTGCACGCGCACTGAAACCCATGACGATATCCAAAGCCACGGCACCGCGCGCCGCCACCGAGCCATCCGGCGACAACCAGCAACCCATCCCGAAGAAAGGCACAGAAACCGGAATCGCCGAACCGGCGACCGCGTTGCGCGCCGCTGTTCTCCAGCAGATCGGCGATCTCGCAGCGCCTGCCGAATCGAATTCTTTCGATCAAAATCCCTGGGCCTCCTACGGCGATCCCATCCGCGGCCTGCCGGGCGCTCGAGGCTGGCTTTCGGGCTACGTCGGCGCCGTCCCGGCACGCACGGAACAATGGCAGGATCCCGATGGCAGGCAACGCGCCCGACACGTCCTGGCCGATGGAACCGTGGTCTGCGTACAACGACGCGCCTCCACCATCGACGAGGCAATCCATCCGTGGAAATCAACCATCGTGAGCATGGCCTCGAGCTGCGGCCGCGAGCGCCCCGCTGCGCCAGAGTTCAGCAATCCCCGCAGCCAGCCGGCCCCGACCCGGCCGGACATCATTTCGGAAGCGCGTATTTCAGGCCGGTAGCGCAGTTGAACAGCACGACCTGGGCATCGCGCGGCAAGTCTCCGGATTCGGTCATGCGCTTCCAGGCCGCGTGCGTGGCCGCCCCTTCAGGACACAGCAGCACGCCCTCATCAATCGCGACCGACTTCCAGGAACGATCGATTTCCGCCTCGGAGACTGCGATCGCGCAGCCGCCGGACTCGCGCACCGCGCGCAGGATCAGAAAATCGCCAACCGCTTGCGGAACCCGGATGCCGGCGGCGATCGTGGAAGCGTTTTCCCAGCGCTCGGCAAATTCCTCGCCGGCCTCATAGGCACGCACCATCGGCGCGCAACCTTCGGCCTGCACGGCGATCATCTTCGGCAGCGGGCCATCGATCCAGCCCAGTTCGCGCATTTCGGCAAAAGCTTTCCACATGCCGATCAAACCGGTGCCGCCACCGGTCGGATAAAAAATCGCATCGGGCAGCTTCCAGCCCCATTGCCGGGCCAGCTCCAGCCCCATGGTCTTCTTGCCTTCGAGCCGGTACGGCTCCTTGAGCGTCGAGACGTCGAACCAGTCCTCGGCTTTCGCGCGCTCGGCCAGCAGCTTGCCGCAATCGTCGATATAGCCGTCGACTTCCACGACTTCGGCACCGGCCATGCGGGTCTCGTCGATATTCATGCGCGGCGTGTCGGCCGGGCAATAAACCAGCGACTGCATCCCGGCCCGCGTCGCGTAAGCGGCCAGCGCGGCCCCGGCATTGCCGTTGGACGGCATGCACAGCTTTTTCAAACCCAATTCGCGCGCCATCGCCACGGCCAATGCCAGCCCGCGCGCCTTGAACGAACCGGTCGGCAGCCGCCCCTCGTCCTTGATCGTCACGCCCGGCGCGCCGTTCATTCGAATCAACGGCGTGTCGGTCTCGCCCAGGCGCGGCACGCCTTCGCTGTCCTCGAACGGCAACAGTTCGCGCCACTTGTAAAACCCGCCGGGCCGGGCGGCCACTTCGTCGCGATCGACGCTGGCAGCCACTTCATCGAGCCGGTAGCGCACCAGCAACGGTCGGCCGGCATCGGAAAGACGGTAGATCCTGCCGGCGGCATATTTGCGGCCGTCGAGGCTGCATTCGAGATGGGAAATCAATGGGTTCATCAGTAGGTCATCCGTCGTGGGTTCAGCGCGCGAGTTCAGCGCACAGGATATCAGCGGCGGACGGTTCGATCAGCGCCGCCTTCAGGCCGGCGGAATGAGCGTTCAGGCCCGCTCCGTGCCGCCTGGTTAATCAATACCTGACTAGCATCGTGTCTCAGTGATTCCGATCATTCATGCCCGTTCAGGGATTCGGCTGAGTTCCGGAGCCAGGATCGGGCGGGCATCGATTGCTAAAGGCCTCGCCACGTGTCGAACTGAAGCGATCGATGCCCGCTCGATCCGGTGTCGAGGGCGCACACTGGAGTGTTGCTGAGACACGACGCTAGGAGCCTGTCGGACTTGACCGATCCAAAGCGATGGAAAGCCGGTTGGAGTCAGATTTTTCGATCTTTTGAGGAGAATAGTGAGCCTATTTAACGATAAAGAGCGGAGAATCTGGCCCAATCCGGCTTTTCCGCAGTAGATCAGCGTTAAGTCCAACAGGCTCCTAGTCAGGAACCAATATGTCTATCCGCCATCGAGCCGCGTGCCTTCCGGTCCCGACGAAGTGGTCGCGCGCGATGGGCAGTTGACGGATACAAAAAGCCCCCGACCAGCGGGGGCTTGAGTTTTTCGGCTTTTGATCCGGCGCTTCAGGCTGCGAAGTGCGCCTTGAGCTTTTTCAACGCGGCGGCTTCAAGCTGTCGAATACGCTCGGCTGAAACACCGTATTTGTTTGCCAGTTCCTGGAGCGTGATCTTGGGATCCAGAAGCCAGCGCGCCTGGATGATGTCCTGGGAGCGATCATCCAGTTCATGGATACCGTCGAGCAGCATGCCATGGTAATGATCCTCCAGGTTTTCAGCTTCCGTGGCGACATCCGGCGAGTCCTGGTGGCTTTGCAGGAACGCCGCCGGCGCCAGGTACGGCGAATCATCGTCGTCGGTGGTCAGATCGAAACCAACGTCCTGGCCGGACAACCGGGATTCCATTTCCATCACGACTTCGGGCTTGACGTTCAGGTCTTCGGCAACCTTGTTGACTTCACCCTGGTTGAGCCAGCCCAGGCGTTTTTTCGATCTGCGCAGGTTGAAGAACAACTTGCGCTGTGCCTTGGTCGTGGCCACCTTGACGATGCGCCAGTTGCGAAGCACGAATTCGTGAATTTCGGCGCGGATCCAATGGACCGCAAACGACACCAGGCGGACACCGTGATCCGGATCGAATCGCTTGACGGCTTTCATCAGCCCGATATTGCCTTCCTGGACCAGATCGCCCAGCGGCAGGCCGTAGCCGGAATAGCCGCGCGCAACATGGACCACGAAGCGCAGGTGCGACATCACCAGCAGGCGCGCGGCATCCAGGTCTTCTTCGCCATGAAAGCGGCGCGCCAGGCTTTGTTCTTCGTCAAGACTCAATACGGGAATTCGATTGACTTCCTGAACATACGCATCCAGAGAGCCCGTTCCCGCCGGCGCGAGCAAATGACTTGGCACGAGTTCTTTTGACATATAGCTCTCCTGTCAGTTAACAGACCATTATAGCTTTTTTGGAGTCGACATCTTGAAATCGGACCCCTATTGCCATACTTTCCAACATGTTTTTAGAGGGGTTGCACCTGGACAAGTTCCCGAGCCATTGGCAGCAATTTTTCGGGCGTCTCCACGGCAAAAAAAACTAATACAAGCAACAGTTAAGGAATCATCACGGATTGATCCGGGCCAGGTTGCGCGAAACCGCGATCCCGGCGCCGAGGATGCCGAGCAGACCGCTGCCGACGATCATGCCCGCGACCAGCCACGGCGGCGGCGCCAAAAGTTCAACCGGCGTGCCGTAACTGGCTGCGAGTTCGCGCACCGAACCTTCCAGCAGCCACAGGCTCAAGCCCACCAGCAACCAGGCCACCAGGGCGCCGGACAGGCCCATCCAAAGCCCGGAGTACAGGAATGGACGCCGAATATAGGCCGGTGTTGCGCCGATCAACGCCATCACCTCGATTTCTTCGCTGCGGGCCTGGATTTCGGTGCGGATGTTGTTCGAAATCACGAACAGCACGGCCAGCGCGAACATCACCGCCAGCACCTCGACGAGTCGCGAAAAAACCGCGAGTATGGCGTCGAGCCGGCGCACCCAGCCAAGATCGACCACCACCAGGTCAACGCCGCCAAGATTGCGCAAGCGATCGGCCAGGCCGCTGGTATCGGCGCCGGAGGCCGGCGTGACCTCCAGCAGCCAGGGCAATGGCACCTGCTCCAGATCGAATTCATCCAGTCCGGTGGCGCCGACCAGTTCGCGCATTCCCGCTTCCGGGCTGATCGGGTCGACCGCCAGCACCGAAGCCCAGCCCGAAATATGCGATGCCATGCGACGGCTGTCATCCGGGCCGATTTCGATATCCAGAAACGCGCTGATCGAGTCCAGGCGCTCCAGGCTGCTGTTCATCTGGCGAAGATTTTCCAGCGCCGTGTGAAGCCCCAGCGGCAGCGTCAGGGAAATGCCGAGCACGCTGACCGTCAACAGGCTGGCCAGCGGATGACGAAACAGCGTACCCATCGACGACAGCAGGCTGTAACCATGACGCCGGCTCCAGGCGCGCATTTCGGCCCGAAATGCCGATGCTGCCTTAATCATGCCCGCTCTCGACCGGGCCGGCAGGCCTCGGCATTGCGCCTGAAGGCAGCCGATCCTGGACCATTTTGCCGGCATCGAGCACCAGCACCCGTCGATTCAGGCGCTGGACCAGGTCCAGGTCATGCGTGGCAATCAGGACCGTCGTGCCCAATTCATTGAGCGTGCAGAACAACTGCATCAGTTCAGCCGAAAGCTCCGGATCCAGGTTGCCGGTCGGCTCGTCGGCCAGCAGCACCGGCGGCTTGCCGACCATGGCCCTGGCGATGCCCACGCGCTGCTGCTCGCCGCCGGACAGAACCGGGATCTGCATGCTTTCCTTGTCGAGCAGACCGACCCGGTCCAAGGCCGCGCGGACCCGGCGCCGCACTTCGCTCCAGGGATAACCGGCGATGATCAGCGGCAACGCGACGTTGTCGAATACCTTGCGGTCGGTCAGCAGCTTGTGGTCCTGGAAGATCACGCCGACCTGGCGCCGCAATCGCGGAATCTGGCGCCGAGAAAGGCGCCCGATGTTGCGCCCGTCGAACAATACCTGGCCACGACTGGGTCGTTCGAGCAGCGCGATCAAGCGGAGCAGCGTGCTCTTGCCGGCGCCCGAGCGCCCGGTCAAGAAGGCCATGTCGCCCCGGCGCAATTCAAAATTGACATCCGAAAGCGCCTGCACGCCGCCTGGGTAGCGCTTGGCGACGTGCTCGAAAACGATCATGGATTCGCCGTCGGCATGAGCTGCCTCGGCGTCGCGATCATGCGGCCTGGTCATGGCGGCCCGTTTCATCCCAGCAACTGACTCAGGTTCATGATCGGCAACAGAATCGCCAGCACGATGTACAGCACGATCGCCCCGACCAGCAGGATCAGCAGCGGCTGCAATACCGCCAGCAGCACCTGGCCTGCGGCCTGCAAGTCGGACTCCTGGAGCGCGGCGGCGTGCTCGAGCATCGAGGCCAGGTCACCGGCCTGCTCGCCGCCGTGGATCAGCCTTCGGGTCAGCGGCGGCAGCCATTCGATGTCCTGCATCGAGGCCGAAATCGATGAACCCTCGCGGACCCGGGCCGCCGCGGCCTCCAGGTCGTTGCGAACCTGGCGGTTATCGAGCACTTCGGCCGTGGCCTTGAGCGCATCGACGGCCGGCACGGAACTCGAAACCAGGATGGCGAGGGTGCGCGCGAACAGGGCCGCGGCATGCGTTCGCACCAGGCGCCCGACCAGCGGCAGGCGCAGCAGGCGCCGGTCCAGCCACAAGCGCGGGCCGGGGCGCCGCAGCAGCATCCATCCGCCCATTAAAGCCGCTCCCAGCGCGCCCGCGATCCAGATGCCGTAGCCGGAAATGAACCCCGAAAGACCGATCAGGCTCTGCGTCATCCACGGCAGTTCATTGCCTGAATACTCGAACACCGTGACCACGCGGGGTACGACGAAACCCAGCAGACCCCAGACCACCAGCAGCGAAATCGCGGCCAGCAACAACGGGTAAACCAGCGCTACGGCCAGCCCGCGCGACAGTGCAAGGCGCCGGTCGGCGTGCTCGGCCAGCCTTTCGATGACAATCTCCAGGCGTCCGGCCTGCTCGCCGGCGGCCACGGTGCGCGAGACCATCGGCGGAAACAGCCCCGGGTGCTCGGCCATCGCCTGCGACAGCGACTGGCCTTCCAGAACCCGGGCCCGAATCGATGCCAGCGGCCGGTTGACGCGAGCCGAACCGGCCTGGTCGGATACCAGCGACAACACCTCTTCGAGCGGCAGGCCGGCGCGCAGCAGTGCCGCGAACTGGCGCAGGATCAGTGCCCGCTCGCGGGCCATGCCCATGCCGCCCTGGAACCGCCTCGCGCGCCGCACCGGCTCGACTTCCAGCGGCACCAGTCCCCGCTCGCGCAATTGCTGCCGAGCTTGCCTGGCGGTATCGGCCTGGATCAAGCCACTGACCTGGCGACCGTGCTCGACGGCCTGGTATTCGAAGGCGGCCATCAGCGCTCCTCGCAACGCGGATACGGCAGCGAATCGTCGAACATGCGGCCAATTCCGGACAACGAGCGAGAACTGGCCGGATGCTTGCGGGCGGCCAGTTCAACGGCACCCTGGGCCAGCGCGTTGAACAATTTCAGCTGGGCCGGGGCAAGGCCGTCCAGCGCTTGCCTTAACTGTCGACAAACCGCTTCGTCGGCGCGCTCGATCGGCCCGGTCAGCGCGTTCATCGGTCCGGCGCGCTCGATGTTGGAAAGGCTGGCGCGTTGCAGTGAGACCAGCAATTCCAGAGCCTGACCGCGTTCCAGCCCGGCAGATTCAGCCAGCGCCAGGGCCAGGTCGTCGAGCACGTTCAGGAAATTGCTCGCCGCGATCGTCGCGGCATGGTAGCGGCGCTTGTCGGTCGGCAGAAATTCCACCGGCCGGGCGCCGATGCGTTCAAAGCACGGCAACAGCATTTCAAGCGCTCGGCGCTGTCCCTCGCCCACCGCATGGCAGCCGGCAAAGTGTTTGACCGCATATTCCGGATCGCTGAACGGACAAACCGGATGCACCGAGGCATAGAGTGTTTCGAGCGGCGCCAGCAACGTCGATGGTTCGGAGCCGGACAAGTGAAACACCAGCGCCGGGCGCTTGTTCAGTTGTCCGGTCAGTTGATCAACAGCCTCGTACAAGCGACTGTCCGGGACGCCAAGCATCAACCAGTCGGCCGGACCGATGTCGCCGAAATGTTCGACCGCCCGACCCTGACCGATGAACGCAGTCGCGGCACGCGCGCTGCCCAGGCCGCGATTGACAACCTGACCAACCTCGAGCACACCGGCCTCGACCCACAACCGCGCCAGCGTCCGGCCGGCGCGACCGCAACCCATGACGTGCAGCAGTGGTCGACTCACTGCCACTCACTCCGGCCTTGCCGAGGCCGCGATCCGGCGCGCCAGGGCTGGTCTTCGCCATAAATTTCATCCAGTCGATCGTCGTCGTCTTCCCACTCGTATCGCTTCATCGGCGGGCGATCCCAGCGCTTGAAGACAAGTGCTGTGACGACCCCCAGCACAAACCCGCTGAAGTGCAGTTCCCAGCTCATCCCCTGGCCGGCCGGAAGCACGCCCCAGATCATCGAGCCGTACAGGAACCAGACCATCAGGGCCGCACCGATCGAACGCATATCCCGGCGGATGACCCCGGACACGAAGACAAAAGCAAGCACGCCGTAGATCAGGCCACTAGCGCCGATATGGATGCTGTCGCGGGCGAACAGCCACGCCAGCAGGCTGGATCCGAAAAAGATCGCCGGCAAAGCACGCAGGGCCGAGTTCGGATAAAGAAAAAGCATAATCGTGCCGCCGACCAGCAGCGGAAAGCTGTTGGAGGAAATATGGGCCAGGTTGAAATGCAGCAGCGGCGTCGTGATCAGCCCGAGCAGGCCCTGGGTGTCGCGCGGACGCAATCCAAACCGGATCAGCCTGAGTTCGAGCAACTGATCGAACAGGAACACCGCCCATATCACCACCAGAAAGCCGAATGCCACTTTAAGGGCCAGCAGAAAATTCTGGCCCGATCGCCGCGATGCGGTGTATTCCGGATCTGGAACCTCAACCCTCATTCGCGCCCCGCTAACCTTTGCATTGCGATTCATCGAGCGCCGAGGCGATCGCCGCACGCGTTTTGACGCAAAGCGTCGAAACGGCCTGTTCCGTCGGCGCGTCGGGCGGCATGATCGGTTCGTGAAAGACCAGCCGGACCCGGCCGGGGTGCACGCGCACAGAACCGGGCTTTAGGATCCGACGGGTACCGACCAGGCTGACCGGCAGCACCGGCATACCCTGCTCGACGGCAACCTGAAACGCGCCCTTTCGAAATTTCAGCAGGCGGCCGGTTCGACTGCGCGTGCCTTCGGCAAAAAACATCACGCCGGTGCCCGGCCCCAGCCTGGACACGGCCCGACGGATGGTGTCGCGGGCGGCGTCGGGCTGGCCTCGATCGATAAAGATATGCCCAATTGCGCGGCAGCCCTGGGCAATAAAGGGTATTTTTCCGAGTTCGGCCTTCATCACCCAGCGCAGGTCCAGCCCGCTGAAGCCGTACACCAATGGAATATCGTACTGGCTCTGGTGATTGGCGACGACCACGTAGCGCGTACCGGGCACGATCCGATCGGCGCCCGTGATATCCACGCGCATTGGCGTAAGCCATGCAATCGAGCGCGCCCAGCTCGCAGCAACACCCAGATTAGCTGCACGCTTGAAGCCGAACAGGCTCAACAACACCGCAAGCGTTGCCGCCACCAGCGTAATCAATACCACCAGCGGAATCAAAACGCCCCACTGCCACAGCGGGTACAGCCAGGGCCGGTCGTTGCCGGTGCAATCCGATTGCAATTCGTAACTGTTGCTCATTGGACGATTCTAACCGCTGGCCGCCGGCTGCCGTCAGGCAACGGTGGCGCCGGCACATGCGGACACCCCCCCGGCGCGCGTCGCCGGCGACGAAATCAAATGCCGCCCAGCCGCAGTCGCGCCAGTAATTTCCGAAAGCCGGCAGGGTCGAGTTCGTCGCGAAAAACCGACAGCCAGACGCGACGCAGGTCCGGTGAATCCAGGCGCAGGGATACAAAAAACGGACTGACGAAAATCGGGATCAGCTGGCCGGCAAGCGGCCGTTCGGCTTCGGCATCAAACAGCAGGGAATCGTCGCCGGCACCCAGTCGCAAGGCCTGCCAGCGGCGCTTGCGGCGCAATTGAAACCAGCAATAGGCGATCACGCCGGCCGCCATGACAAGGCCCGGCAGCAACCCGGGCTGTGCAACGATCACGGCAATCAGCGCCATCAAGCCGACCGAGACCAGCAGCACCGAACGGATACGGCCGGGCCTGAATTCAAGCTGGTTCACTCGATATGATTCATTCGGGATGGCTGAATTTTTTGGACTCGTCCATCAACTCGTCGACCATGGTCGCGAGTTCAGCGTCTTCAGGCCGCGAACGGCCGAGAATCCAGTCCCAGATCAAATCGTCTTCGCAGTCCAGCAGCCGGTCAAACCGCCGTCGCTGCGAATCGTCAGCCCCGGCACCGTGGCGCGTCAGCCAGTTGCCGAGAATGAAATCCAGCTCCTGCATGCCGCGACGGCAGCGCCAGCGCAGCCTGGCCAATTCAGCATTTGTTTCGGTCATCGAAAGGCCTGCGAGTGGGCCACGCCGCTACAGCGAACGGCGAGCCAGCAGCATCCGCTTGATCTCGGAGATGGCCTTGGCCGGGTTCAGGCCCTTGGGACAGGTCTTGGCGCAATTCATGATGGTGTGGCAACGGTAGAGTTTGAACGGGTCTTCGAGTTCGTCGAGGCGCTCGCCGGTGGCCTCGTCGCGCGAATCGAGCAGCCAGCGATGGGCCTGCAAAAGTACGGCCGGACCAAGATAGCGCTCGCCGCTCCACCAGTAACTCGGACAGGCAGTGCTGCAGCAGGCGCACAGAATGCATTCGTACAGGCCGTCGAGCTGTTCGCGATCTTGCGGCGACTGCAGCCGCTCCTTGTCCGGTGGCGGCGGGCTCTGGGTTCGAATCCACGGTCGAATCGAGGCGTACTGGGCATAAAAATGGGTCAGATCGGGCACCAGGTCCCGGACCACGGGCATGTGCGGCAGCGGATAGATCTTGACATCGCCGTTGATTTCGTCGATGCCCCTGGTGCAGGCCAGCGTATTGACGCCGTCGATATTGAACGCGCAGGAACCGCAGATGCCCTCGCGGCAGGAGCGGCGGAAGCTGAGCGTCGGATCGATTTCGTCCTTGATCTTGATCAGCGCGTCGAGCACCATCGGGCCACAATCGTCGAGGTCGATCTCGTAGCTGTCGATGCGCGGGTTCCCGTCGCTTTCAGGGCTCCAGCGATAGATCCGGAACGTGCGGACCTGGCTCGCATCTTTTGGTGCCGGAAAGTGCTTGCCCTTGCCGATGCGGGAATTTTTGGGAAGTCTGAACTCAGCCATGTGAAACCCTTGCGTGAATCGTCTTGAGTGCCGTCGATCAGTACGTGCGCTTTTTCGGCGGCACGACTTCGACATCGTCTGAAAGCGTATACATGTGAACCGGCCGGTAGTCGATGCGGGGCTGACCCTTGTCATCCAGCCAGATCAGCGAGTGCTTCATCCAGTTCTTGTCGTCGCGCTCGGAGAAGTCCTCGCGGGCATGTGCACCACGGCTTTCCTCGCGATTGTCGGCAAGCACCATCGAGGCCACCGCGTTGCCCAGCAGGTTGCGCAGCTCCAGCGTTTCGACCAGGTCGGTGTTCCAGACCATGGATCGATCCGAAACCTTCAAGTCGGAAAACAGTGCGTTGACTTCGTTGATCTTTTCAACGCCCTCCTTGAGGGTTTCATCGGTTCTGAATACCGCGGCATGGTTTTGCATCACCCGCTGCATGCGGCCCCGGATCTCGGCCGCGGGATTTTTTCCGTCGGCGTTTCGGATGCGATCGAATTCAGAGACCAGGTCATCGACGATGTTTTCGGAAAGCGTCGGGTGGGACTGGTTCGGCTCGATGCTGGCGCCACAGGATTTGGCCACGGCACGGCCGAATACGATCAGGTCGAGCAGCGAATTCGAGCCCAGCCGATTGGCGCCGTGCACCGAAACGCAGGCCGCCTCGCCGATCGCATAAAGCCCCTTGACCACGGCATCCGGGTCGCCGTCCTTCAGCGTCACCACCTCGCCCTGGTAATTGGTCGGGATGCCGCCCATGTTGTAATGCACGGTCGGCAGCACCGGAATCGGGTCCCTGGTCACATCGACGCCGGCAAATACCTTTGCGGTCTCGGCAATGCCCGGCAAGCGCTGGTTGATGACTTCGGGACCCAGGTGCTGCAGGTTGAGGTGAATATGATCCTTTTCCGGACCGACGCCCCGACCTTCACGAATTTCGACCGTCATCGATCGCGAAACCACGTCACGCGAGGCCAGGTCCTTGGCATTGGGCGCGTAGCGCTCCATGAATCGCTCGCCCTCGGAGTTGGTCAGGTAGCCGCCCTCGCCTCTGACGCCCTCGGTAATGAGCATGCCGGCGCCGTAGATGCCGGTCGGGTGGAACTGGATGAACTCCATGTCCTGGAGCGGCAGGCCCGCGCGCAGGACCATGCCGTTGCCGTCGCCGGTACAGGTATGGGCCGAGGTGCACGAAAAAAAGCTGCGACCATAACCACCGGTGGCCAGGATGACCGCGTGGGCGCGAAACAGATGCAGCTTGCCGGTCGCCAGGTCCCAGGTCAGCACGCCGCGGCAAACGCCGTCTTCGTCCATGATCAGGTCGATGCCGAAGTGCTCGATGAAAAACTGCGCGTCGTGTTTGAGCGCTTGCTGGTACAGCGTATGCAGGATGGCGTGGCCGGTGCGGTCGGCAGCCGCGCAGGTGCGCTGAGCCGTGCCCTCGCCGAAGTGCGTGGTCATGCCGCCGAACGGACGTTGATAAATCTTGCCCTCTTCGGTGCGCGAAAACGGAACGCCGTAGTGCTCGAGCTCGATCACCGATGGAATCGCCTCGCGGCACATGTATTCGATCGCGTCCTGGTCGCCGAGCCAGTCCGAGCCCTTGATCGTGTCGTACATGT